>JAGRFZ010000146.1:0-39244 GCA_020445785.1 Rhodocyclaceae bacterium
ACTGGTGAAATGTCCGGGCTAGGGTTGCGGTCTGCTCGCGCCCAGGGGCGCAGGGATGCCGAGGTGGAAGCCCTGGCCGAGTTCGATGTCGAATCCGCGCAGGGCCTCCAGCACGGCTTCGGATTCGATGTGCTCGGCAAGGCAGCAGATGCCCAGTTCGCGCGCCAGGGCGGCGATGCTGCGAACCATCGCGCGATCACGGTCGTTGTCGAGCATGTTGGTGACGAACTCCCCTTCGATCTTCAAGTAGTCCACCGGGAAGCGCTTGAGGTAGTGGAACGACGAGAAGCCGGAGCCGAAATCGTCGATGGCCAGCCGGAAGCCTTCGTCGGTGAGACGGGATATGTAATGGTCGAGGACTTCCGGGTGGCGGATGGTTTCCCGTTCGGTGATCTCGAACACGATGCGTCGGGCGTCGATGTCGGCGTCCTTGACGATGCGGCGGATCTCGGGAATGAATTCCTCGAGTACCAGCGCGCGCGGTGACGAGTTCAGGAAGATGCTGCCGGTAAAGCCGGAGGCGGAAAGTTGCGCAAGGGCCTGACGGATGACGATCAGATCGATCCGGTGCATGACGCCCATGCGTTCGGCCAGTGGCACGAAATCTTCGGCGCCGAGCGTGCCGCTGCTGCGCGGCAGGCGACTCAGTATCTCGTAGGCGACGATTTCGCCATCGGCCAGTCGTACGATCGGCTGGAAATACGGAATGAAGCTCCGTGCCTCGATCGCGTCGAACAACTGCAGGGTGCGCTCGCCAGCCGTGCGGAAGGTGTCGGCGAGGTCGTCGGTGGTCGGCACCCGGAGCTGGCCCTTGGACTCGCTCTTGGCCTTGTAGAGCATGTTGTCGGCGAGCAGGAACAGATCCTTGGCGTCGCGCGCATGTTCGGGAAATGCCGCGAGGCCGATCGTGAAGCCCGATTTGACGATGCTGCTGTCGGGGGCCAGCAGATCGAGTCGGGCGCCCGCGGCGATCATTCGCTCCGCGACGCTGCTGCCTTCGGAAATGCTGGCGCCGGGCAGCAGTGCGATGAATTCGTCGCCACCGTAGCGGGCGACGATGTCGTCCGGACGCACCGACTGGCGCAGGGCGCGTGCCACGGCCTGCAGAAAGCTGTCGCCGAAGGCGTGGCCGTGGCTGTCGTTGATGGACTTGAAATTGTCCACGTCCACCAGCAGGACGACGAAGCGGGTCTCGCGCCGCGCGGCTCTGGCGATCTCGTTTTCGAGCAGTTCCCAGAAAATGCGTTGGTTGTAGAGCTTGGTCAGCGGATCTCGCGTTGCAAAGTATTCGAGTTCGCTCGTGTAGCGGTGGATCGCCTTGACCGAGCCGACCACGTTGAGCAGGGTGGACAACACCGAATCGATGACCAATAGCCGGGCGGGATCTTCGGCCGGATCCGGCTGCAATCCGATGCCGACGATGCCGCCGATCTTCGGCGCATTGATGACCAGCGTCTTGGTCTGCAACTCGGTCTGGGCCTCGTCCGGATCGAGATCGGCCGACGGATCGGCAATGTTATGGCGAATGCTGCATTCGGCGGTGCTGTGATCGAGGGTGGTCTGCAGCAAGTTGCGACGCAGCGCCTTTTCGAAATTGGCGGTGAGCTGGGCGCTGGGGCGCTTGAGCCAGAACACCTCGATCTCGTAATCCTGCTGTCCGGTCTTGAAGATCGAGAAAAGGGCGTAGGTCGGCAGGATGGTGTTGATCTCGACCAGCAAGCTGGTGACGTAGTCCCGCCAGTCGCGCACCACTTCGGAAGTGATGATGAATTTCTCGAGCAGCCGGATCTCGAATTCGAGCATGTCGCGATCGACCGCGACGCCGCGCAGGCGCTCGGTGAGCCGCGAGATCTGCTCGCCGATGGGGGCGAATTCGGCGAAGGCGAGCATCGGCGGGCGGGTCGCGAGGTGTTTGAGATCGGAAACCGAATTGACCGCTTCGATGTCGCGCGAAAGCGCCGCGATCGAATGTCCCAGGCGCCGCGAGATATACACCACCATGAGTAGCACGGCGACCGCCGTGATGGGGATCGCCGGCAGACCGGCGACCGTGAAGCGTTCGCGGTGGGCCTCGATCAGCGGGCCGATCGACTGCGCCACCGATACCGCCCCGAGCACCGCGCCCGGCGCCGTGTTGGCGTGGCATCGAAGGCAGGCCTCCTCGGCCACCAGGGGCATGACATAGCGCACTTCGCCTTCATCGTGACGCTCCACCGTGTGGCCACTGCGCACGGCCTGCAGAATCGCCGCGTCGGGCGGCGGTTGGTCGATCTCACCATAGAGCGCGGTGACGAAGGGCGAACGGTAGATCTCGATGCGGGCCGGAGTGCCGTCGGCGGCCTGGCTCAGCGATGCCAGAAAGGTCTCGAGCTGTTGCCGGTTCCAGCCGGTGCGCATAAGCTGGTACATGCCGCTGAAGCTGACCCGAGCCAACAACTGTGCGTCAGCGACCGCGTCGTCGCGCAGGCTGCGCTCGTAGGCTTCGGAAAAAGTGAAGTAGCCGAGCGCGAACAGCCCGGCTGCCAGGGCGGTCGAACAAACGACGAGAAGTCCGCGGACGGTTCGGGTCATCGGCGGGCGGCGTGTCCGGCGTGGGGGTGCGCCGGGCGAACGCAGGAGGGGCACACTGGTCCGCTTCCTGCATTCGCGTGCAGTCCCTGTGCGCGCATGATGGTCAAGGCAAGATGATGAGAGCTGACAACCGCCTGTCGATGGCGCTGGTGCTGGGTATCGTGCTGTTCACGGGCGACCCGGCGGTGGCTTTCCTGCGTCCGGCGAAGATTCCCGAGGCGACGGACGAAGGACAACCCGCCGCAGCGCCCGCACCCGCGCCGGGGCCGGCGGTCGATCCGCGCTTCGATTCCTACGATCGGGCCAATCCCGACCATACGAGCCTGCAGCAGCCGGAAGAGGCGTTGCGCGGCTTTCCGCTGGATCAGAACGGCATGGTCGACTGGGCGCGGGCCCTGCGCGACGGCATCATTTCGCCGCGGGAGGTGCTCCAGGGCGACGAGACCTACCTGCCGCTCGATCTCGACGTCATCATGCGCAATACCAAAGGCATGCCCTACGTGCGCTTTCCCCACAAGACCCACACGGAATGGTTGGCGTGCAGCAACTGCCACCCGGCCATCTTTGCGCAGAAGGCAGGGACCGCGAAGATCCGGATGGAGAACATCTTTCGTGGGGAATTCTGCGGCAAGTGCCACGACCGGGTGGCGTTCATCACCCACCGGGCCTGCTTCCGCTGTCACAGCGTACCGCAGCCGGGCCAAGCGATGCCGAACTAAGCGCACGCTCACTCGGAGTTGATGACCAGCGACTTGAGCTTGTCCCGATCAAGTATGGTCACATTGCGCCCGCTCATTTCGATGACACGCTCGTCGATGAGGCGGCGCAGGATTCGCGAGAAGGACTCGTGCGTGAGCGAGAGCAGGGAGGCGACCGTCCGCTTCGGCGCCGGCAACTGGACCTGGGCCGCTTCGTGGGCACGATCGGACAATTCGCTGAGGTAGGACGCGACGCGGGTGATGCCGAGTCGCGACGAGGTCGTGCAGATGGCGTCGATCAGCTTCTGGACTCGGCTCGACACCTCCCGCAGCATGCGCGCGGAAAGTTCCTGATCGGTTTCGATCGCCTGCATGACATGGTGGCGTTCGACGTGCACCAGGGTACATCGATCGACGGCCTGAGCCCACGAGCGGTACGAAGAATGCATGAAAATGCCGATCTCGCCGAACATCTGCCCGGAAGTGAACAGCTCGATCACCTTCTCGCGGCCGTCCGCGTCCTGGGCAAGCAGCTTGACCGAGCCGCCGATGACGAAATACAGCCCGGTCGGCGCGGTGCCGCGTCGGAAGATCGTCTGCCCGCGGGAGAAACCGGTCAGGCGCGCCTCGCTGGCCAGCATGCCGATGCTCTCGCCGGGCAGGCCGGCCAGAATCGGCATGCGTTCCAGCATCTTGTACAGATCGGGGCCGTTCACCTCGCTGGCGAACCGATCACCGGTCGGCGTTGGCTGCATGTGCGTCCCCTCCCGAACGCGCCGCGCGGCGGCTCGCCCAGACGCGTCAATTGATGGCGTGGCCGCGAATGTGCGCGACCCCGCCGTAGCTTCCCACCCACAGGCTTCCGTCCTCGGTGGTGGCCATCGAAAACACCGCGTTGCTGAACAGCCCGTCGTCGGTCTTGAGGATCTTGTAGCCGTTCCCCTGCATCAACGCGAGGCCGTTGTTGGTGCCGATCCAGATGCGATCGTGGCGATCCCGATGGAGCATGAAGACGTGATTGCCGGGCAGCCCCTCCTTGGTCGTCACGTTCACCCACCGACCGTCCACATAGTGGGCCAGCCCGCCGCCCCAGGTGCCGGCCCAGACGCTGCCGTCCTTGTCCACCTCGAGAGCGACGATGTAGTTCGGGTTGTACGCCTGATTGACGTCCTGCAGGCCCATTTCGCGCTTCTGTTGGGCATGGTGCTGGGAGGCCTTTCCGGGATCGTCCTTGAAGGCGATGTCGTCGCGAACCTTTTCGTACGGCGCACCGACGCCGCGAGAGTGGTTCCAGTTCTCCCATTTGCCGTCGACGAAGCGTGCCATGCCACCTTCCGTGGCGAGCCAGATCTCGCCGTCCTTGCCTTCGGCCAGACCATACACCCAGTCGTTGGGGAGGCCGCCGCCGGTACTTTCGACGGTATGCAGTTCCCACTGCGAACGATCTTTCAGCTTGCCGCCCTTGACCCGATTCACACCCGACCAGGTGGCGATCCAGACATCGCCGTCGCGGGTCTCGATGACGTCATAGACGAAGGCGTCGCCGAGGCCCTCGGGAATGTTGAAGTTCTCCCAGGTGCCGCTGTCCTCGTCGAGCATCGACATGCCACCGCCGTAGGTGCCGACGGTGAGCTTGCCCTGGATGCGGCCGACATAGAACATGCCGTTGGAGAGCAAGCCGGTCTTGACGTCGAACAGCTTGAAGCGGTCGGTGGCAAGATCGTAGCGGACGACGCCCCCCGAGGTGCCGACCCACATCGTGTCGCCGTCCGCAAATATCGATTTGACGTTCTTGTTGCCGACGCGGAAATGGGTGAAGCGCTCGGACGGATCGAAACCGACCTTGCCTTCCCGGCGGTTTTGCCCCTGATGTGCGGCTGCCACGGCCTCGGCCGACGGTTGAGGCGTCGGTGTCGCGGCGGGTGCGGCGGGCTTCGGTGCGGAAGCGGCCGGACTCGGTGCTGCGGCAGGTGCCGGCGTGCTGCTTGCGCCCTGCTGTTTGCCGACAGTGTAGGCGCCGGCAATTGCGGCGCCTGCCACGATCACCGCGACCGCGAGTGTCTTGTGATTCATTGCGTTGAAACTCCTGAATTTCCGTCAATCGAGTTCATTTCGTGCCGACGCGGGCGACGCCGTGCCGGGTGCCGGCCCAGATCGAACCATCCGGGGCGACGGCCAATGCATAGACGTTGGCGTCGAGCAACCCATCCGCGACGGTGATGTTCTGGAACTGCTTGCCGTCGTAGCGGCTGACGCCCCCATTGGTGCCGAACCAGAGGACGCCGTCGTGGTCGCGGGCGATCGAATAGACGATGGTGCCGGCGAGCCCGTCCTTGACCGTGTAGCTTTCGAAATTGCTGCCGTCGAAGCGGCTGACGCCGCCCCCCCAGGTGCCGATCCAGACCTTCTGATCCTGATCGACGTGCACTGCAAAACAGTAGTTGGGATTGTAGGTCTGCATGCCGGCGGCCAGCGTCGACAGGTCGTGGCGGCTGCGGGTGCCGAGACCGGTGTTGGTGCTGGATGGCCGGTCGTCGGCGTTGGGTGCGCCAAGGCCGTTTTCATGGGTCCATGCGTGCCAGTTCTGGCCGTCGTACATCGACAGGCCACCTTCGGTGCCGAACCACACCTTGCCGGAGGCATCCACGTCGAGGCCATAGACCCACTCGTTGATCAATTCTTTGACATAGGTCGTGAACTCGCCCGTCTCCACATCGAAACGGTTCGCGCCTGCCCAGGTTCCGATCCAGAGATCGCCATCGGTGCCGTTGGCGAACGAGTAGATCCAGTAGTCGGCGAGCCCGTGCATCGGGAAATAGGTCTTCCACTCACCGTCCTTGTAGGTCGAGGCGCCGCCGGCATTGGTGCCGAACCACTTGTAGCCCCGGGTGTCGGTGCTGATCGCGAAGACGTACTCGTTGGCCAGACCGTCGTCTCGGGTGAACGTGTGCTTGGGCGTGTTCGAGGTCAGGTCGATGGCGTGCACGCCGCTCGAGGTGCCGACCCACATGGTGTTCTCGGCCTGATCGAGATGCAGTGAGCGGACATAGACGTTCTGCCCGACGTTGAAGGTTTCGAGAACCACGGGCTTGCCGTCCTGGGCGGTGGCGCCGAGGCTGGTGGCGAGCAGAGCGGAGAAGGCGAGACGTCGCAAAAGGCTGGGCATGGGTATGGGTCGTCAGCGGTGTAGGGTTCTGAGGTAGGCGATGACGTCGCGAATCTCCTGCGTACGCAGGAGGCCGAGGAAGCCCGGCATCACGTTCTTGCCGTTCTCGATCGATTCGATCAGCATCGTGTCGGGCTGCATCATACGTTCGCCCTTGGCGAAGCTCGGGGCGGAAGGCAGCACCGGGTGACCACCGACGCCGTGGCATACCGCGCAGTGCATTTCGTAGATCTGTTTGCCGTTGATCGGGTCCGCGGCCAGTGCCGTGGCAGAGGCGAACAGGGTCACGATGACCGCCAGCATGGTTCGTTTCATGGCGCGCTCCTACTGGTTGGCCGCGGCTGCCTTGGCATCGCCGGCCTTCTTGGTCCAAAGTTCCGCCCGCTCGGGATCCGGGGCAATGCCCAGCATTCCCTTAGAATATGCCATCGACAGCGCGTCGATCGAACGGATGTAGCCGCTTTCTGCACTCTTGGTCAGGATCTCTTCCGCGTACGGCTGTTCGGTCGGCGGTGCCAGCATGCCGTTGAGCAGGGCGTCGGCCAGCGCATTCCAGGAGTAGGCGTGGCCGAGGGCGGCCGCACGCTTGAGCAATTCGAGACCTTTTTCGATGTCCTGCTCGACACCGTCTCCGCTGATCGTCATCGAGGCCAGTCCATAGATGCCGTCCGGGAAATCCTGCTCGGCCGACAGCTTGTAGTAGCGGTACGCCTCTTCGTTGTACTCGCCGAGGTCCAGGATGTAGGCCAGAACGGCCTGGGCGTGGGGGTGGCCGGCGTCGGCCGCGCGGCGCAGCGGTTCCATCGCCGAGAAGAGATCGCCGCCGCGAAAGGCGGACATGCCGGCTTGGTAATCGCTGTCGACGTCGGCGTGGGCCGCGAACGGCGCCGCAGCGAGCAGCGCGGCGAGGGTCAGCGACCTGAAAGCGAGAAAGCATTTCTTTGCGACGGGAAAGCTCATGGTGATTTGCGTCCGGAGGGTTGGGGCGAATTGCGTGGTTGGCTCAGATCCGCAGACCGAGCGACTCGAACTCCTCGATTTTCCGATACAGGCTCGACAAGCCGATGCCTAGCGTCTGGGCGGCTACGCGACGGTCGCCGCCGGCTTCGTCGAGCGCCTTGAACACCAACTGCGCTTCGATCTCGCGCAGCTGGTCGCGCAAACAGCTTGCGGGAGCAATTGACGTGCCAGAACCGCCTGCAACGCGACTGCCGCGGGTGATTTCCGGGGGCAGGTCGGTCACCGCGATGGCCTCGTCCTCGGCCAGAATGCAGGCCCGATTGATCACGTTTTCCAACTGGCGCACGTTGCCCGGCCACGGGTAGCCCAGCAACAGTCGCTCGGCGTCCGTCGCGAGGCCCAAGCGGTCGGATGCGCCGGATTGGTCTCGCGCGCGTTCGAGCAGAAAATCGATCAGGCCACGGATGTCGCCGTGGCGCTCGCGCAGCGGCGGGATGTGGATGTGGAACATGCTGAGACGGAAGAACAAGTCCTCGCGGAAGGTGCCGTCGCCAACCATCTGTTGGAGATCGCGGTTGGTGGCCGCGATGATCCGGCAGTCGACCCGCCGGGGCTGCTCGCTGCCCACTGCGCGAATCTCCTTCTCTTCGATCGCGTGCAGCAGCTTGGTCTGCATGTGCATCGGCAGCTCGCCGACCTCGTCGAGGAACAAGGTGCCGTGGTCTGCCTGCAGGAACAGGCCCTTGCGCGCCTTGTCGGCACCGGTGAAGGCGCCCTTGGTATGGCCGAAGAACTCGCTTTCGAGCAAGGTCTCGGGAATCGCCGAGCAGTTGACCGGCAGGAACAGGTGGTCCGCCCGGCGGCTGTGTTCGTGGATGAAGCGGGCGAGCACGCCCTTGCCGGTCCCGGATTCGCCGGTGACCAGCACCGTACTCTCGGTCGGTGCGACCTTGCCGGCGAGGCGCTCGACCGCCTGCATCGCAGGAGAACTGAAACGGAAGGTGGGTGCGTCGCCCTTGGCGAATTGGCGCAGCACGCGGTTTTCCTCGCGCAGGCCCCGCAGCGAGGCGACCTGCTGGACCCGGTGCAGCAGCTCCTCCATGTTGGCCGGCTTGACGATGTAGTCCGACGCACCGGCGCGCAAGGCCTCCACCGCGGTTTCCATCGATGCGAAGGCGGTGACCATGATGAAGTTGGTCTCGATCCGGGACTCCTTGATCGATCGAACCAGCTCGACGCCGTCGCCATCGGGCAGCTTGATGTCGCACAGCGCGATGTCCACGTCGCCGCGCACCAGCTTGGTGGCAGCCTCCTTGCAGGTCGCAGCCTGGTCGACCGAGTAGCCGGCTCGCGCGCAGGCATCCGCAATGATCTCGCGGATGGCGCGTTCGTCGTCGATTACCAGCACATGCATCGCGTAGTCTCTCCTCCCGGTTGCCCGGTGTTGCGTGCGATCAGGCCCGCACGGCCTCAGTAACGTTGAGCGGCAGCGCGATCCGCGCCACCGTACCGGCGCCGACCTCGGATTCCAGGGTCAGCGTGCCGCCGCCGTCGCGGATGAGTTCGCGGCTCAGTGCCAGGCCCAGGCCGGAGCCCTTGCCGGCAGGTTTGGTCGTGAAGTATTCGTCGAAGGCGCGCGCCAGGGTTTCGGCGTCCATCCCCTTGCCATTGTCGCGTACCTCGATTACCGCGTCTTCTTCCTCGGTCCGGCTGACGACGTTGATCTCGGGGCTGGCGGGATTCTCTTCCATCGCGTCCGCGGCATTGATCAGCAGGTTCATCAGGGTTTGCGTGACGTGGTCGGCGACTGCGCGCACCGCCGGCAGTTCGCCGTCGAGATCGGTCGACAACTCGATGCCGCGGAAGCGGCGGTCGAAGGCGACGAAGTTTACCGTCGAGCGGATCAATTGGTTGATGTCGAGCAATTCCGGGGAAAGCGGCTGTGGGCGGGTAAAGTCCGCGATCTGCCGGGTGATCTGCGAGATGCGCCGGGTCTGCTCGAGGATCAGTTCGGGTTGGCAACTGATACCCTGATGCTCGCAGCCCGGCGCGCATGTGGCGCGAATCGAACTGGCGATGCCGCTGATCGCGGCGATCGGGTTGTTGATCTCGTGGGCCAGTTGCGAGGCCAGCGAACCGACGGCAACCATCTTTTCGCGGTGGAACTGCTCCTGGCGGGCCCGTTCGATGTGGCGCTCGCGCTCGCGTAGGTCGCTCTGCATCTGGTTGACCGCCCGCATCAGGCTGCCGACCTCGTCGCGCCGGGTCACGTCGAGTTCCTCCCCACGATAGCCATTGACGATGTCGAGGGCGCGAGATTCGAGTTTGCGGATGTCCCAGGTCAGTCGACTGAAGAAGATCGCCGTCGCCGCCCCCAGCACGATGATCCCGAGCACGGCGAACGCCAGGCCCTGCAAGGTGACGCGGTCATAGGTGACGCGGTATTCGGAAAGCAGGCGGGCCTTGCGGTCGCGGGTGGCCTGCGTCACCTGTTCGAGCTCGGTGATCAACTCGTGCAGTGTGGTGCGGGTGATCGCAAGGACGCCACGCCCCGGGCTGCTGACGAGATCGTTGGTCAAGGCCTGGAGTTCGTGGGAAAGAATCAGAATGCGCGGGTGTTTGTCTTCCAGGGCCCTCAGCAGTGAGCGTGTGGCTTCGATCTCGATCACCGCCCCCGGCGCGGCCGCCAGCGGATCGGTGGCGGAGAAGGCGACGTTGACCGAAAGCAGGGTGCGGGCCATGGACATGTTGATCTGGACCAGCAACTCTTCCGAGCGGTGCACCCGCTCGAGGTCCTCGACCATCACCAGCAACTTTTGACGCTCGGCGTCGGTGAAGATGCCGACCAGCAGGGCGTAGAGGACGAAGGCGATGAAGGCGAGCACGCCCTTGACCTTCAGTGAGAGGCCTTCGTGACGGGCGCTGGGGGCGAGTGGGTCGCCTTCCGGGCCCGGCGCGTCGATGGATTCGTGCGTGCTCATGCCGTATGTGCCGGCCGCCGTCGGCATCGGGACGGCGGCAAACCTGGGGAATGGTGCTGCAATCGGGTCCTGGCCGCAAACGGTCGCTGCAGCGTGCGCGACACGAGAGACTGCAAGATGCGAGCCTGGGCTGAGCGTGGTTCCGCCTGTCGGCCAGCGATGGTCGTGGCGGTACGAATCTTGCGCAGTCGCAGCCCATCATTTTCGTTCCGGCGGCCGCCGTTTCGACCGCCGCCCTTTTGTCCGTCCCGTCTCAAGGAGCCCGCTGTCCCATGCTCAAACGTCTGTGTCTGTCCCTGCTTTTGGTGCTCGCCATCGCCCCGGTCTCGGCTGCGCCGATCGACGAAGCGATATCGCTGCTCGACGCGGGGCAATACGAGGAAGCCGCTCGGCAGCTCGAGCCGTTGGCGGAGCAGGGAGATGCCAACGCCCAGCACCGACTCGCCATCCTGTATTTCTACGGCCACGGCGTTCCCGAAGACGAGAATCGGGCGCTTGAGTTGGCGCGTCGCAGCGCCGAGGCCGGCAACGTCGACGCGATGTTCCTGGTGGGAAACATCTACGTGTTCGGACATACGGCGCCGAATGAGGCCGACGATCCCGACTTGGAGGCGGCGAAGTGGTTCTACGAGGCGGCGAGTCGCGAGCACGCCGAGGCGGAATACAACCTGGGTCTGCTGTTTCTGGCCGGCAAGGGAGTGATCCGCAGCCAGGAGGAAGCGATGAAGTGGATCGGCCGGGCGGCCGAACATGGCCACGCTGGCGCCCGCAACTTCCTCGGAGACGGGGGCGGTCACGCCCAATGAGCGGCGCCCGGGCCGGGCGGGCTCAATTGCTGCGTCCGGTTCCACCGAGGGCATCGAGAATGTCACGCAGTGCCTCGTCCTGGTCCCACGCCCTCGCCCCCAGATATTTGCCGACGATGCGGCCGTCCGCAGCCACGTAATAGGTCACCGGCAGGGCGATGGCTTCGAGCAGTCGGAAGGTCTCCGAGGGGCTCGCCGCCACCGGCGTCGGCAGCGTGATCTGGTACTTCAGCAGGAATTCCTCCATCATGTTCAAGTCGTCGTCCACCGACAGCGCGACGACCTCGATGTCGTGTTCCGCCAGCCGGGCTGCTAACGCCTGCAGGGCCGGCATTTCCTTGCGGCACGGGCCGCACCAGGTGGCCCAGACGTTCAGGACGGTCGGTCCATTCGGTAATTCGGACAACAGCGCCGGCCCGCCGGCATCGGCGCGCAGTGGCAGGGCGGGCAGCTTGGCCGGTGTGGCTTCGGTCGGTCCGGCGAGCACTGGGCACGCGACGATTGCCAGGACGGACAGCCAGCGGCGGACAAGCGCTGAATTCATGGTGATGTCTCCGGCAGGGCCTTCTTGTAGGAAATTGCTCCGAGCATGTCGCCGGCCCGATATCCGATGGCGCGGTCGTGGGGGTATTCGTCCGCCAGCCGTTTTCGGGTGGCGGCACTCAGGGACAGTTCGGGGCCGTGGCAATTCACACACAGGCGGTCGGCCTCGATGGCCTTGATGTAGCGGAAGTAGCGTGCGGCCGGTTCGTCGACGACGGCCGCGGCTTCGAGCGTGGCGATCTCCTCGCCGGCCGCTCGGCGCCGTTCGAAGGCGAGCAGGTGGCCCTGTTCCCATGAATCCGCCGTCCCTAACGCCGGATTGCGCGCGCGCAGCGTGACGCGGCGTACCTGCGCGCCGTGCTGGCGAGAGACGGCCGAGGTCAGTTCCGGCGCGGTGTATTTGCACACGACGATCGAGCGCAGGTTTCCACTGATGGCGTACTCGCGGGTCAGTTCACCGGCAATCTGCTGGTGGAGTTCCGCTGCGACCACCCGCGCCTCTGCGGTCAGTTCCGCCACGTTTTCGGCGTCGGTCGCGAGCGGCGCGGCGACGACCGTCGCGTGCAGCGACACGGCGACGAAAATCAGAGGTCTGAGGCGGCTTCGCACGGTGGAATCATGGCCTCTTCGGCGGGTTCAGCGGACCTCCTGGCGGATCACCAGTTCGAGCCCGCTGGTGTTGGACCGCACCGGATCCGAAAGGATCTCGAAATCGCCGGGTTGCGGTGCGGCATTGCCCGTGCGCGAGACGCGGGCTCCGACGACGACTTGAGGAAAGGCGGACAGGCGCATGTTCGGCGTCATCGCCATCGAGTCGTCCAGCGAGAATTGCAGCGGCAGGTCGCGGACCTGCTTGCGCAGGATTGCCAGGGGCATCCTCGGACCGTCGGCGGCGCGGGCGAAGATGAACACGGTGTCGGTCGGCGCAACCCGGGCGCCGACTTCGGGCGCGAGCGTCACTTCGCCGCTGACGCCTGCCGCGACCGTCGCAGCCTCGGGTTCCGGGGCCGTCGCCGTCCGCGCAGCCGCGGACAGGGTGGCGCCGGCGCCGAGGACCAGATCGACCGAGGTGGACGAGTGGGGATCGAAGGTTTGGGAGAAGACGTCGATGTCGCCCGGCTGGGGCGAGGCGTTGCCGGATCGCGAGATACGCGCGCCGACCTCGACCTGGCGGAACGCCGACAGCCGCGCGGCCGGCATCATCGCCATCGAGTCGTCGAGGGTGAATTCGAAGGGCAGGTCGCGCACCTGCTTGCGCACGATCGCCAGTGGCATTCGTGGTCCGCCGACCGCCCGTGCGAAAACGAACACGGTGTCGCCGGGCTGCAAGCGGTCGGTGATGGCGCCATCGACGCTGACCCGACCGCTGACCGAAACCGGGCTGCCACCGCCGGCGGAGGCGGTGGTCATGCTGCCGCCGCTCGCGCCGAGGCGGTTCCTCGCCTCGGCGATCGATCCTGCGACCGAGCGAGCCGTGGGCGAATCGGGCGCGACCTGGGCCTGGATGCGTTCCCAGAAACCAATTGCGGCGGCGTAGTCGGCCCGCTCGAAGGCCGCGGTGCCGGCCAGCGCCAATGCCTTGACGTTTCGGGAATCCAGTTCCAGCGCCTGGGCGATGATGCTCTCGGGCTCGCCGCTCAGTTGGCGGCCCCGCGCCATCGCCAGGGTGTCGGCATAATCGGCCAGCAACTGGGCGTCGGCGGGCATCAGCCGGGTCAGGGTGCGGAAGGCCTCGGCGGCCTCCTGGTAGCGGCCGAGCGCATTGTAGGTACGGGCGAGCATGACCCAGCCTTCGGCATCGTCCGGTGTTTCGCGAAGACGTGCGGCGAGCTTTTCGACCATCGCCTCGACCTGCTCGGGGGTCAGCGAATGGCCTTCCGACGAACTGGCGCGGGCGGCGACCGCGGCCGGGTTCAGGGCCTCCGGACTGCCCAGGTAGAGATAGAGCGGGATCGCCAGTGCCGGCAGCAGCAGCACGATGGTGGCCACCAGTCCGATCGGCGGACGTCCAGCCACGGCCGACTCGACCGTGGCGGATTCCTCCAGCACCCGGCGTTCGAGTTCGCCCCGCGCCTTTTCGTACTGCGCAGCGCCGATCTCACCGGCCTGGCGCTCGCCCTCCAGTTCCCGCAGCTGATCCCGCAGCACCGTGAGGTTGGCAACCTGGTGATCGGCACTGCCTTCGAGGCGGACCCGGCCGCCCAGCAGCGGCGGCACGATGAACAGCAGTGCGCCCGCCATCAACATGGCGGAGACGACCCAGAAGGTGATCATTTGCCGTCTCCACCATCCGCCTGTTCGAGCAGGCTGTAGGCCTGTCGCTTTTGCTCGGGACTGAGTTCGGGCGATGGCGCCTGGGTGACGCGGCGGCGCAGCTTGACGAACAAGGTGCCGAGTCCGAGAACCAGCAATATGCCGGGGCCGAACCATAGCACCCAGGTGGTGGACTTGACCTGCGGCTTGTACAGCACGAAGTCGCCGTAGCGGGCCACCATGAAATCGATGATCTCCTGATCGCTCTTGCCGGCGCGCATCATGTCACGAATCTCGTTCTTCAGATCCACCGCCAGCTCGGCATGGGAGTCGGCGATCGTCTGGTTCTGGCAGACCAAGCAGCGCAGCAGGTGGCCGAGTCGCATGACGCGTTCCTCGAGCACCGGGTCCTCACTGGCCGGCACGGCTTCCGCCGCCACCGCCGGCAGATGGATCAGCACCGCGAACACCGCGGGCAACAACTTACGAAGCATTGAGTTCCCTCACCATGGGCAGCAACTTCTCCTGCAGGGCCTGCGGCGTGATCGGGCCGATGTGCTTGTGGCGAATGACGCCCTGTTTGTCGATGACGAACGTTTCCGGCACCCCATAGACGCCGTAGTCGATGCCGGTGCGGCCGTCGGCGTCGATGATCGAGGCGGTATAGGGGTCGCCGTGCTCGCTCAGCCATTGCAGCCCGGCATTGCGTTCGTCCTTGTAGTTCAGGCCGTAGATCGGCACGATGCCGGCCTTGGCCAGTTCGACCAGCAGCGGGTGTTCCTGCCGACAGGACACGCACCAGGACGCCCACACGTTGAGCAGCCAAACCTGCCCCTTGAGGTCGTCGCGGGACAGGGTCGTGTCGGGCCGGTGCAGTACCGGCAGCGAGAAGCCTGGCGCCGGTTTGTCGATCAGCGGCGAGGGTACCTCGCGCGGGTTGAGATTGAGCCCGACCGCGAGGAAGCCCACGAGGGCGAGAAAGATGGCCAGCGGCCACAGGAATCGCGTCATTTCGGTCAACCCCCCTCAGTGCTGCCGGCGACCGCCGATCGCGCGGTCACGGTGGCGACCGGCGACGGGCCGGCTTGCGACGCATGACGGACCGCGTCGCGTGCCGCCAGCTTGCGGTAGCGGCGGTCGGTGGCGGCGAGCAAGCCGCCGAGCGCCATCAGGACGCATCCACCCCAGATCCAGACCACGAACGGTTTGTGGAAGATGCGCACGATCCAGGTGTCGCCCTCGATTGCCTCGCCCAGCGAAACGTAGAGATCGCGGGTGATCGAAGTGTCGATCGCCGCCTCGGTCATCGGCATGCGCTGGACTTGGTACACGCGCTTCTCCGGATGGAGCGTGGTGATCGGCTTGCCGTCGCGGGTCACGCTCAGGGTGCCGCGCGCGGCGATGTAATTCGGCCCTTCGAGTTCCTGGATGCCTTCGAAACGGTAGCTGTAGCCGGCCACCGTGGTGGTGTCGCCCGGTGCCATCTTGAGGTCGGCCGTGGTCTGGGAACCATTGACCATGGCAACCCCGATGACGAACACGGCGACGCCGGCGTGGGCGAGGTTCATGCCCCAGAAGGCCAGCGGAATACGGCTGTCGGGCTTTGCGCGAGCGGCGATCAGGCGTTCGACCACGCCACTGGCGGTGGCCAGCACGATCCAGAACGCCAGGCTCATCGCCATCACCATCATCGGGCTGAACTTGTCGATCGCCAGGGGGGCGGCAAAGCCGAGCACTACCGCCAGCACCATGGCGATGCGCAGGCGGCGCAGCAGCGGGCCGACCTCCTGCTGCTTCCAGCGGGTAATCGGCGCCACCGCCATCAGCAGCAGGATCGGAACCATCACCGGCACGAAGACCGAGTCGAAGTAGGGCGGGCCGACCGAGATCTTGCCGAGGCCGAGGGCGTCGAGGAACAGCGGATAGAGCGTGCCCAGCAACACCGAGCCGGCCGCAACGCTGAGCAGCACGTTGTTGGTCAGCAGCAGCGATTCGCGCGACAGCAGGGCGAAGCTGCCGCCGAGACCGACCTTGGGGGCACGCCATGCGAAAAGGGCCAGCGAAGTGCCGATCACCAGCACCAGCAGCGCGAGGATGAACACGCCGCGGCGCGGATCGGTGGCAAAGGCATGCACCGAGGTCAGCACGCCGGAGCGCACCAGGAAGGTACCCAGCAGCGACAGCGAGAAGGCGGCGATCGCCAACAGCACGGTCCAGCTCTTGAAGCTGCCACGCTTCTCGGTGACCGCGAGGGAATGGATCAGCGCCGTGCCGACCAGCCAGGGCATGAACGACGCATTCTCAACGGGATCCCAGAACCACCAGCCGCCCCAGCCGAGTTCGTAGTAGGCCCACCAGCTGCCGATGGCGATGCCGAGCGTGAGGAAGATCCAGGCCACCGTGGTCCAAGGGCGAGACCAGCGCGCCCAGGCGGCATCCATGCGACCGCCGAGCAGGGCCGCGATCGAGAACGCGAAGGCCACCGAAAAGCCGACGTATCCCATGTACAGCATCGGGGGATGGATGACCATGCCCGGATCCTGCAGCAGCGGGTTCAGATCGCGCCCGTCGGCAGCGGCAGGCAGCACTCGGTCGAACGGATTCGAGGTCAGCAGCATGAACAGGATGAAGCCGACGCCGACCAGACCCATCACGCCGAGCACCCGGGCCACCATGTCTTCCGGCAGGTGACGGCTGAAGACCGTGACCGCCATCGTCCAGCCCGACAGCATCAGGGTCCACAGCAGAAGGGAGCCCTCATGGCTGCCCCAACTGGCCGCGAACTTGTAGGCCACCGGCAGGGAGCTGTTGGAGTTCGACGCGACGTTGAGCACCGAGAAATCGTCGCCGAGGAAGGACCAGACCAGACAGCCGTATGCCATCGCGACGAAGACGAAGAATCCCTGACCCGCCGGGCGTGCCACGGACATCAGAATGGCGTTGCCGCGGGCGGCGCCGATGATCGGCACGGTACCGAGCACCAGGGAAATGATCAGGGCGATGATCAGGGCGAATTGTCCAAGCTCTGGAACCATGGCATGGTCTCCGAATGCGTCGCGGGCTGGGCCCGCTACGTGGTGGTGGCGCAAGCACCGGCGACCGGGATCTCTCCCGTGCGCGGTGGCATCCGCTCAACCTAATAGTCTAGCGCGGAAGCGCGATGGGCGCCCTCGAGCGCGCGTCCCTGCGCACCTCCGTATGGTCCTTGAAACCGCCCTCCGCACACCGAGACGCGGTCGCTGTCGTGGGACCGGGGCCGTTGGTGTGAGGTTCCGGGGCGGCCGCGGGAGGTCGAAGCGGCCGGCGTAGGCATCGGCCGGGGGCTCGGCGACTGGTGGTCACTGGGGCCGCGGTGCGGGCTTGCGCCGGGACAGCCTGCTGAGTCGTCCGAGGTGTTCGAGGATCGACTTGCGTTTGACCAGCAGGACGCAGATCTCGGTGACGATCACGGCCAGCGTCACGGCGTAGGAACCCCACACGTAGAGGCCTTGCCCGCCCATGCTCCAGAAGTCGTGCCAAGTGCCCCAGCTCACCGGAATGTCCACGCGATCGCGTTGAAGAGCCGCGCGACGCAACGAGCTCCGCAGCGCGGGCCGCCGCTTGCGTGTCCGTCGCATGCGGTACCGAGCTGCCGGAAAGGATTCCCCGCGGTGTGCGCGGGTGTCGAAAGAAGTATTGGTTTCATGGGATGCCGTCCAACCGGTCGGCCGAACTTCGGTCATGGCAAGCAAGCCGTGTGCCGACCTGGATCGGCACGCCGGTACAGTGAATCGATGAAGGTTTCCCCGCTGTCCGGAACGGATACGCTCCGGATTCTTGGTTTCGGGAAGGGTTTCGCGCCGGATTCGAGCGTGGGAATCGACGCGATGCCGGTCAGCCTGGCGCTTCTTCGCGCTCGGGCCGTGTCGGGCCCGAGTCGGGTCGCTCGAGCTCTTGGCGGGTCTGGTCCAGCCGCGCGCGCCATTCCCAGATGGCGGATTCGGCCTTTCGGCGATACGGGTCCTCGGCTGCGCTGCGGTGGATATAGGTTCGCATGGCGCCGATCGCGCCGGGCAGGTCCTCGAGCCCTTCGAGCGCCACGGCCAGCCCGTAATAGGCATTGGCCTGCTCTGGATTCAGTTCGATCGCGGTCGCGAAGAAGTCGTGGGCGGCAGGCCACTGGGCCAGCCCGACCAGGGAGAATCCCATGTTGACGTGGGCCTCCGGCAGCCGCGGGGCCAACTGCAGCACCCGGTGGAAGGCCTGTGCGGCTTCGTCGAAGCGTCGTGCATGGAGCATCACCACGCCTTGGCGGAAACGCTGTTCGAGTTCGGAGCGGCGTTGCATTTCGGCATGACCCCGCATACGCAGCGACTTTGCTGCACCGACGAGGTCGTCGTAGCGCGCCAGCAGCAGGCCGCCGAGAAGGATGCCGGCGACGGTGAGGGCCAGCGCCAGGGGACGCCGGTCGCGACGCTGGTCAGCGGGCCGCTTCATTATTGTGGATTCCTCGGCCGGCGGCGAGCGGCCACAGTCGGGTGAGTACCAGGTAGGCGAACATCAGAATGCCGATCGTGGCGAGCAGGCCGCCAATGCCGAGCAACATCCTCGATATGGTTTCGATGCTCCAACTGAGGCCGAGGTCTCCGGGTGTCTTGCGGGGTGCGCCCATCAGCCCGGCGCCGGCCAGCCCGCACATCATCAGCAGTATGCCCCAGCCATAGCAGGACAATTGGATGCCAGCCACGCGGGTGTCGACACTCGTGGTGCCGAGCCGAGGGAGGAGTTGGAATGCAGTCGCCATGAAGGCCAGGGTGACTGCGCCGATCGTGCCGTGGTAGTGCGCGGTGACGAGGGTCGTCTGGCCGTCGATGGCGGCGCCGAACACCAGCCCCAGGGCGAACAATGCGCCGGACAGACGAAAGCCCGGGCGGGGGCGCGGGCTGGCGCTCAGCAACAGCGCGAAGAGGATGGCCGGCGCCGGCCACGAAGTCCACTGCATCAGCCGCGTAAACCCGACGACATGATCGGCGGCGAATGGGTCGTGGGTGCTTGCCAGCAGGATTCCGGCGGCGATCGGCGCGGCCGCCAACAGCAGCAGGCCGGTATAGGTCGCCGGTGCCGTCACACGCTGCACGGGAGGTGCGAGGGCCATCCAACAGACCATCATCAGCAGCACCAGGACGAATTGCCATAGGTGCCCTGGACCCCAGAACAGCGCTTCGAAGTACGCGAGTCCACGGACCGCATCGGCGATCGCCAGATGGGTCGCGAGGGCCAAGCCCAGGCAGGCGACGAAGCCCATCGCGGCCAGCCGCAGGCCGAGCACCCGGGTCGCCGCGAGGTCTGCCGGCAGACGCAGCGTCAGCGGCAGGCTGCTGCGCCCGGCGCGGACCGCCAGCGCCAGCCCGAACAGCAGGAAGGCGCCGATGAAGAACTCGGAGTCGAGCACGGGCAGGTAATTGCTCATCAAGGGCTGCGGTGTTCCGACGCCGACCGACAGGGCGATGCCGGCCGCACCGGCGGCGGCGGTGATCAGGCAGGCCTGGTCGATCATGCTTGGTCGGCGGGGTGCGGCGAGTGCCCACAGGCAGGCGGCGAAGGCCATGAACCAGACGCCCTGTGAGAGGGTGACGTGGAGCGTCAGGGCGACCCGGTAGAACTCGGCGCCGGGAAAGAGCTGGCCGACGGCCGGAACCCGTGCCAGTGCAATCAGGATCGCGAACAACCCGGCCACCGCCACGGCGCCCGCGGCGAGGGCCAGCCAGTGCAGGGCGTGGCTGCGCTGATCGGCGTCGAAGGCACGCTCGGCCTGCCTGGTCACTGAACGACCCTCCTGTCGCGATGCCGCATCCTCCCGGTGGGGCGGGAACGGGGCGTCGCGAAGCATGCCTTCGTGCCGTTCGAACAGCCTGGCTGGGCAAGGCCGGCCCTGCCGTGGGCGCGCACTTCGGGCGGCCGCGTATGCGGGGTCATACCGCCCCCTTGTGGGGTGATTCGGAGACGAAGGGCACGCCGAAGAAGGTGAGGAATGCGAGCACGAAAACGGCCACGATCATCCACGCATTGCGCACCGGCAGGGGTCGATAGGTGACACGCAGGTGGATCGCGAAGGCGAGTAGCAGCCAAGTCACGAAGGACCAGGTTTCGAGCGGATCCCAGGCCCAATAGCGGCCCCATGCGTCTTGCGCCCAGATGGCACCGGTGATCAGCATCAGGGTGTCGAAGATCAAGGCCAGCGCCATGAAGCGATAAGCGAGTTCGTCCAGTCTGCGATCGTCCGGTAGCGCGGCGAAGCGCCCTTCGGCAATGCCGTAGCGGCGTAGCAGCACGACGCCGGCAATGCCCAGGGCCACCAGGGTCGCGCCGAGGAAGACCTTGGCCATGCCGATGTGGATGAACAGCCAGGGCGTGCGGTATGTCGGTGGAAAGTGTCCCTCTCCGGGATGGGCGAGCATCAGCCAGCCCATCAGCACGAACATGACCGGCATCACCACCGCGGCGCTCGGGCGGATCTTAGGAATCCGCCAGTAGGCGATCAGGAACACCAGCATCAGGCTCCAGACGTTCGACGACAGGATCTCGAACAGGGTGATGAAGGGTCCGTGGTCGAGTCGCTGCCAGCGCAGGGCGAGGGAGGCCGTGTGCAGCAACAGGCCGGCGAGCAGCAGGCCCAGCACGACGCGGCCCTGCCGCCGCCCCAGGGCCACGCCGAAGATCGCCAGCACGCCGCCCAGCACGTAGGCGACGATGGCTGCCCAGAGCACTTGAAGTTCGCGTTCCACGGTCTCAGGCGTCCCAGGCCTTGCGGCGGAACTTGCCGGCGAAGTGCCAGCCGAGGCTGAGCACCGCGAGCGCCGCGGTCGCGGCGAGCCACGGCAGGGTCCAGTCGTAGAACACGTTGTATCCCATCCAGCTGCGAAGGCCGACCAGTTCGAGGCGGCCTTCCGGCAAGTCGATGGCCGCGCCCGGCCGAAGTTCCCAGCGCTCGGCGCCGTCGCGCACAATCACCCGGTAGTCCGAAGGCATGCGGAAGGCCGACGGCTGTGCCGGATCGAGAATGGTCTCGTCGAAATCGAGCAGGATCCACAGCATCCGGCGGGTGCCGGGAAGCGACCACTCGCGGGTCTGCTCGTACTCGTGGATCGGATACGACGGCAGGTGCACGGCGCCGAGGACCGCCTTGCCGCCAGTCGGCGTGAAGGTGAAGGTCGGGGCAAAGCCCTTGTTGAAACTGGTGTAGAAGCGGTAGCCCTCGACCACCAGCGGGTGCTGGTCGCCGATCGTCGACTCGCGCATGCGCCCACGCTCGTCGATCCAGCCGACGCGATTGCGGGTCGCGTCGCGTCGAATGCCCGGGGCGTAGTCGATGGTGAATCCGAGATTGGTGAAGCGGACCTGGTCGAGGTCGCCGGCGTGCCAGCGTGCGGTGTCGGTCGAGGTCAGCGCGCCGCCCTCGAACCAGGCGCCTTCGGTGAGTTCGAGCGTGCCCTTCAGGTAGCTCATGCGTCCCGCCGCGATCAGCAGCAGCAGTGCCACCAGTGCCAGATGGAAGACGATCAGCGCGGTCTGGCGGCGGAATGCCGGATTGCTCGTCAGCGCAGCCAGCAGATTGAACGCGAGCCCGGTCAGCGGCACGGCCAGCGGCCAGCTCCGCCAGGCTTCCGAGTTGTAGGCGAGCACGATCGCCGGCACCAGCAGCACCAGCAGGGCGAGGGTGAGCTTGAGCGATCCCAGCCACGCTGCGCCGCGCAGAAAAACGGGCGGCGTGGAGCCGCCCGAGGCGAGGGTCTGTTGCAGACCGGGATCGATCACGGGGGGCTGCTGCACACGCTCTTCATCCAGTCGATGCCCGCCTGGGTGTCGTTGCCGGTGTTGCCGTTGCTGCTCGGAATGCGATCACCCGCTGCCTTGCCGTCGGAGCCGCAGTTGTCCCAGTCCCAGTCCCCGCTCGGCGAGAAATTGATGATCTTCATCTTTGCCCGCGTGTAGTAGGGCCCGTTGCTGTAGTTGTCGCCGTTGCCGTTGATCGAGACTTCCTTGCTGCCGGTCTGGCCGGCCTCGGGGCCGACGTCGTTGAGGTTCACCAGCAGCATCTTGTTCTTCCAGCCGTGGGGAACGGCGACGTGGCACCAGGTGCAGAAGATGCGCTCGATCTTGTCGGTGTGGTAGTTGTGCAGGTTGCCCTTGCCGCGGACGCCATCGTAGAAGCCGGTGCGGCGGCCGGTATCGCTGCGACCGGCGTAGACCGGTCGGTCGTGGCACTTGAAACACAGGAAATCGGGCGTCGGCGTACCGTCACGGTCGGTGCCGCCGAGACCCGGGCCCCAGACCCCTTTCAGGATGAACTTGTTCTGCGAGCCGTGCGGCCCCCACGGATTCGAGCCCGGATCGACGGTGGTGTTGCCGGTGTCGCTGCCGTGACAGTCGGAGCAATACATGGTCTGGGTGCCGACGTCGTTGGTCCAGGGGCTGAGCCAGGGCGAGGCATTGGTGATTCCGCGTGCGCCCAGGCTGCGACCGGTCGGGCCGACCACCGGGTGCCAGCCGCGGAAATTGTTGGACGAATAGGCCCCGTCGGCGCCGGTCGCGCCGCTTGCATTGTTGGGCTGGAACTCGCGGGCCTGGTTGGTGTAGCGGTCGAAGTTGGTACGGCCGTCGGGGTTGGTGCCGGTCAGGCTGGTGGAACTGTCGAGCCGGGGCCGGGTGTTGCCGCTCGGCAGCACGTTGTCGTCGGAGTAGCCGAAGTCCGAATGGCACTTGAGGCAGATCTGATATTCGCGCGTCAGGTAGGGTTGGGCGGCCGCGGTACTGGTGTTGGTGCCGGGGTCGCCGCGCTTGACGATGTAACTGATCGGCAGCGCAAAGAAGGAACCGGACCCATAGACCGGCTCGACCCCCCACTGGCCTCGCAGGGCGCCGGAAATCGCATTCGAGTGGGGTGCCGAGTGGGCATGGGTTGCGCGGCTGTCGGACGAGGTGTTGAGCTGGGTCAGCGCCCCGGGCAGCCCGCTCGCGCTGCGAATGATGCGGTGGGGGTTGTGGCAATCGGTGCATTCGGCGTGGCGGTTGTCGAGAGTCGCGACGCCGAGGGTGGCCCGGGGCTCCATCAGGTCCTTCGCGCAGGCCGAACTCGGTCCGGTGCAGTCGCTCAGGCCGTCGGTGAAATTGGCATTGATGTCGTGCCGTTCCTCGCCGGCCGGTTGCTCCACCGAGCGGATCGGCATGTGCCGGCTCAGGTTGAAATCGCTTTCGATGTTCGGCACCGTGCCGCTGGCGGTGTTGACCACGCTCGAGGCGGCCGTGGTATGGCATTGGTAGCAGGTTTCCTCGAGCGCCGGATTGCCGCCCGTCTTCGGCGTCGAGATGCTGTCGGTGCCTTCCCGGAGGAGACGACGAGAGCCCTGCACGGTATGCGTGTCGTGGCAGTTCAGACAAGCGGCCCGCCATACCGGTTGGGCATCCGGGAACTCCCGCAGTTGCGCCGGCAGGGTCTTGTAGGTCTCGTCCGCGGTGATTTCGTTGGCATGGACGGAAAAGGCCCAGCTCGCGTTGCCCTGGTTCTTGTCGTGGCAGGACAGGCAGATGATGTCCGAATCCGGATTGTGGGTGTCGGTGGGCTGCACCTCCTGGAAGCGGTTCTGGCGCAGGAACTTCTGCGGGCCCTTGGTGGACTCTTCGGTGTCGTACAGGTGCGGATCGTGGCAACTGGCGCACTGGATCTGGCCCTCGCCGACGTCGCCGGTCGGCTCGAGCGGGACGGCCGGTTTGAAGCCCGGCGCGCGGACGCCGATGATGGAACCGTCGGCCGGCCAGCGCTGCTGCGCGTCGACCGGGCGCAATTCGCCGTCGCGGGTCGCCAGCGTGGCGTCGAAGGTGACCGAGATCGGGTGGTCGTTGGTCAGGTCAACCCCCAGGTCGCGGGTGAATCCGGTGGTTTCTCCCTCGCCGGCGGGCATCGAGCCGTCGGCGGCGGTGCCGGTCATGGAGATCGATACGTCGGTCTGGCCCGCCTTGACATTGACGTTTCCGATCGCCAGCGTGCCGTCGTGGCAGGACAGGCACAGTTTGGAGCTGCCGCCGGGCTGGTCCAGGGCCTGACCGCGGATGACCTCGGCGTCGAGACTCGACGACGTGTACGGCGTGTACGCGGTGGTGCCGAGTTCGCGATTCCACAATGGCGGGGGCGCCGCGGTGTTGGCCGCATGCGGCGTGTGGCAGAAGACACAGACCTCGGTTTCCGTACTGGCGAGAACGTTGCGCGACGGTGCGGTGCCGGTGGTGCGGCCGACCGCCGTCGCCGAAAAGTTGTGCTTGGTGGCGCGAATGTCCGACACCTTCTCGGCCGAGGCAATGCAGGAGAACAGGGCGAGCGCTAGGGCGACGAAGGGCTGGGCAGATCTCATCTTATTGGTTGTTTCCCAGATACTGGAAAATCGCGACGCGGCCGTTGAAGGTGTCGGCAACAAAGATCCTGCCGAGGTCGTCGACAGCGACGCCGGACGGAAGGTAAAAGTTTCCGACCGCGTGGCCGACGCCGCCGATCGGCATCAAAAATTGCCCATTCTCATTGAATATCAACAAATTATCGTATAGCGACTCGACGATATAGACGTTCCCGTCGGCATCGGTTGCGACCCCTTTCGGTCGCACCAGATTACCCATGTAGAGGCCTCGCCGGCCGATGCTCCGTACCACTTCTCCAGTATCGATACGCAGGATCTGTACCCGGCTGTTCATGGTGTCCGTGACATACAGCTCACCGCCGCGGATCGCGAGGTGGGTCGGGTAGTTGAAGCTGCCCGTGTCGTGGCCTCGCTGGCCAAAGCTGCGCAAGGCGCTACCGTCGCGGGAGTACTCCCGAATCACATGGCCGTGGGTGTCGGAAACGTAGAGCAGGCCGCTAACGGGATCGCGCGCAATGCCGGTCGGGCGTGCGATCTCGCCGACTCCGATCGGCTGCAGCGTGGTGCCGTCCGGCAAGAGGTGGGCAATGAAACCGAGTTCGGCATCGGCGACCCAGAAACTGCCGTCGTCATCGGTGGCGATGCCGATCGGTGCGATGAAGCGGCGCTGGCCGGATGCATATTCGAGGATGCGCAGGTCCCCCTCGATGCTGTCGAAGACGAAGACGGCCGCACGACTGACGTCGCTCACCAGAATACGGCCATCGGCGTCGACGGCGACGCCCTGGGGCCGCTGCAGGCTCTTTGGCCGGCTGTCGGCGAGCCCGACCAGCCAGCGGAAGAAGCGGGTCAGGGCGCCGTCTGCGGATTCGTCGCGGACGAAATTTTCTTCGCCGAATAGCTGCCCGGCGAACTGGTAGCGCGGAATCTCGGGACTGGGGGGCCACATCAGGCGTGAGAGCTGAGGATCGTCGCCGACGCCCAGGTGCAGCCGGGACGGTGCGGTCGAACAGGCCCCGAGGGCCACGAGCAGCAGCAGGGACGTCAGGCGGAACCAGTGGGTCACTGCCATCACCGGCGTTCGGTGGCCGGCGGCAGCAGCCTGAAGACAACCACCGAGGCCGAGGTCGGATCGGCGGCGAAAAGGCGATCATCGGCGATTGCAACGGCGGAAACCTGGTGAAGTCCCAGGGCGCGAAGATCCACCGGGCGAACTGATTCGTCGGTGTCGATCAGGACGAGTCGGCTACGGTCGCGATGGCTTACCCAGATGCGTCCGTAAGCATCGACGGCGAGGTCGCTCGCGAACGCCAGCTCGCCATCGGCGATGGTTCGCATCGGCAGTCCGTGCTGGTCGAGTTCGATGATGCAGGCACAGCTACGATCGAGGACGTAGACGTAATGCCGCCCGGCGGTCGCGGCCTCGATGGTGGTGCCCTGGTCGGCCAGAACCCTGCGCGAACGAAGCAGTGAGCCGCCAGCCGAGAATTCGTGCATCGTACCGGTGAAGTCGAACACCCAGATTCGCCCACCGACGGGCTCGCGCAGGGCGTCGACCGCCTGAGTGAACTCGACGCTGCGGTATTCCCCCCGCAACTCGCCGTCCGGTCCGAACTCGCGCACCAGATTCCCGGAATTCGGCAACAGGAACCAACTCCGTGCGAGGCCGATGCGCACACGGGGTGCCGCGCCGCTCAGGGGTTGCACCGGCGCGATTTCTTGCCGGTCCAGATCGACGCGGAAGGCGCGTCGCAGTCCCTGATCGGCGACGAACAGGGTATTGCCCTCGGCCGCCAGGGCGGTCGGATTCATGAAGCCGGCGAAGCCGCTGGCGGCTGTCGATGAAACACCGAACTGGCCGGCACCGATCACCTGCTCGCGCAGCAACAGATCCTGTGCCGGCGCAGCCGCCGACGACTCGCCGGCTGCCGGCGCGTGGGAGGGCCACGACAGCGTCAGGAGCAGGGAGAGAATGAGACTGCTACCAGATACCCGGGCCATTGGTTTCGTGTCCTCCGAAGATTCCCGGCGGCAGTCCCGGTTTGCCGGAATGGCAAAGGTCGCAGTTCTCGGGTGCCCAGGCAATTTCGCCGTTGTGGCAGGCACCGCAGAAGCGGCCGTCGATGATGTCGCCCATGGTGACCAGGTTGGAACCGGCGCGCATCTTGAAGCCGAGTTCGGCGTGGCACACCTTGCAGCGAAAACGGATGCGATGGAACCAGTGGGGAAAGACCACGGGTCGCATGCCTTCCTTTTCCGAATTTCGGTTGAGGACGACATCGGCGTACTCGGCGCGCGATTCCAGGCTGTGTCCGATCGCCAGAACGCCAACCAGGAGTGGGGCGCCGAGAAGGGCGTGCAGGCGGCGAATCACTGTTGCTTTCCTGCGTTGGGGGAATCCTTGCGGGGTCCGGCCGTGCCCGCGTCGCGACGCTTCACCGCGCCGTCGCTTGCGCCCGCCTGCTTCTCCTTTTCCGCCGCCTCGATCGCGGCGACGATACGCTGCGCTTCGTGATTGGGCACCGAGTGGCATCGACTGCACTCGGTCAAGGGAAAGGCGACGGCGCCGTGACAGACGCCGCACTGCTGACCCTGGAGGATCAGGAACATGCTGATGTTGTTGGCGCCACGCTTGGGCAGGAACAGGTGGTCATGACAATTCGAACAGTCCAGCCATTCGGTGTGCGCCAGATGGGGAAATCGTACCGACGGCATGCTGCCGTAGAGATCGAGGTAGATGTCCTTGTCCAGCCTTCGGTCTTCGCGATCGGGGTCGATGCTCGGCCTCGGCTGGATCACGCCGGCACGCAGTGCCCGAATCCAGTCCACCTCGTTGCCTGCGGTATCGCTGGGCAGGTTGGACAGGGCATCTCCGGGATACTGGAGTAACTCGATTGCCGGACCGCGCGGATCATGGACGCCGTCTTCCGACAGCTTGGTCCAGTTGCCGGAATGAGCTGTCGCGATCGAAGCGCACAGGATCGCGAATGCAGACAGGAATTTGCGGTGCGGCACGGGCGTCGGTCTCGCGGATCAGCCCGGAATGTAGATGCCGGCATTCCTGATCGCCTTGACCAGCTCCGAGGTGGACGTTTCCAGGAGCTGGACTGCGCCTGAGTAGTCGCCGCGGGACGCGCTCGATTCCGCCTGTCCCCGAAGCTGGCCGGCCCGTTCGAGGAAGGCCTTCATGCGTTCATCCATCGATGGATTGGCCTTGCGCCGATCCTCCACCAGCACCTTGATCAACATCTGGTGGGTATCGTTGCGATCGAGTTCGTAGTGGTATTCCTCTTCCTTGCTGGCGAAATGCAGCGAGCGAACGAGGGTGTCGCCGGTGCGCATCGAACTGATGGATGCCTTCGCCATCAGGTAGGCCCGCTCCAGCGTCGCACGCGCCTCCGTCAGGCGGTTTCCGTCCGCCTGCTGCTGCGCTTCGGCAAGCAGTCCTTCGATCTGGCGCGCACTGTCTGCGGCATCCTTCACGCCCGCCTTCTCTTCGCTGATGCGCTTCTGCGCAGCGAGCAAGGCCTTGACGCTTTCGAGCTTGTTGTTGAAATCGGTCTGGGCCTTCTGCGAGCTGATGCGCTCGGGGGCGGCGGTCCTGACCGCGGAGAACATCGTGACACTCGCTTCGGACAGCAGGCGCGAGGCGGTCGCGTGGTCGCCAGCGGCGAAGGCCTCCTGTGCCTGTTGGTAGAGCCGTTTGGCATCGGCGTGGCGGCGCATCGATTCGGGCTCGCCGCTCGCCTCGATCTGTTTGGCGGCGGACGAGGTGCTCAGCAAGGTGCCGACCGACGTGAAGCGCTTTTCCAATTGGGTGACATCGACCGCCCGGGCCTGCATCCGGCTCGCCGCGGTGCCCCCGTCGGCAGGCCAGGCGGCGCCGATCATCGCCAGCCAGGCGAGCCCGACGCCTGCAACATGTTTGATTGACATTGCAGCACTCCTCCGTGATCCCGCTCCGACCGGAATCCGTGTCGGCGCAGGCATGCACATTCTTCGATCCACGGTCCTGAGGTCCGACCGAGGCAGTTTCGTTTCCCGAATCCAATTTTACCGCGCGACGCCCTCATGGCACGGACCGCATGTAGCGGAATGTTGTGCGCCTGGCGAGTGGGCCGGATGACGCGATGCCACCCGGGTGCTCGCCGGAACGTCTTGCCGCCATCCACGCCGGCGATCATGACGGTCGATGCCGGATCTACCCCGCACCGTGCCTGGGCATCTGCAGACGAACGTTGGCGGCGCGCGAAGATGGCCGGCGCATGGCTGGCCGGGAGATTGCGAGGGAAGGTGGGTGGGCTGCGGACGCCGCCCCACGCGGGCGGGGCATCCGCAGCCCGGTTCTCACTGAGCCTGGGCGTTCTTGACCGGCATTACGTTCTTCTTCTTCGAGTGACAGATTCTGCACTCGGATACCGGGAAAGCGACCTTGCCGTGGCAGACACCGCATTTCTGGCCCAGCAGGATGGCCGCCATGCTGATCTGGTTGGCACCCTTCTGCGGAATGAAGATCTGCGGATGGCAGTTCGAGCAATCGAGCCAGGCCGTGTGTTGCTTGTGCGGATAGACGACGTCCGGCATCGAGCCCTTGACCTCGCGGACGATGTTGAGGTCCATGACCACCGGTGCCGCTGCGGGGTCGGTCCGGTCCCAGCGCGGGGCGATCAGGTTGTTGTCGAGCGACTTGACCCAGTCGACGCGATTGCCGGCATTGCTGCGGGGGAGGGCCTCGAAGACCTGAAGAGGTGCCTGCAGTGCGTGGGTCCCGTCGTTGTCCGGGTCGTGGATGCCGTCTTCCGGCGGCGGCGGGTTGCGCTTGGAAGCCGGTTTCAAGAGGCGGTTGAAACTCAGCGCGGCAGGCCGCGGTTTGGTCGGTGCGGCGGGCGCTGCCTGGGCCGCCGGTGCGGCCGGGGCTGCGGCAGCGGGCTCTCCGGCGCCGCCTTCGGCAGCGGCAACCATGTAATCGACGGCGGCCTTGATGTCGGCATCGGATACGTCGGTGGCGCCACCCTTGGCGGGCATTGCCGGCGCCTTGCCCTTGATTGCCGACTCGTACAAGGTGTCGATGCCGGCCTTGATGCGCGGCGCCCAGGCTTTCGCGTCGCCGAGCTT
Source organism: Rhodocyclaceae bacterium (assembly GCA_020445785.1). Classification (GTDB taxonomy): domain Bacteria; phylum Pseudomonadota; class Gammaproteobacteria; order Burkholderiales; family Rhodocyclaceae; genus Cognatazoarcus. The sequence goes on from JAGRFZ010000146.1 coordinate 29,479, forward strand.
GGGCGCTCCGGCGATACCAGCCGAATGGCAGGCGACACAAACCTTGTCGTAGACCGCCTTGCCCTTTTCATCCTGGGCGAAGGTCGGGCCCGTGGCGAGCAGCGTGCCGGCCGCGAGGCCGAGTACGGCCATCGGAACTCGCAGGATTCTGTTCATTGCTGACCTCCTGCCTGGGGCTGAATCGCAAGTTTCTGGATCGTGCTCTCGTGAACCTGGGTCGGTGTGCCGGGCTTGCCGGAATGACAGAGGTTGCAGTTCTCCACGGACCAGGCGATGTCGCCGTTGTGGCAGGCACCGCAGAATTGGCCGTCGATGATCTTCACCATGTTGATCTCGTTGCCTCCGGCCTTGAACTGGAAGCCGAGATCGGCATGGCAGACCTTGCAGCGAAATCGAATACGGTGGAACCAGTGGGGGAAAATCACGGGGCGCATGCCTGCGGCGTCGGAGTAGTTGTTGATCACTACGTCCGCGTACTCGGCACGGGCTTCGCCAGAAGTGCCGAAGCCACCGATGCAGACGGCGGCGGCCAGCGCAGCGGCTTGCGCGCCGCGCCAAAGTGCCCCGGGGTGTCGTATTCTCATTGATTCTAGCCTCATTTCAGATGGTATTTCCGAGGTGCAACCGGCACGAATCCGCGGCCACGAGCGGTCGTGAACGGTCACTCCACTCCCTAGTAGCCTCCGAAGCTTCTACTTACACGGAAGAACAGTACAGCATTTTTCCTGCCATCCACCTCGGCCACACGAAGCTGGAGCCGTGACGTGAGGCGGCCGATGCGGTAGTCGAGGTTCTGCTCGAGATCCTGCGTCGTTTCTTCCCGGTCGGCATCGAGCACGCCGAACTCGCGCTCATTGCTGTTGGACTGTGACGCGGTGTAGCGCAGCGAATAGCGCAGGCCCTGGACCGAGAACGGGCGATCATGGAAGTAGCTCAGCGAGCCATTGAGCGACGAGTCCTCCGAAGAACTGTCGTCGATGGCGAACGGATCGTCGACCTCTTCCGAATCGCTCGAACTGTCGTCACGCCAGGATTTCTGGTAGCTCAGGTTGGCATGCAGCTGCGCGCGCCGCGACAGCCGCCAGTTGCCGAACATCTGGGCGTTCAGCATCTGGAACTCGGACCGGCGGTCTCCGCGGCTGCGGGTGTCGGACACGCTGAGACTGAAAGTGCCGCTGGTGGCATCGGACGGGTTGGTCGAAACCGACACCGATCCGGTATTCGACAGGGTCGAACTGTGATTGAAGTCGCTTACGCCGAAGCGTCGGTTGTAGGACAGGGATTGTCCGAGCGAGGCGGAGACCACGGTGGTCTGGCTCGGAATCCATTGGCGATTGAGCGAATGGGATGCACTCGCAGACGCCGCCCGGCTGTCCCGTTCGTCCGAGATCGTGTTGCTGACGCCGGCGCCGGTTCCCCAACTGTAGGAATACTTCCCAAACCTGAGAGGGTCCGCGCTGTAGCTCATGGACGCCGCCTGGGTGAACACGGTCTGGACCCGATCGTTGCTGCGGCTGGTCGTCGTGGACAGACTGCCGGCGGCCGACAGGTTGCGATTGAAGCGGTAGCGGCCGCTGGCCGTGAGATTCAGGGTGTCCCGTTCGTTCGAGCCGTCGGACTCCGATCGGGAATAGCGACCGGCAAGTGCGGCACTCCAGGGGGATTCCAGGGGCGTCCAGTTGGCGGAACTGTAGACCTGCAAGGTGCTGAGCGTGCTGTCGCCATCGTTTCTGCCTCGCTTGTCCCGCAGCAGGGTGGCAGTGGAGTTGATGTTCAGATCCTGTCGCGCCCGGTAGTGGTGGTTCCCGTTGACCACGAGGATCTGAGAAGAAAAGTCGTCGTCGGTGCGACTGTTCTCGGTCAGCGATCCCTGGACGTCGAAGTCCTGCTTGTCGGCCGCCCAGCGATAGCCGCCTGCCAAGCGATGCACCGTGTCGGCGCCAAATGTGCCGCCCTCGATGCGGTCCCAGTCATAGGTGGCATGGGTGCTCCATCGGCCCTGGATCGGTCGGTAATCCTGTCGAAGGGAAAGTCGATACGAGCGCTGGGTGTTGGTGATCAGGGTGGAGTCCGAGCGGCTGTCGGAAACGCTGAACCGGACCGACATGGGGAAGCGGCTCAGCGGAAAGATGCTTGCGCCGGCCGAGCCGGAAACGGCGACGGATTCCGAGTCCCCCGTGACGCCATTGCTGCCGGTCTGCGTCTCGCTCGTGATGAAGGCGACATTGACGCGGCCATCGATCTGCGCGATCCACGGCTGCAGAATGTAGCTGGCCGCCACCGCGGATATTTCGTACGTCTTGGCCGTCAGCTCCGGGCCCTGATCGGCCTTCTGGCGCCGCCAGGAATAGCTGAGGACCCCGCCCCAACGGATTGGGGCCAATCCGTAGCGCTTCGATGAATCCTCGTCGTCGCCCTGAACGCTGGACGCGGCGGCAACGGCGGGCGCTGTCGCCGGTCCGGGAGCCGATTCGGAAACCTCGACGACGACCGATGGGGTCGAAGCGGCTGCCGTTGGTTCGTCGGTCGGGGCGGGCAGGGGCTCACCCGCCTGCGCAACCTCGTGCGCCTCCTCCCAGCGCAGTGCGAACGGGTGAAGTGCCGGCGCGAAATCCGAACCGATCCGGTGGTGGGAGGGGGGTGGCTGCGGCGGCTGCATGCCGTCCAGTGACAAGGTGCGCGACAGCTTCAACGCCGGAACTGGCAGTGCCTCCGCCGTAGGATGCGGGACTCCGAATGCCGGGCAGGCGACGCCGCCGCCCAGCATCACACCTCCCATAAGACCCAGCGGACGGAGGTATCGCCCCCCTCTGTTGCCGAATGGTGTGGTCGCTTCGGTCACGTTGCGCGGGCCCGCCGTCGGTTCAGCCCTTCACGTCGTCGAAGAAAGGAAATGCGTCGGTATTGATCTCGACGTCGTAGCCCTGGCTCAGGTTCTCGAGATAGCTCTTCCAGGCCACTTCCGCACGCTCGCGCGCCAGTAGGCCCGTGGCCCGCTCGCGGACGCGCTCGAAGCTGTGGTGTATCGCCTCCTTGCGGCCCAGCAGCTGAAAGACGGCGATTCCCTCGAGGATGCGGATCGGCTTGGAGACGTCACCGATTTCCAAGGAATCGAGCTGTTGGTGCAGGGCTTCGGGCACCATGCCGCGGTGGATGTAGCCCAGGTCGCCGCCTTCGTCGGCGGAAGGGTCGGCAGAATGGAGCTCCGCGAGCGCTTCGAAGCGCTCGCCTTCGCCGATCCGGTCGACCAGCTTCTGGGCTTCCTCCTCGGCGAGCTTCCACACGCTTGTCGCCGAGGACGGATCGACCCGCAGCAGGATCATGCCGAGACGGACCTGCTCCGGTTCGGTGAACTTGTCGGGATTGGCCTCGTAATAGGCACGTAGTTCCGCTTCGGTGGGATCGGGAAGCTGCTTGACACGGGCTTCCACGCGTTCCCGCAGGCTGTCGCGCTCGAGCTTGGCGCGCAGCGCCGGCAGCACGGACTCGCGCCGCTCCTGCCAGACCGGGCTGTCGCTGTAACGTGCTTCGTACCTGGCGATGTCGGCATCGACCTTTTCGGTGTCCGGCGCGATGCCGAATTTCTTTGCCTCGTGCTCCATCAGGATGTCGTTGATGAGCTGCCGGCCGACTTCGCGCCGTACTTCGTCGACTTCCGCCTCCGGCGGCTTGCCGTGGTAGAACTTCTGCCGAATCTGTTCGTTCAGTGCGGCGGTGTACTGGGCCGCAGGGATGGTGACGCCCTCGACGACGGCGAAGGTCGTATCGGTGGTGCCCGCATGGGCTGCGCTCGGGGGCGCGACCTTGTCGACACGTACCTGGGCCGATGTCTGGGTCACGGCCAGGACGAGGAACGCGGACAGCGCGAGCCGTGCGAAGAGGTGGCTGGTCATATCAACTCGTCGGGGTGGTAGGCGAAAAAACGGGCCGGGCGCGCTGTGCGCCCGACCCACTTGCGATTTTACAACAGCTGGCTTGCGGTTACTTGTTGTGGCAGGCCAGGCAAACGCCGGAGTTGGCTTGGCTCACGCGCAGGAACGAAACCTCGGTGGCTGCCTTCGCTTCGACGTGCGGATCGTGGCACGAAGCGCACTCGACCGACGCGCCAACCGCTGGACCGGCCGGCGTGGCGCCGGTGAAGTCACGGGTGTAGAGAATGATGTCGTTCTTCTCACGATCGGTCGAAGCGCCAGCACTGGTATTGACCCAGAACACCTGCGTGCCGTTGATCACGCGGGTCGAAGCCGCGTTGAAGTCGCCGTCGGCGCAGGTGCCATTGACGACGTCGCCGGCACCGGTCAGGCCACCACCGCAATACTGGATGCCGATCGGGTGGTCGTTGGTCAGATCCTGGCCGAGGTTGGCAATCGACGTGGCGGGCATGATGCCGTTGGCAGTGCCGCCGTTGGTGGTATCCCACACGTAGATCGCGGTAGCCGGATCGGCCGAGGGGTTGGTGCCGGATCCCGGGGTGTTGATCATGTTGTCCATCGCCTGCGTACCGTCGTGGCACGACAGACAGGCTGCCGACACGGAACCGACCTGAATGGTCGCGGCGTCCATCGTCGTCGAGCTGTACATCTGATAGCCCGTCGGATCGGGGATGTTCTTGTTCCACAGCGGCGCGGATGCATCGGTGTTCGCACCGTGCGGCGTGTGGCAGAACACGCAGATCTCTTGCGTGTTGCCCGGATCAGAAGTCAGCTGATTCGGCCCCGGACCGGACGCGGTCAGGTTGTGCTTGGTTGCGGAAATGCCCGCCATGGCGACGCCCGACGCAAGTGCGAGCGCGGTCAGGACGAGTGCCTTGTTGGTACGTGTAGTCATATTTGAGACCCCCTGGTAACCCACATGAAATTTCACTCCGACCCAGTCCGCCGTCTGAGACATGAAACTGCGTCACCAAGGTAAAAGCAACACGTGTGCCAGCCGGGCTTGGGTCTGTGGCCTCGTGAAAACTTCAAGGATTACAGTGGCTTGTGGGTTTCGTTCGAAATCGATTCCGTGAAATTCTTGGCTTGGGTATTCCCGAGTCTGAAAGAGATCATCGACTTTGAGAACCCGACGGCCGCCTCGGGGCGGCTCCGGTCACTCGGGCTTCTTCTTGGCGGGCGCGCCGAAGCCGCCGTCGGCCGAGAGGGCGTAGGGGCGGTAGACGTCGACCTTGCGGAACCACTGGTCGACGAAGTAGATCCGTCCGTCGGCGTCGACCGAGATTCCCGAGGGCAGCATGTACCGGCCCGGGCCCGGCGACTCGGAGCGTTGGCCGATGAACATCAGGAGGTCGCCTTCCGGCGTGAAGATCTGGAAGTTGCCGAACGCGGCGTCGGCCACATAGACGTTGCCGTCAGGCCCGACCGCCAATTCCTTGGGACGGGAGAAATTACCGTACTGGCGGCCTGCCTTGCCGAAGGAGTCGAGGAAATTGCCTTCGGAATCGAAGATCTGGACGCGGAAGTTGCCGCCGTCAACCACGTAGAGCCGTCCGTCCTTGCCGACTGCCAGGTCGCGGGGCAGGTTGAATTCGCCGGGCCCGCTGCCGCGCTTGCCGATGTCCCGGACGTGTTCGCCGGTATTGGCGTCGAAGACGCGAACGCGATGGTTGTCGGAAAGCACGCCACCGATGTCCACGACATAGATTCTGCTGCCGTCCGGGCTGGCGGTCACGCTGGTGAGTCGATCGAACAGGTCCTTGCCGCCGATCTTGCGCAGGTGGCGGCCGTCCCGGTCATAGATCTGGATTGCCCGTGCGGTGGCGTCCGCGACATATAGGTTGCCGGCCGCATCGGTGTCGAGCCCGATCGGCTTGAGCAGTTGGCCCGGATCTTCCGCACCGACGAGGAAAAAGGTCTGCTCGTGCAGGTCGAACGCCTTGACCATGCGATCGACGGTGTCGGAGACGAACAGGCGCCCTTGGTGGACCGCTGCCGCGTAGGGCTTTCCGAAGCCGATGCCGCTACGGGTTTCGCCGGTCAGCAGGCGCCGGAACTGGTCGTCGTCGGAATCGGCGAGGACGTCCGCCGAGGAGGCGATGGTGCGTTCGAAGATGAAGCGTGGGTCGTCCGGCGGGCCGGGGTAGACCAGTTCCCGTTTCGCGGCCGAGCCGTCTCCCTGGGGTCGGATTTCCGCACACCCGGCGAGGATGGTCAATGTCGTCAGCAGGGCGGGCGCAGCCAACGCGCGGAGTTTCTGGAGCGGGGTGGTGGCTTTCGATGTATGCATGGATTACACGCCAGACAAGAATAGATGAGGTCTGCGCGGACGCGATCGGCGACTACTTGATGTGGCAGGTCGAACACAGGATTCCGCCCTGGGGCGAAGCCCTGAGGAAGAGCGCCTCCGTCGAGTGCGGATTGTGGCAACTCGCGCATTCGACGAACGGTATCTCGCTTCCATCCTCCAGATCAAGGCGCACGTAGAGCGGCAGGTCGTGGCGGCCCCTGCGGTCCGTGCTTTCGGTCCGCGAAGCCCACCATACCGGGCGATTGTCGATGACGGCGCGCTGTGCCGGACGGAACTCGTCGGCAATGATCCGCCGTGCCTCGTGCATCGGCGCGCCGGACAGTCTCGCGGCCTGTCGCGCACGCTCGCGCACTTCGGCCATGCCGGCGCCGCGGTAAGGAACGCCATAGGGATGTTCGTTGGAGAGGCGCGAGATCGAAAAGGCCTGGGCCGAATCGTGGCAGGAAAGGCAGGCGATCGACTGCGAGCCGACGGCTGTGTTGCCCGCCGTGCCCATTCTCCCGATGTCGTCGAAGATCGGGTAGGAATAGTCGGGAGAAAGGCTCGATTGCCATTCCGGTGCCGTCGAAGACAGGTTGGCGCCGGTGAAGGTCGGTGTGTGGCAGAACACGCAGATCTGCCCGGTCTCCCGCTGCGTCAGATCGTGCCGGCCCGACAGGTTGTGCTTCGTGCCGCGCAGATCCTGCGCCGAACTGCCGGCAGTCAGGGAAGCGAGCATCGAAAGTGCGACCAGTCTGATTATCGTTGGAGGCAGGTGCATTGATCTGGCGACTCGCTTCTTCTCGTTCTGATCCCTTGTCGGCACAGTTTCAAATGATGGAATCCTCTTCCCATCGGTGGGAAGCTCGATGCCATCGGCGTGCCCGGGTGGCGTCGTATCACCGGCAATCCTCCGGCCCCGGGCAGCGTCGTCCATCGGCGGCACAGTCCAGGCCAAGTGCGTCGTTCAGTGCTGCAAAGGCGCGAAATCGCTGGATTTGCCGCAGCAGACGACGCAGCGCTATGCTGCGTCCCCAGTGCGCTCATCGGATGACGCGCCAGAGTCTGTAAAGCAACCCACATGCCACGTGCGCTTCGCCGGCTCGGATCGCTTCTTGCGTCTGCGCCTCGATTTCTTTGGAGAGTTGCCTTGAGTACTGCAAACCGAATCTTGCCGACGCGGCTGATCCTCGCTACGGCGATCGCTGTGGGCATGCCCCTGGGCGCCGTTGCGGCAGACGAGCCTGGCATCAATGCCGCGCTGCTCTATCACAATTACTGTTCCGTCTGTCACGGCGACCGGGGAGACGGCAATTCGCGGGCGAAGAACAGCCTGATTCCGCCGCCGAAAGACTTCACGGCTGGGCCCTTGCCGCGCGACTACATGATCGCGGTCGTTGCCGACGGCAAGCCGGGGACCGCGATGGTGGGCTGGAAGACCCAACTCAACGGCAAGGAAGTCGCCGCCGTCGTCGACTATGTGATCGATACCTTCATGACAGGAAAGTCCGCGTTCGAGGCGAAACCGCCCGGCGTGTCCGGCACGTCCGCCCACGGCGGGCGTGAAAAGGATCGCGATGACGGCGGTGGTGGCTCGCCGAGTCGGAAGCCGGTCGGGCCGACGAGCGTCGACATGAGCCTGCCGTTTCCCGACGGGCTGGTGGGCGATGCGGCTGCGGGGAAGGCCTTCTATATGGGCAATTGCGCCACCTGTCACGGCGAGAATGGCGGTGGCGACGGGCCGCGGGCCTATTTCATCAATCCGGTGCCGAGGGATTTCCTGCTCGAGGGCTCGCGCCTGGTCTACAACCGCCCGGCGCTGTTCAAGGCCATTGCCAAGGGCAGTCTGGGCACCGAGATGCCTGCCTGGGAAAAGGTGCTGACCGCGCAGCAGATCGCCGACGTCGGCGAGTTCGTGTTCCGCCAGTTCATCCGACCCGAGGCGGCGACCGCCAGTAGCGCCAAGTGATGCCGCGGGCGCCCGGCGGGAAGGCGGGGCTCGCGGTCGCGCTGGTCGCCGCGTCCCTGCTTGCCGCGCCTGCGCAGGCGAACGAAGATTCGGCTGCGCGCGAGCGGCTCGCACGCCATGAGGCGGGCAGGGCGATCTATAATTTTCGATGCTATTTCTGCCACGGCTATTCGGGCGATGCGCGCACCTTGGCCGCCACGTACCTCGTCCCACCGCCGCGCAATTTTGCGGCGCTGCCGGCCGACGGGATCGCCAGAGAAGGAATGCTCTCGGCGGTGCGGGACGGCCTGCCCGGCACGGCGATGAAGGGCTTCGCCAACATCCTCGACGAAGACGAGATCGCACGGGTCGTCGACTTCGTGCGGCTCGAGTTCATGCAGCGAAAGGCGGTCAATACGCGCTACCACACCGCGGAGAATGGCTGGCCGGAGCATGATCGCAATCGCGTGGCGTTTCCCTTCGCGAAGGGCGAGATCGCGTTGGACACTCCGTGGGAGGCATTGACCGAGGAACAACTGCGCGGCAAACGCCTCTTTCTTGCGTCCTGTATCACCTGTCACGACCACGGCCGCACCGAAGATCCCGGCGTGACCTGGGAAGGAAGGCCGGTCTCGTATCCGCGCAACAGCCATGAGCCCGGCGTACCGGAGCGCCCGCCGACGAGCGAAGAAGCGATTTCGAGCGCCAGCCCGTACCTGGTGCACGACGTCATTCCTTCGATCGAAGGTCTTACTCCCGAGGAAAAGCTCGGCGAGGACCTGTTCCAGCGCAACTGTGCTTTCTGCCACGCAGCCGACGGCACCGGCAAGAACTGGATCGGCAGCTTCATGGAGCCGCACCCCAGAAACCTCACCGATCCGTCCTTCATGGCCGACATGACTCGGCAGCGGCTGGCAGCAACCATTCGCGACGGCTTACCCAACACTTCCATGCCGGCGTGGAAACATGTGTTGGACGGGGCGCAGATCGATGCTGTCGTCGCCTATGTGAACAAGGCCTTCCATCCCCTCGCCGATTAGGCACGGTGCGTTCGGTCCGCCGGATCTCGGCGGACCGTGGAAATGGCGGATGGGCGCGTTTCGCGTCTTGCGGAGGGGTGGGCGGGATCACCGGCGGTCCAGCCGCGACCTTCGTTCCCTCGGGTGGACCGGGCCAGTCGAGGCCGCGGGGCCCGTCCGATTCTCGGATCGACCCGGCGCGAGCAAGGCACGCCTCCCCATACGGATTCGGCTTTGCACGACTGTCGGGCTGCGCACCTCGGTTCGGCCGTGATGCTTCCGGTTCGTCTTGCCGGGTTGCGTCTTAGCTGCCGGGGCCGGATTTGTCGATTCGCTCGAAATCGTCGTGGTCGTCATCGATGCGCTCGACGCGCTCGACGCGCTCGACTTCATCCGGCTCTTCGATCCGCTCGATGCGTTCGACCCGTTCGGGTTCCTCGACCGACTCGATGCGCTCGATCTTCTCCGGCTCCTCGATGCGCTCGACGCGCTCGACCTTTTCGGGTTCCTCGATGCGCTCGACGCGTTCGACCTTTTCGGGTTCCTCGATGCGCTCGACGCGCTCGACCTTCTCGGG
>JAGRFZ010000146.1:39311-52759 GCA_020445785.1 Rhodocyclaceae bacterium
CGATGCGCTCGACGCGCTCGATCTTCTCGGGCTCTTCGAAGCGCTCGACGCGCTCGACGCGTTCCGTGCCGTCGAAGCGCTCCGTGCGTTCGATGCGATCGAACCGCTCCCGATTCCGTACGTCTGCCTCTTCTCGGCCGCGGCGGCTTTGCCGCTCGATCGCGCGTTCGTCATCGCGGTCGCGCCGTTCGATGCGGCGTTCCGATTCATCGAAGCGCTCGCCACGGCTTCGTTGTTCGGAGCGCACGTCGCCGGACTCGGCGCGCGTGCGTTCCCGCGATTCGGATCGGTCGTCGTCATCGCGACGTTCGTCGCGCTCGAAGCGTTCCGCAGAACGACCGCTGTTGCCGTCGTCGGATTCGACTTCGAGCTCGGCCGCGCTTCCCGCGTCGTCATGGACCCGTTTGCCGGATATGCCCGAGCGCTCATCGTCCGCCTCGCCGTCGGACTCCGGGCGAAGTTCCGACCCGTCGTCGTCGTGGACGCTGTCGGTGCGGGGCTCGGCCTTGCCGTCGTCGCTGCCCGACCGGTCCCGGTCGTCCGATTCCACGGCGTCGTCGTTGCTGCCCGATCGCTCCTGGTCGCCGGAGGCCGAGCTGCCGTCATCGGCACTACGCTGGCGCTCGATCGGCTCGACCGGCTCGGGGGAATCCGGGAGCAATTGGACGGTTTCGGCCCGCAGCATGCTGGCCGCATCGCGATTGGCCGTGATCCGCACGCGAGTACCCGTGCGCAGCGCGACGGGCGCGTCGCCGGCGGCCATGATCTCGGCCGGAATGCGGACGTCGATGGCACCGAGCCGAACCGACTCGCCAGCACGGTCCTGGACGATGCCTTCGATGATGGCGCGGTCGACTCCCCGCAGCGACGCCACGGCGGGGTCGGGCAGGATTTCGCGGGCCTGAAGGGCGTCGCGAATCCAGCGGCCACGCACTAGTGCCGCGGCAAGTTTGCCGAGCGGACGCGTCACGGTGACGCCGCCGACACGCCGTCGATCGGCCACGACGCCTGCGACCGAGGCGTCGCTGAGATCCGGCGCATCGACGAGGTAGGTGGCGAGCAATTCGCCACCGGGCGCCCGCAGACCGCCGACCCGGACTTTGTCGCCGACTCGAAGCCCGGCCGGCACTTGCCCCTGAACGACACGGACCGGTTGCCCCATGACCCGGAGGGTGCCGTCACGCGCGATATCGGTGACCGGACCTTCGTAGGCGTTGACGATGGAGATCGATCGAGCCTCCAGGCCGCGGGCCGAATGGCCGGCGTGGATCGCGACGACCTGGCCGACGGCAAGGTTGGCTATGGTGGCCGGCTGGGCATTCATGTCGACCGGCGTCTCGGCCTCGAAATGGACCTCCACCCCATTGATGCACACCGACGCGAAACCTGTGATCGTGCCGACGATGCCCGTTCCGCCGATGCCGCCATTGGCGGGCATGCCGGTGCCGCCCACGCCACTCGCCTGCGCTCCGGTGCCGCCGATACCGCTCGCCGGTGCGCCGGTACCCCCGATGCCGCTCGCGACAGGTGCTCCGGTACCGCCGATGCCGCTGGCCGGTGCGCCGGTCCCCCCGATGCCGCTCGCCAAAGGCGCTCCGGTGCCGCCGATGCCGCTGGCCGGAGCGCCGGTACCCCCGATGCCGCTCGCGACAGGCGCCCCGGTACCGCCGGTACCACTGGCCGGTGCTCCCGTTCCCCCGATGCCGTGGGTCGGCGCGCCGGTCCCGCCGATGCCGCCGTCCTTCGGTGCGCGGCCGGTTCCTCCGATACCACCCTGATCGACACAGGCCGGTGCGGCAACGGCGCTGCAGGAAAGGCTGGCCAGGATGGCCATCAGCAGGGTGCGAAGACGGCGATTCATGGATCTCAGCTTCCGCTGTCCGAGTCGTCGGAGGCCTCTGTATAGAAGAACAAACCCACCGTGATGCGCTGCCGGGGCTCCTCGCTGCCGGCATCGGCACGTTCGAAGTCGCCGGCCTGCTGGTTGAGTGCGAGCAGCAGCTCCATGCCCTTGCGGGAAGTCTGTTCACGCAACTGGACCACACTCGCCGGCGCCAGGGCGTCGTAGTGTACGCTTCGCTCGAAGAAGGCGGGGCCCTCGCTCGTCAGGTTGTGGACCGCGGCACACGCGTGGTCGTGCACATTGTGCGCAAAATAGGCGGCCTTCTCGTCGAAGCCCCCTCGTGGCACGAAGGCGTTGACGCAAAGATGAACCTGGTCCTGGTCGTCGAGCGTCGCGACACCGATACGTAGCCACTCGTCCAGCACGACGCGTGCCCGGATGTCCTTGCTGACGCAGGCCACCAGGTTCTCGAAGGAGGCATCGCCGCCAGCGCTGGCGAGGCGGGCGAGAGGGGAGGGGCGGCCATCCGGCAGACAGAACGGGGCCTGATTCGTCCATGTGCTCACCAACTGGGCCCCGAGGGAAATCGCTTCGGGCAGGTCGCTGCCGTGGGCCAGGGACTGGTGGCGCAGTCGGCGGACATCCTTGCGATGGACGCCAGTCAGCAGGCTGATGCGGCTGTCGGACTGTGGTTTGTCGTCGATCTTGAATTCGCTGTCGGCGATTTCGACGAAGATGCCCTTCAGCAGATCCGCAAAATAGGTGTACGTGATGCCCTTCCTGAGCATCAGACGCACCATCGGGCGCATGACGCGCTTGAGTGCTTGGATCAGCGACTGCGGCGGGGTTATCTGCATCCGGATCGAACGAACTGGGGGACTATACCCCGCATTGTAGGCGAACGTGGGAAAATTTTCCATATTGTGCGCCGCGTTTGCGCATTTTCGCACGATCGCGGGTCATCCCCCGGTGACACCGAGCACGTTCTTGCTCGTCGCCGACAGGACGATGCCGCCGAAAGCGGCGATCGCCAATGCGAGGCTGACGACTCGGTCGCGCCCCGTGCGCGTCGGCGAAAGTGCACGTGCGCCGAGCACGATATAGCCGAGTAGCAGCACGACCTTGGCCTGTAGCCAGGGCATGCGCAGAAGTTCGCCACCGCTGAGCCAGACCATCCCCACGGCGCTGGCGAGCAAGACGGTATCGACGACGTGAGGGAGTGCGTGCACCGGTCCGCGACGGGGCAACATGTCGGGGCGCCACAGGCTGACGAAGGCTCGGGCAAGGAATCCCATGGCGCTCGCCACCGCGCAGGTAACATGAATCAGCTTGAGGGTGGCGTAGTCCATGAGATCCAGAATTTCAGGGTCACTTGCGTGCAGGCATCCACCGGCAGAGGCAAGGTGGCAGATCGTCGGCGGCGTGATTTGCGGCCCGCCCGTGCGGCACCGTTGCGCCGATTCGAGGTCCGCCGCCACGCAGCGGTTGCGTACGTGGGGACGCGCGCGCGCGCGGTTTCCGGGATAATCGGCGCTCGTGGCAGCCGCCGGCACGTACCGGTGGGCGCCGGAACGAGGCGCCTCGGCCAGCCTAAGCGGACGTGATGAAGACCAGTCAGATCGACCTCAAACTGTTATTGCCGCGCATCGGCATGTTCTCCCAGCTCGGTCCGGGACAGATCGAACGGCTCGCCCAGCAGTGTCGCTATCGCGTGATCGACAAGGGCGAGATGCTCTTCCAGCGCGGAGACCCGCCGCACGGTTTCTACCACGTTGTCGCCGGTCAGGTGATACTCGCGCTGTCGTCGCGGGACGGCAGCGAAAAGGTGGTGGAGATCATCGGCCCCGGCCACAGTTTCGGCGAAGCCGTCATGTTTCTCGACAGGCCGTATCCGGTTTTCGCACAGGCCTTGGTCGCTTCCGAGCTGCTGCAGGTGGACCAGGCCGCCGTATTCGGCCTGCTCGACGATGATCCCGCCTTCGCGCGGGCGATGCTGGCGGGCATGGCCATTCGGCTGCATACGATGGTGCTCGACGTCGAGTCGTACAGCACGCGCAGCGCCACCCAGCGGGTCGCTGGCTATCTGCTCGAGGAACTGGCGGCGGTCGGCACCGGCAGGGAATTGCGCCTGCCGGCGAGCAAACAGGTGATCGCATCGCGTCTGAACCTTACGCCCGAAACGTTTTCCCGCACGCTTCATCATCTGGTCGAGGAAGAGTTGATCGCGATGAATGGTCGCGAGATCACGATACTCGACCGGGAGGGCCTGGAAGGGGCCTGAGCGGTTGGCGCCGCTCGGTCGTGCAGGATCTTGCCTGTGGTGCCGGTTGCTCCGCCATCCGCCGCCGGTGCCGGAACCGTGGCACGGGTCCGGTACAGGGTTCCCGGCGCAGGCCTACGTCGCCGAAGGCCGGATCAGAATGCGGAATGTGCCGTCCTCCAGGCCTTCGGTGCGATAGGTGTATCCGTTCTGCGCCAGGAAGGAATAGAGTGGGCCGGGTTCGCGGTGGATCAGCAACTCCAACTCGCCCCCTTCGGGCAATTCCTCGAGTGCCTGCAGCGTCATTTCGAGCGGTGCCGGAGGCGGCTGCCAGCGTGCATCCACCACATGCCGCGTGCTCAATGGTCTACCCTCCTTTCGCGGTCCGATATCGGCTGGTCGGCTTTGTCCAGCCTACCCGTTCGGCGGGTGCGAAGCAGTGCTTCACGAATCCCCGCCTCGACCCCGAGCGGGGGCCAAAGCGCTCAGCGGCCGGCGGCGCGGGCACGCTCACGGGCAGGCACCGACAAAGAGTTGCAACCGCTTGGCGAGTTCATCCTTGTTCTCGATGCGGTCGTCACACATCGGGTAGAGGATGCCTTCCTCCTTGCGGTTGTGCTGCTCCATGAACACCACCAGGGTATCGCCGGCACCGAAAAAATCCTCGTCCGAGGCGGCCTCGGCAGCCGTGCTCAGTGTCGCCAACAACTCCCGCATGCGAACGTGTTCCTGGCGCATCACTTCGGTCGGGCCGCCGGTTGTGCCGGTGATCTGCTCGAAGGCCGGGAAGAGGGCTTCTTCTTCGGCCCGGAAGTGCAAATGCATGGCCTCCACGAAATGCTGCAGCGAGGCCAAGCAAGCACTCCAGTCCTGTTGGCTGGCAGCGTGCTCGGCCTCCGCGAAGAGGCGATCGCAGTAGTCGTGGTGCTTCGCCATGATCGGCTTGATGGAGCTCATTGGGTGCGTCCTTCGGTCGGGCACGAGCAGTGTGCAGGAGTCGGGAAGCGCAAAAATTGATGGCCCTCAAGAAAGCATGGTGGCGGCGACCGTCCGATACCAGTCTTGCATCGAGGCGGCGCCGGTGTGGCGATTCACTCGTGGGCGATGGCGGCCGGGGTGCCGTCGAGGGCGGCGCGGCTGAGCATGTAGTCGACGGCGGCACGCACCTCGTCGTCGCTGAGGGACGGGTTGCCGCCTTTGGGGGGCATGAGCCCCCGGTCTCCGCGATAGCCGGCAATGGCGTGTCGCACCAAGGTGTCCCGGCCGCTCGCGATCCTATGTCGCCAGCTTTCGTGGTGATCCAGCTTGGGCGCGCCGGCAATGCCGGGGCCGTGGCAGAGCGCACAGGTGGCGCGATAGACCGCCGCACCGACCAGGTTCTCGCGATCTGCGGGGTCGAGCGTGCGGGGCGCCGCGTTTGCGAGCGACACCAGGGCCGGCGTGATGGCCAACGGCGAACGCACCGGTGCGACCGCTTCGGGATGCGGCACCGACGATTGGGGCGGCGAGCAGCCGAGCAGCGCGAGGCTCAGGCCGGCCACCGTCACGATGCCCTTGGGTCCGTGTTTCGGAATATCCAGTCTCCAGTCGGGGTGTCGGAGGCTACGCCCCGACAGGCGGACTGGATTGTAGGGAAGCCTTGCTTAGCTGACGTTGATTGCAATCAACGACCAGGTGAGACCAAATGAAAGCAATTATTAGCCGATCCGCTGTCGCGCGCCGTTCGCGGTCTCCAGGCCCATGAATCTGTCGAAAGCACTGGCGGCGGTAGAGCCGGGCCGTTATGGGTTCGGCACAGGGCGCGGGGTGGCGGAGGTGCCGCCGGGCCCTTTGGCCGCGTGGCCTGCGGGCGGGCCGCGAGCCTGGCCGCGGTCGCGCGCGCCGTGCCCGCGGGACGCTGCGGTCTACTGCTGCACGGTCTTGGCGGCCTGCTGAGCCTGATCGATCGCGTGCTGGGCTTCCGGCGGCATGTAGTTCTCGTCGTGTTTGGCCAGCACTTCGCTTGCTGCGAAGACGCCGTCGGTGCCGAGTTTCCCCTGTACCACCGCACCTTTTCCCTCCTTGAAGAGATCAGGCAGGGGGCCGCTGTACACCACCGGGATGCTGCGGGCCGTGTCGGTCACCGCGAAATGCACCTCGACCCCCTCACGCCGGATCGAGCCGGTTTCGACCATGCCGCCGATGCGGAAGGTGCGGCCGGTCGGCGCCTTGCCTTCGGCGACTTCGGTCGGAGTGTGGAAAAACACCAGGTTTTCGCGGAATGCGGACAATACCAGTGCAGTCGCGCCGATCAGTAGCAGCAGCCCACCGAGGATGAGGGTGAGTCTCTTGTGTCGGGCCTTCATGAGCCTTGTACCTCCGGCATTTTGCGGGCCTGGCCGGCACGCATCAGACGATTGAGCTTGCGCGTCGAACTGACGCGGCGTGAGCGCAACAACAACAGCTCGGCAATGATGAGGATCGCGGTGACGCCGTACGATGCCCATACGAACGGCCCGGAGCCGCCCATCTCCCAGAATGCGCTCCAGGATTCCCAGATCAATTCGCTTCTCCCAACCTTGTCAATTCGCCCCGAACCCAATCCGCATGGCGTTCCCGTTCGAGGATCAGCACGCGCACCCGATACAGGGCAACGGCGATGGTGTAGGCCCATGCGGCCAGCGCCATCACCAGCATGCCGCTGAGCATGATCGAGGCCATGCTGGGCGCCTTGGTCAGACTAACAGACGCCCCTTGGTGCAGAGTGTTCCACCATTTCACCGAAAAATAGATGATCGGTACATTGACGGCACCCACCAGGCACAGGATCGCGCCGGCCTTGTCGCGCCGGCGCGGATCGTCGACGGCGGCCACCAGGGCCATGTAGCCCAGGTACAGGAAGAGCAGCAGCAACTGGGAGGTCAGTCGCGCATCCCACACCCAATAGGCGCCCCAGGTGGGGCGACCCCAGAGGGCACCGGTCCATAGCGCGACGAAGCAGAACATCGCGCCGGTGGGCGCCAGCGCCTGAGCCATCAGTGCCGAGAGCCGGGTGTTCATGGCAAGGCCCACGGCCGACCAGAAGGCCATGACGAGAAACACGAACATCGACATCCACGCCGCGGGCACGTGGATGAAGATGATGCGGTAGACCTCACCCTGTACGGCATCGGTGGGTGCCTTGAAGAAACCGATCCAGAGGCCGGCGAGGGTCAGCGCCGCGGCGATCACGGCAAAGATCGGTGCGAGCTTGCCAGCCACCGGATAGAAGGCCTGTGGCGCCGCGTAGTGGTACAGATTGAAACGGGATTCGGATGTGCTCATCGGTTTGTGCCAGCGGGCGTCCTAACAAGGGCACCACGGGAAAGTCATTCTCATTCGGTGGAAATTCTAAGCGCTGCGGCGCAGGCAACGGGCGAAAGTGCCAGTGAGCCGAGTACTCCCCCGCCGAGAAGCAGCATGTGTGCCGAGGCGCCGGTGCCGGACAGATAGGCGTCGACCGAACCGGCGCCGAAGATCAGGACCGGTACGAACAGTGGCAGCACCAGCAGGGCCAGGAGCGCGCCGCCGCCGCGCAGGCCGAGGGTCAGCGCGGCGCCGACCGCACCGATCAGCGACAGGATCGGCGTACCGATGGCCAGGGATGCGGTCAGCACCTGGATGGCGCCGCCCTCCAGGTCGAACATCAGCGCCATCAGCGGGGTGATCAGCAGCAGCGGCACTGCGGTGGTCAGCCAGTGTGCGAGCACTTTGGCCAGGATCCACAAGACGGTCGGATCGGGCGAGAGCAGCATCTGCTCGAGGGTGCCGTCCTGGTAATCCTGGGCGAACAGGCGGTGCAGCGAGAGCAGGCAGCTCAGCAGCGCGGCGACCCAAAGCACACCGGGCCCGATCGCCCGGAGCTGGTTGGGTTCGGCGCCGACGCCGAACGGGAACAGGCAACCGACGATGACGAAGAACGCGAGTGAGATCAGCAGGTCGGCGCGACTTCGCCAGGCCAGCAGCATGTCTCGTCGCAGAATTGCGGCGAATGCGTTCATGCCGCGTACTCCGCCAGATCGAGCGTGGTCACCGGCGTCCGGAAGGCGACTTCCTGGTGGGTGGTGTAGATCACCAATCCACCGCGATCGCAGTGCTCGTCCAGGGTTTCTGCGAGATCCGCGACCGCGCGGACATCGAGCGCCGAGAACGGCTCGTCGAGAATCCAAACCGGCTTGTCGGCAGCGAGAAAGAGCCGCGCCAGGCCCACCCGGCGGCGCTGTCCCGCCGACAGCACCTTGCAGGGGAGGTCGAGGCGCTCACCGAGGCCGATGCGGTCCAACGCCTGTTCACAGGCCTTGTCGTCGCTTTGCCGGTGGCAGGCGATGCGGGCCATCAACTCGAGGTTTTCGAGCGGCGTCAGCAGTTCGCTGAGGCTGGCGGCATGTCCCAGGTACAGGACATCGGCGTGAAAGGCCTCCCGTTCCTTCAGGATGTTCTTGCCGTGCCAACGGATTTCACCGTGCTCGGGATGGACGAGGGCACAGAGGATGCGCAGCATGCTCGTCTTGCCGATGCCGTTGGGACCCGCGAGCCGGAGCATCTGTCCGGGTTCGAGGTTCAGTGTGACGCCATGGAACAGGAGGCGGTCGCCGCGCATGCAGGCGAGATCGGTGACTTGCAGCATGGGCCGGAACGATAGCCGCGAGCAGGCCCGAATGCAATCTGGTGGTTTTCGCAGCGCCCGTACCGGGCACGGGCGCTGCGTGGTCGGCCTCGCTCAGTCGCGTTCCTGCGCCGGCGGATGGAATACGTCCGGAGCGGCTCCGCCGCGTTCGGCGCCGATGTCCTGATCCACGGCCGGCAGCGAATGGGCGATGCCCTTGTGGCAGTCGATGCAGGTCTTGCCCTCGTCGAAACCGGTCTGGTGCATGCGGCCCGAACGTCGGCCCTGGATCGAATAGTCGAAATAGGCAAAGTTATGACAATTGCGGCATTCGCGCGAGTCGTTGGCCTTCATCCGACGCCATTCGTTCTGCGCCAGCTGGAGCCGCTTGGCGTCGAACTTCTCGGGGGTGTCGATCGAGCCGAGAAGGTGATGCCAGACTTCGTTCGAAGCCTTGATCTTGCGGATGATCTTGTGGGTCCCACTCCTTGGGCACGTGGCAGTCGGGACAGGTCGCCCGCACGCCGCTGCGATTGCTGTAGTGAATGGTGTTGCGGTATTCCTGGAATACGTTCTCCTCCATCTCGTGGCAAGAGATGCAGAAAGCCTCCCGGTTGGTCCATTCCATGGCGGTGTTGAAGCCGCCCCAGAAGACGATGCCCGCGACGAAGACGAGGACGACCAGGCCCAGCCCGGCCCCTCGCAGGCGGCGCCAGAGGCCGCCTCCGTTATTGTTCTGGCTCATTGTCCTTCCCCTTATTGAAGCCCTTCGGCTTTCTTGAATTTGTTCTCCACCAGCGGTTTGGCGTCCGTCTGGACGACGTGGCACTGATTGCAGAAGTAACGCCTCGGGGAAATATTGGACAGCTCCTTGCCGTCGCGATCCTTGAAGTGGGTCAAGCTGACCTTGGTCGCGCCGGCTTCGCGATAGCGCGTCCAGGAATGGCAGTCCATGCACTTGTTGAAGTTGGTCGTGATGTTGTAGCCGTCGATCTTATGGGGGATCAGGGGCGGTTGCTGGACGTATTCCCGGGCTGCCGGTGCGTGGTCTTTCTCGACCGCGTAGTTGCCTGGTTGCAGCGCAGCATCGTCGACGGTCCTGCCGCGCAGGCTCTGGACCGCGTCGGCTGCCGGCGCAGCGAGGGGAAGTCCGAGCCCGACCGCCGCCAGCACCGCCAGCAAGAGGTTTCCGGTTTTGATTTTCATGACTCGCTCCTATCGATTCGGGTGGTCAATCTGAAGACATTCTTGCTGCATACGTCGATGCATCGGCCGCAGTTGGTGCAGTCCTTGTCGAGAATCAACGGATGGGACTGACCCGCGGCCTTCAACGCCGGGCGGATGACCTGGGGCTCGGGGCAGACCGCGAAGCAGTCCATGCAGTCGTTGCATTCGGTGCGCCGACCGGCGCTCACGCGCAGCAGCGAACGGCTGCCCAGCAGACCGTAGAAAGCGCCCATCGGGCAGACGTGCCCGCACCAGCCGCGGCTGGCGATCAGGAGGTCGTACAGGAATACGGCCAGCACGATGCCCCAGGACAGGCCGAAGCCGAAGATCAGGCCGCGATGGAGCATCGACACCGGATTGACCCATTCCCACGCCAGCGAGCCGGTGGCCGCGGCGGCGATCAGCGTGAGACCGAGCAGCCAGTAGCGGGTATGGGCGCTCGGCACCTTGCCACCCTTTAATCCCAGGCGGCGGCGCAGCCACGCCGCGGCGTCGGTGACGATGTTCATCGGGCAGACCCAGCTGCAATAGACGCGGCCGCCCGCCAATAGGTAGAAGGCCAGTACGATGCCGGCACCGAGCAGGGCTTCCCGATAGGGCCACTGGCCTGCGGCGATGGACTGCAGCAGCAGGTAGGGGTCGGTCAGCGGCAGGAAATCCAGCGTCAGGCTCGAGGAGAGGTTGCCCTTGACGATCCACAGCCCGAGCCACGGGCCAGCCAGAAATGCAGCCAGGATCAGCGCCTGCGACAAGCGGCGCATCAGCAGCCACTTGTGGGCGCGCAGCCAGCCCTTGGTCGCCACCGCCTCGTGGCCGGGCCGCTCGATCGCCGGGCGGCGGCTGCGCATCGGGCGTTCGGTTCCGGCTGCGGCGCTCATGGCTTCCATCCCGAATCGAGACCGCCGTCGGGTGTGGCCGGGCGATAGTCGGGCGCGACCCGGGTGTCGCCGTAGTTGCGGTCTTCGAGTCCGCGCATCGGCAGTTGGGTCTGTTCGCCGATCAGCGAGCCGCCGGCCCGTTCCTTCTCTTCCCAGCCCTTGCGGTAGTGCGCCGCCGATTTGCCCTGCGCCAGGCGATGCGGCAGCACCTTGATCGCCGCCTCGGGCAGTACGCAGGCGTGTTCGCACTTGCCGCAGCCGGTACAAGCATCGGAGTGCACCGTCGGCAACAGCATGGCGTGGCGGTCGGAGCGGGGGTTGTGCACCAGCTCGAGCGTGATCGCCTTGTCGATCACCGGGCAGACGCGATAGCAGACGTCGCAGCGCAGGCCGAGGAAGTTGAGGCAGGTTTCCTGATCGATCAGCACGGCCAGACCCATCCGGGCCTGGCCGATGTCGGTCAAATCGCGGTCGAGCGCGGCAGTGGGACAGGCCGCGACGCAAGGGATGTCCTCACACATTTCGCAGGGCACCGCACGGGCGTCGAAGTAGGGGGTACCGGTGGCGACGTTGTCTCCCAACTCGGCGAGTTTGAGGGTGTCGAACGGGCAGTCGCGCACGCACAGGCCGCAGCGCACGCAGGCGGCGAGAAAATCGGGCTCGGCCAGGGCCCCCGGCGGGCGCAGCGCGGTCGCCGGGCGTGCCGAAGCTTCGCTGGCGATCATGCCCACCCCCATCGACAGCAGGCAGGCGCCACCGGCAGCGCCTGCCATTTCCTTGAGGAAGCGGCGGCGCGGCTGGATGGGGCGGTCCGGTTCGGCGGAGGCGGGGCGTCGGGTGTTCATTGCGGATCGATTGGAAGAGGCCGGTGCCGCGGCGGGCGGCACCGGCGGCGGACGATCAGGCCTTGCTTACCTTGACCGCGCACTTCTTGAAGTCGGTTTCCTTGGAAATCGGGCAAGTGGCATCGAGGGTGAGCTTGTTCACCAGGCGGCCTTCGTCGAAGAAGGGAACGAAGATCAGCCCGATCGGTGGCTTGTTGCGGCCACGGGTCTCCAGCGTGGCGACGATCTCTCCCCGTCGCGAGGCGACCTTGACCTTCATGCCCCGCTGCAGACCGCGACGGGCGGCATCGTCCGGGTTCATGAAGACTTGCGCTTCCGGTACCGATCGATGCAGCTCCGGCACGCGGCGGGTCATCGAGCCGGTGTGCCAGTGCTCGAGCACGCGGCCGGTGCACAGCCACATGTCGTAGTCCTGGTCCGGACTCTCGGCCGGCGGTTCGTAGGGCAGAGCGAAGATCACCGCGCGTTTGTCCGGCTTGCCGTAGAACTCGATGTCGGCACCGGCCGTGACGTAGGGATCGTAGCCCTCGCGGAAGCGCCACAGGGTTTCCTTGCCATCGACCACCGGCCAGCGCAGGCCACGGGCCTTGTGGTAGGCGTCGAAGTCGGCCAGGTCGTGACCGTGGCCGCGCCCGAAGCTGGCGTACTCTTCGAACAGGCCCTTCTGCAGGTAATAGCCCAACTCCTGTGACTCGTCGTTCATGTAGCCGGTCCAAGCGTGATCGTTGGCTTTGGCCACGTCGGACAGCGGGAACTTGTCCACCTGGCCGTTGGCGAAGAGCACGTCGTACAGGGTCTTGCCCTTGTACTGCGGGGCCTTGGCGATCATTTCCGCCGGCCAGGCTTCTTCCACCTGGATGCGCTTGGCGAATTCCACGAACTGCCACAGATCCGACTTGGCCTCGCCCGGCGGCGCCACCTGCTGGCGCCAGAACTGGGTGCGGCGCTCGGCGTTGCCATAGGCGCCTTCCTTTTCCGCCCACATCGCGGTCGGCAGGATGAGGTCCGCCGACAGCGCAGAGACCGTCGGATAGGGGTCCGACACGACGACGAATGTCTCGGGGTTGCGCCAGCCGGGATAGGTTTCGTCATTGGTGTTGGGGCCGGCCTGCATGTTGTTGTTGCAGGTCACCCAATAGCACTTGAGCTTGCCGTCCTTGAGCATCCGGCTCTGTAGCACCGCGTGGTAGCCCACCTTGCCGTTGAGGAATCCTTCGGGCAGCTTCCAGATCTTTTCGGAAAAGGCCCGATGTTCGGGCTTCGCCACCACCAGGTCGGCCGGCAGGCGGTGGGCGAAGGTGCCCACTTCGCGGGCCGTGCCGCAGGCCGAGGGCTGACCGGTCAGCGAGAAGGGGCCGCTGCCCGGCTTCGAGATCTTGCCGGTCAGCAGATGCACGTTGTAGATCAGGTTGTTGGCCCAGCTGCCGCGTGTGTGCTGGTTGAAGCCCATGGTCCAGTAGGACACGACCTTCTTGGACGGATCGGCATACAGTTTGGCCAGGCGCTCGAGCCGCTCGACCGGCACGCCGGAGAGTTCGGACACCTTCTCGACCGTATATTCGGAGACGAACTCGGCGTATTCGTCGAAGCTCATCGGCGCCGAGCCGCCGGCTTTGGACGCATTCTTGGCCGATTTCTCGCGCGGGTCGTCCGGACGCAGACCGTAGCCGATGTCCGTGTTGCCGCGGCGGAAGTTGGTGTGCTTGGTGACGAACTCGGTGTCCACCGCCTTGTTCTGGATGATGTAGTTGGCGATGTAGTTGAGGATCGC
>JAGRFZ010000147.1:0-1517 GCA_020445785.1 Rhodocyclaceae bacterium
GGCGCGAGCTGACGGCGTTGCTGAAACCGGATCTCTACCGCGAAGGCATCGACGGCGAGGCGGTGTGCTGGGCCCACGAGCGGATGCTGGCGCGCGGCGAGGCGCGACGCATCCTGATCGTCGTGTCAGACGGATGCCCGGCCGACAGCGCGACCGGCCTCGCCAACGACCCGTTCTACCTGGACAACCACCTGAAGGCGGTGCTGGCGCGCCGCGAGCAACAGGGCGCGGTGGAAATCCTGGGCCTCGGCGTCGGCCTGGATCTCAGCCCGTTCTATCGTCGCTGTCTGGCCACCGACATGAGCCGCGGTCTCGACAACACGTTGTTCGCCGAGATCGTCGCGCTGATCCACGGCGGGCGGCGCCGCTGACGCCATGGTCGATAACGCCACCGACCGCGACAGGCGCGCGCCCCGGTCACGCAGCCGCAACGGGCTGGCGGCCGGGCGCCTGTCGCGCGGGCTGCTGTGGACCATGCTGGCGCTGGGCGCCGCCATCGTCGCGGCACTGGTCGCGCGCATGGTCGAGGCGCCCGACGGCCGTGCGGCCGGCGCGCCGCCGCGCCAGGCGGCAGCCCTGCTCGGGGCGATGTTGCTGCTGGTTCCGGCACTGTTCTCGATCGCCAAGCGTGGCGGCCGCGCCAGCCACCCGCCGCTGTGGTTCGCCGGACATGTGCTGGCCGGCATGGCCGGCCTGCTGCTGGTGAGTTGGCACGCCGCCGGTGGCCGGCTGCTGTCGCCGCCCGGGGGGCTGCTGGCGCTGCTGCTGTTCGTCGTGCTGCAGGGTACGCTCGCGCGGCTGCTGGTACCGGCCAGACTGGCGCAGCAGTTCGGCTCGCGCGCGACCGCCTTTCATCTGTCCGGTGGTCCCGATCGCCAGGCGCTGGCAGCACTGGTGGTGCGCAAGCAGGCACTGCTGCAAGCGCTCGAACCGGATGCCGACGAAGCCCTCTTCTCGCCCAATCTGAAACACGCCGTGCGGCGTCCCCGGCTGACCTGGCGCTACGCGCGGCTGGCCGCGCAGGAAGCCGATCTGGTGGGTGCGCGGCGGCGGGCAGGGCGCCTGCTTGCCCATTGGCGGCGCCTGCATATCGCCGCGGCACTGGTCTTCGCCACCGGCCTGCTGGCCCACGTCGTGGTCGTGACCCTGTTCGCCGGCTATGCTGCCGCGGGCAGGCCGATCGACTGGTGGCACCTGGCCGCCTGGGGGGCGTGAGTCGATGACGCGCCTCGGCTTGTCGATCGACCTCGAGCGCTGCACCGGCTGCAAGAGCTGCGAAGCCGCCTGCAAACAGGTCAATGGCCTGGGGCCGCACGAATATCGCAACAAGGTCCTGTGGCTGGGCGCTGCCGAAGCGCCGGCTCTCGACTTTCTGACCGTGACCTGCCAACAGTGCGCACGCCCGGCTTGCCTGCGCGCCTGCCCGGTGGTGCCGAAGGCGATCACGAAGGATCCGGAAAGCGGCGTCGTCACCGTGACCGAATCGCGCTGTACCGGCTGCGGCGAATGCGTGCTGG
>JAGRFZ010000147.1:1554-3802 GCA_020445785.1 Rhodocyclaceae bacterium
ATCCGATCGATCATCATGCGGTCAAATGCGACTTGTGCGCCGCGCGTCGCGCCAGTGGTGCAGGGCCGGCTTGCGCTGCCGTCTGCCCGACCCGGGCGATCGCCTTCGGCGCGCGCGACGATTTGCTCGGGCAGGCGATGGCCGCCGGGCGGACGGTTCGCGACCACGATCATTTCCTGCAGGGCCCGGCGACGCTCTATCTCGATCGCAGGACGGCCGATGTCGATGCGCGGGACGGCGACCGTCTGTCGCGGTCGGCGCCACCGGCGATTCTGCTCGATCACCGTCCACGGGCGCTGCTCGGCGGAGAAGATGTCCGCGAGCCCTACCGCAGCGGCGGTACGGAAGCGCCGGACGAGATCCGGCCGGGTGGCTGCCACATATGCTTCAACGCCTGCACCTTGAAGTTCCACCTGCGCGATGGCGTCCCGGTGCGCATTCTCGGCAACGACGAGGACCCGGTGTTCGAAGGGCGGATCTGCGCCAAGTCGCAGATGACCTTGCAGCTCTACGACAATCCGCGTCGGCTGACGACGCCGCTGAAGCGCGTCGGGCCACGTGGCAGTGGCCGCCTGGTACCGGTGCCCTGGGCGCAGGCGCTCGACGAGATCGCCGCTCGGCTCGGCGTGGTGCGCGACGCCCACGGCAGCGAGGCGTTGGCGCTGCACATGGGTACCCGCACGGGCGTGCTCAACATCATGGGCACGATGCGGATGTTCGCGCAGCTTTGGGGAACGCCCAACGTGCTCACCACCGAACCCTTGTGCGACGCCGGCAAGGTCGTCGCCCTCGAGACCACCCTCGGCTCCACCAGCCTGGGCAACGTCTATACCGAGGACGACATCGGCAGCGCCGGGCTGTACGTCTATTTCGGCGACAATCAGGCCGAGACGCGGCCGGTGAATTTCGGCCTGGTCAATCACTGGCGTCTCGCGCGCGGTGCCCGCATGGTGGTGATCGACCCACGCCTGACCCCCACCGTCGCCAAGGCGGACCGTTGGCTGGCGATTCGCCCCGGCACCGACATGGCCCTCGGTCTGGCTCTGTGCCACGAGGTTTTCGCGGCCGGTCTGCACGACCGGGAATTCTGCGAGGACTGGGTCGCCGGCTGGCGCGAATGGCACGAATTCCTGGTGGCGCACGGCTACGACGCCGACTGGGCGGCGCCGATCACCGACCTGCCGGCGTCGACGATCCGTGCCCTGGCCCGCGACATCGCAGTCACAGATGGTTGCATGCTGTTCGCGAGCCGCGGCATCAACCAGCACAGCAATTCGGTTCAGACCAACCGCGTTTTGATGTTCCTGGCCGCGATCACCGGCAACTGGGGGCGCAAGGGGGGTGGCTACTTCAACGTCGCCGCCGAGCCCGACTGGCAGCCGGTGCCGGTGCCGCCATCGCGTCGTCCGCACGCCTTGCGTCCGGCGATCGGGCGCAGTCCGGTGGCTTGGCTCGACGCCATGCTCGTGGGGCGACCCTACCCGATTCGGGCGCTGATCAGCGGCAACAATCCGGCCGCCCAATGGCCGGATCACGGACGCGTGCACGCCGCGCTTGCCGGGCTCGACCTGTTGGTGCACGTCGAGCTGTTCGAGAATGAGACCTCGGCCCTGGCCGACTACGTGCTGCCAGCGGCGAGCGGCATCGAAAAGGGTGGCATCGGCCGACTGGCCGAGGATCGGCGCATCGTCTGGAACGAGCGCCTGGTGGATCCGCCCGGCGAAGCCCGCTCGGACCACTGGATCTGGATCGAGCTGGGCAAGCGCTTCGGTTACGACGACGTGCTGAAGGAAGCCTACAAGGATCCGGCGGTGTTCTGGGACGATGCTTTCCGCCATGCCACGCCGGCCCTGCACGGCATCTCGATGGCGCGCCTGCGGGCGACGCCGCACCGCACCGTGCGCGCGCCGCTGGCCCGCGATACCGATGCCGAAAGCGGTACGCTCTACCTGCCCGGCAGCACGGCGTTCGGCTGCATGCCGGGCAAGCGCTTTCCGACCGAGTCCGGCCGGCTCGAATTCTGGACCCCGGTGCTGGAACGGAAGTATCGGCAGATGGGGCTGTCGGCACTACCCGAGTTCCACGCCGAAGCCGAGCAATCGGCGGCGCTGCCGTATCTGATGCATGCGGCCGGCGACGGTGGCGTGCTGTCGACATTAATAGCGGTGCCGGCGCGTGTCGGCGCCGTCGCCATCGCCGAACCCTCGGCCGCATCGCCCGGCGCCCGGCTGCGCGCCGACGCGTACGA
>JAGRFZ010000148.1:0-8337 GCA_020445785.1 Rhodocyclaceae bacterium
TCGCCCGCCGGTTGCCGGCGCCTGAACGTCGCCCGCCGCAGAAGACGCCTTCGAGAGGACCTCAGCATGGAAGCTGCGACCACCGTGCGCGCGATCGAGCCGCGCGCCACCGCACCGAAGAACCCGTACGACCCCGCCTACGACCCGCTGGTCAGCGCGACCCCCGGGCAGGGACGGGACTACGCGCCGACCTACTGGATCGGCACCGCCGGCGAGCCGCCGGCCGACGACGGTCCGATCGACCGCGACGTCGACGTCGACGTCGCGATCATCGGCTCCGGCTTCACCGGACTGACCACCGCGATCTTCCTGGCCGAGCAATACGGCATCAAGGCCACCGTGCTCGAAGCCAACCGCAGCGCCTGGGGCTGCAGCACCAGAAACGGCGGCCAGGCCCAGTGCGCTTCCGGTCGCCTCAAGCGGTCCCAGTGGATCGGCCGCTACGGCCTCGAAGCCGCCCTCGGATTGCATCGCGAATGCCTCGACGGCATGGAGACGTTCAAGGAACTGATCCGCGACATCGACTGCGATCCACAACCGGGGGGCCATCTCTACGTCGCCCACCGCCCCCGCGTGATGCCGGTGCTCGAGAAGGAGGCGGCACTGTTGCGCGAAGTCTTCGGCTACAACGCACGCATCTTCGACGCCGAAACCGTCAAACGCGAGTGGATCGGAGACCAGGAGGCCTGTGGCGCGATGCACGAGCCGGAAGGCATCGGCATCCACGCCGGCAAGCTGGCCTTCGGCTATCTGCGCAAGGCGCGCGCGCTGGGTGCCACGGTCCATCCGGCGAGTCCGGTCGAGGGCTGGGAGACCCGGGACGGCATCCACTACCTGCGCACGCCCGGTGGCGTCGTCAAGGCCCGGGCGGTCGGCGTCTGCACCGGCGGCTACACCTCGAACGGCCTGCACCGCGAATTCAAGAATCGGCTGCTGCCGATCCTCTCGAATTCAGTCGTCACCCGCCCGCTGACCGACGCCGAGATCGAATCCGCCGGTCTGCGCACCACGCAGGTGATCACCGACACCCGCATCCTGCGCCACTACTACCGCCTGATGCCCGACAAGCGACTGCAGATCGGCAGCCGCAGTGCGATCACCGGCCGCGACGCGCCCGAGAAGAAGTACGAGAAGTTCCTGATCCGCGACATGCACCGCAAGTTCCCCAGCCTCGAGGGCGTACAGATCGACTACTCGTGGTGGGGCTGGGTCGACGTCAGCCACGACATGATGCCGCGCATCCACCAGCCCGACCCTGCGCAGACGATCTACTACGCGCTCGGCTACGGCGGCAACGGGGTGATGTATTCGGCCCAGGCCGGCAAGCGCCTCGCCCAATGGATCGCTGGACACGGCAAGGAACTGCAGTTGCCGATCTTCACCTCGCGACTGCCGTTTCCGAACATCCGAGAAATGGTCGAAGCCGAGGCCTTCGCGCCGTTTCGCCGATTCGGCCAGTGGTGGCTCTACCGCTGGTACCACTTCAAAGACGAAGTGCTCTGACGGGTCCCGCCGAGCCGGCCGACACCGTCCCCCTCCAACCTGAACGACACACCACAAGAGAGACAGGAGACTGCCATGAATTTCAAGAAAACCGCCCTTTCCCTGCTCGCCGCCAGCCTGCTGGCGTCGGCACCGGCCGCCATGGCCACCAACTTCAAGATGGCCCTCGGCGATGCCGCCGGCGGCACCCAGTGGGAGCTGGGCCAGACCTTCAAGACGCTGTTCGAACAGAAGACCGGCGGCAAGCACAGTGTCGATCTGTTCCCGAACGGACAGCTCGGCAGCGAGCAGAACACCGTCAACAACGCCTCGCTAGGCACTCTCGACTTTTCGGTTCTGGCGATCAACAACGTCACGCCGTTTTCACCGTCGGTCGGCGTGCTGACGCTGCCCTACGTCATCCAGAGTGCCGAGGACGCCAAGAAGCTGACCCAGGGCGAGGTCGGCAACGAACTCGTCGAGAACACCATCCGAGACGCGGGCGTACGGATCGTCGGCTGGGCCTACTCCGGCTTCCGCGTGCTGACCAACTCGAAGAAACCGGTGACCTCGCTGAGCGACCTGAAGGGCATGGTGATCCGGGTTCCGAAGAACGAGATCATGATCGCGACCTACCAGGCCTGGGGCATCAATCCGACGCCGATGGCCTGGTCCGAGACCTTCACTGCGCTGCAGCAGCGCGTCGTCGA
Organism: Rhodocyclaceae bacterium; assembly: GCA_020445785.1. Classification (GTDB taxonomy): domain Bacteria; phylum Pseudomonadota; class Gammaproteobacteria; order Burkholderiales; family Rhodocyclaceae; genus Cognatazoarcus. Next base: position 2,193 of record JAGRFZ010000148.1, read on the forward strand.
TGGTCAGGACAACCCCTACATCACGGTCTCGGCAATGAAGTTCAACGAGGTGCAGAAGTACATCACCAATATCCGCTACATCTTCTCGCTCGAGCCCCTGATCGTCAGCGAGTCGGTGTTCCAGGAGCAGAAGCCCGAAGTGCAGCAAGCGATCCTCGAGGCCGGCCGTGAAGCCACCGCCCACAGTTTCGCCTATCTGCAGGCCACCGAGGAGCAGATCAAGAAGGAACTGGCCTCGAAGGGCATGGAAATCAGCGACCCGGCCAACGGCGAGCAGGAGTGGATCGCCAAGGCCACCGGCACGGTCTGGCCCAAGTTCTACGACAGCATCGGTGGCAAGGACAAGCTCGACGCCGTTCTCAAGGCGCTGGGTCGGTAAGGAAGCGCGACACCCGGGGGCGCGTGCCCCCGGGTGGCGCCCGATTCGAATCAGACCGACCGGGAGACCGCTGTGTCCGCCAAGAAAATCGCCATGAAGATCCTCGGCAATATCGAGGAATACCTGTCGGAAGTGCTGCTCGCCGGCTTCGTCGTGCTGTTGTTCGTGCAGATCCTGCTGCGCCAGCTATTCCAGTACTCACTGCCGTGGGGCGAGGAACTCGCCACCTACATGTTCGTCTGGTTCGCCTACCTGGGTGCGACGGTGGCCGCCAAGATGTCGGCCCACAATCGCGTCACGGTGCAGTTCAAGCTGGTCCCGGCGATCGTGCAGAAGATTTGCCTGGCACTCGCGGATCTGCTGTGGGTGTGCTTCAACCTGTACTTCGTCTATCTCAGCTACGACTTCGTCTTCAACCGGATGAACCTGTTCTGGAAATCCCAGACGCTGGGGCTGCCGATGAAGTACTTCTACATGATCCTGCCGATCGCCTTCGCGCTGATGTCGATCCGCATTCTCTGGAACAACTACCTGACCCTGGTCAGGGGCGTCGAACTGGTCGATCCGGAAGCCGAGGAAATCGAGAAGCTCAAGCACGCCACCACGACAGAACAATGAGCCGAGCCACCGGCGGAGAGAGACAAAGTCATGGACGCCTACATCGTTGAAATCCTGTTCGGCGGCTTCTTCCTGCTGCTGCTGCTCGGTGCGCCGATCACGATCGCGCTGGGCGGCGCGGCGCTGGCCACCTTCCTGGCCGTCGGCAAGAATCCGATCGCCTTCGTGCAGATCGCCTTCACCTCGGTCGGCAGTTTTCCGTTGATGGCGCTGCCCGCCTTCGTGCTGGCCGGCGCGTTGATGGAGGCAGCCGGCATCTCGCGGCGCCTGGTGGACATTGCCGAAACCCTCGCCGGCCCGATCACCGGCGGGCTCGGCGCGGCCACCGTGCTCGCATGCCTATTCTTCGGCGCAATCTCGGGTTCGGGGCCAGCCACCACCGCAGCGGTCGGCATGCTGATGATCCCGGCGATGACCAAACGCAATTACGACCGCGCCTATGCTTCGGCGGTCACCGCCTCATCCGGTGGACTCGGCATCATCATTCCGCCGTCGATCCCGATGGTGATCTTCGGCATTGCCGCGATCGGCCTGATGCCACCGCCCGAAGCGGTGGAGAAATACGGCCAGTTCAGCACCGTGTCGATCCCCAAGCTGTTCGTCGCCGGCGTCATCCCGGGCACCATCATGGCCGGCAGCCTGCTGTTGATGAACTACCTGATCTCGAAGAAGAACGGCTACGTCGGCCTGACCGAAAAGTGGTCCGGCGGCGATATCGTGGTGGCGCTGAAGAAGGGCATCTGGTCGATTCTGGCGCCGGTGATCATCCTCGGCGGCATCTATACCGGTTTGTTCACGCCGACCGAATCGGCAATCGTCGCGATCTTCTATACGCTGTTCGTCGGCATCTTCCTGCACCGCGAACTGAAGTTCGCCGCGCTGCTTGCCTCGTTGCGCACCACCACCTGGATCACCGGCCGGGTACTGCTGATCCTATTCACCGCCACCGTCTTCGGCCGCCTGCTGGTCGAGCAGCGGATTCCGGCGATCATCGCCGACTCGATGCTCGGCCTGACCGACAGCATCTACCTGATCTGGGCGATGGTGATCGGCTTCCTGCTGTTCGTCGGCATGTTCATGGAGACCTTGGCCGCGATCATGATCCTGGTGCCGGTGCTGCTGCCGGTGATGTACACCTTCGGTATCGATCCGACCCATGTCGGCATCGTCGTCATCTGCGCCCTGTCGGTGGGTTTCCAGACGCCACCGCTGGGCGAGAACATCTTCGTCGCTTCGGGTATCGGCGGATCGAGCATCGAGGCCATTGTTTCGCGCATTCACCCCTTCGTGATGGTTTCCACCGCGGCGGTCTTCGTCATCGCCTTCTTTCCGCAATTGTCGCTATGGCTGCCTGGCCTCGTCGGCTATTGACAACACGGCTCGCGCCAAGCGTCTTCCATCGGAGCACTACCATGACCGTTTCTCGCTACTTCCTGGTCGTCGTCGCACTGCTGGTTTCTGCGCTCGCGACCCCTTCGGCGAGCGCCCGCGACGATGGCGTCTACGGCAGCCGAGAGCAAGCACGCGCCGCGGCGCTGCTCGACCGAGCGGTGGCCCATGTCGCGCAACACGGCAGCGAAGGCGTTGCCGCCTTCAGCCGCCAGGCCCAGTTCGTGGACCGGGATCTCTACGTCTATGCGCTCGACATCAACGGCCGATTCCTGGCAAGCGGCGGCGCCTCCGCGGTACTGATCGGTGAGAACGTGCTGGGTGAGTTGGACGTCGAGGGCAAGCCATTCTTCCGCCAGATGGTGGACATCGCCAAGCGCGACGGCGAAGGGCGCATCGCCTACCGGTGGTTCAACCCGGCCGACAGCAGCGGTGAGCCCAAGCTCACCTCCTTTCGGCGAGTCGGCGATATCATCGTGGCGGTCGGCTACTACCCTCCGCGGGCGACGCCGGCCGAGGCGCGACACCTGCTGGCACGGGCCCGGCACGCGCTCGCCGAAGGCGCCGAAGCCGCCCTTTCCGCCTTCCAGCGCTTGCAGGGCCCGTTCATTCGCGACGATCTCTACGTCTTCGTCGTCGACGTCGCCAGCGGCCGCTTCCTCGCCCACGGCGCCAGCCCGGGGCTGGTCGGCACCGATGCTCACGCGCTGCGCGATCCCGACGGCCGGCCGGTCGTCAGCGAGATGATCGAGCGAGCCCGCCGCGCGGAGGACGGGGAACTCGACTACATCTGGCGCAACCCGATAACCGGCCGGCTCGAGCACAAGCACACCTACTTCACGGTGAACGACGGGCGCTTGGTCGGGGTCGGTTACTACACCCGCTGAAGACTGCCGGCCAACGGAACCGATGACGGACGACCGGGAAACCTCAGTCGGCGCCTTGCGCAACCGGCTTCGCGTTGCGCAGGGCGGGCGGCCGCATGCCCATGGCCAGCAGTAGCCAGGCAGCAGCCAGTGCGGCGCAGAAAAGACTGACCGCACCGGGGCCGAAGTGCTTGGCGAGCCAGCCGCCGAGCGCGCCGCCGAGAAACAGACCGATCGACTGCAGCGTGTTGTACACCCCGAGCGCAGTACCCTTGGCGCTCGGAGGTGCGATGCGCGAGATCCAGGAGGGCTGCGTCGCCTCGAGGATGTTGAAGGCGACGAAGAACAGGGTCAGCAGCACGGCCAGCGGCCACACGCCTTCGCCGAAGGCGTAGAGGCCGATCTGCACCAGCAGCAGCAGGGCGATGGCAGCATTGAAGACCTGCTTCATGCGCCCGCGCTTTTCGGCCACGATCACGGCAGGCACCATCACGACGAAAGACGCCAGTACGGCCGGCAGATAGACCTTCCAGTGGCTGCCGAGGTCGAGGCCGTCGGCCACCAGCGCGGCGGGCACCAGCACCCACATTGCCGTCTGCATCAGATGGAGCGCGAATACGCCGAGATTGAGGCGCATCAACTGGCCATCGGCAAGCACGTCGACCAGCCGCCCGGTGGCCCTCGGCACCGGCGGCGCCTGGGGCACGACAGTCACCAGCACCAGGATCGCGGCGATTGCCAGGATCGCGGTGAGCCAGAAGATACCGGCCATGCCGATCCATCCGTAGAGGGCGGGGGAGAGCACCAGCGAGCCGGCGAACACCAGGCCGATCGAGGCGCCGATCATGGCCATGACCTTGGTTCGATGCTGCTCCCGGGTGAGGTCGGCAGCCAGTGCCGTCACCGCCGCGGAGATGGCGCCCGCCCCCTGCAGCACCCGGCCGGCGATCATCACGTAGATGTCGGAGGCGAGGGCAGCGATGACGCTGCCGAGCGCGAACAGCAGCAGCCCGAAGATGATCACCGGCTTGCGGCCGAAGCGGTCCGAGGCGGCGCCGAAGGCAATCTGCAGCATCGCCTGAGTGAGGCCGTAGGCGCCGAGCGCAATGCCCACCAGGGTCAGGTCTGCACCGCCGGGCAGGGTCTTGGCGTACACCGCGAATACCGGCAGGATCAGGAACAGGCCAAGCATGCGCAATCCGAAGATCGCCGCCAGGGTCGCGCCGATCCGGCGCTCGGCAGGGCTCATGCGGTCATCGGAGTCGTGGGTCATGGAACGGCTTGAGCGGGCGAAAGCGAATTGCGTATATTAGCAGGTCGCCCCCGATCCCGAGGCGCGCCGGCAACGCCGCGCCCCCCAACATGGACTCCATCCGCATTCGCGGTGCCCGCACCCACAACCTGCAGAACATCAGCGTCGAGATTCCCCGCGACCGACTGACCGTGATCACCGGGCTGTCCGGTTCCGGCAAGTCGTCCCTGGCCTTCGACACCCTGTATGCGGAGGGGCAGCGCCGCTACGTAGAGTCCTTGTCGGCCTATGCCCGCCAGTTCCTGCAGTTGATGGAGAAGCCGGACGTGGATCTGATCGAGGGCCTGTCGCCGGCGATCTCGATCGAGCAGAAGGCCACCAGCCACAATCCACGTTCGACCGTCGGCACGGTGACCGAAATTCACGACTACCTGCGCCTGCTGTACGCCCGGGCCGGCACGCCCCATTGCCCCGACCACCCGGACCACCCCCTCGAGGCGCAGAGCGTTTCCCAAATGGTCGATGCGGTGCTGGCCCTGCCGGAGTCGACGCGCGTGATGATCCTGGCGCCGGTGGTGCGCGATCGCAAGGGCGAGCAGACGGAACTGATCGGGGAGCTGCGGGCCCAGGGATTTGCGCGACTTCGCGTCGACGGCACGGTGCATGAGATCGATGCCTTGCCGCGCCTGGAAAAGAACCAGCGCCATGCGATCGACGTCGTCGTCGACCGCCTCAAGGTCCGTGCCGACGTCCGCCAACGACTGGCGGAGAGCTTCGAAACCGCGCTCGCCCACGGCGAGGGCAGAGCACTTGCGGTGGATATGGAGAGCGGTCGGAGTCTGGCGTTTTCGGCGCGCTTTGCCTGCCCGGTATGCCAGTTTGCCCTCGGCGAGCTGGAGCCGCGTCTGTTCTCGTTCAACAATCCGGCCGGGGCCTGTCCCAAGTGCGACGGCCTCGGCATGGTGGATTTCTTCGATCCCGACCGAGTCGTCGCTCACCCGGAGCTGTCACTGGCCGGCGGCGCCATCCGTGGCTGGGACCGGCGCAACCAGTTCTACTTTCAGATGCTGGTCTGCCTCGCTCAGCACTACGACTTCGACATCGAGACCCCGTTCGGGGATTTACCGCAGAACGTTCGCGATGTCGTATTGTACGGCTCGGGGCACACCCGAATTGCCTTCCGCTATCTCGCCGACAGCGGGCGCCTCACGCGCAAGGAACACAGCTTCGAAGGCATCGTCCCGAACCTGGAAAGGCGTTATCGCGAAACCGATTCGATCGTCGTTCGCGAGGAGCTTGCGAAGTATCGGGCGACCCACGCCTGCCCGGCCTGCGAAGGTACGCGCCTGCGCGCCGACGCACGCCACGTACTGGTCGGCGGGCGCAACCTCCCCCGGGTCAGCGCCCTGCCCCTGTCGCAGTGCCGGGAGTTCTTCGGCGAACTGCGCCTCGAGGGACACCGGGCCCAGATCGCGGACAAGATCGTCGCAGAGATCGGCGCCCGCCTGCAGTTCCTGATCAACGTCGGCCTCGACTATCTGACCCTGGACCGTTCGGCGGACTCGCTGTCCGGCGGCGAGGCGCAGCGCATTCGCCTTGCCAGCCAGATCGGCTCCGGCCTCACCGGCGTCATGTACGTGC
>JAGRFZ010000148.1:8449-8707 GCA_020445785.1 Rhodocyclaceae bacterium
CCGCCGATCACGTCGTCGACATGGGACCCGGCGCGGGCGAACACGGCGGCCACGTCATTGCCAGCGGCACACCCGACGCCATCTGCGCCTGCGAGGCATCGCTGACCGGCGCCTATCTGTCGCACCGGCGCAGCATCCCACTACCGACCGAGCGCCATGCCCCCGATCCGGAGCGGCAATTGCTGATCGCCGCTGCCCGCGGCAACAACCTGCAGGAGATCGACGTAGCCCTGCCGGTGGGGCTGTTGACCTGCGTCA
>JAGRFZ010000148.1:8728-8863 GCA_020445785.1 Rhodocyclaceae bacterium
CGACCCTGATCAACGACACCTTGTACGCGACGGCGGCGCGCCACCTGTACGGTTCCAGTACCGATCCTGCCCCCCATCGTGAAGTCGTCGGTCTCGGCCACTTCGACAAAGTGATCAGCGTCGACCAGAGCCCGA
>JAGRFZ010000030.1 GCA_020445785.1 Rhodocyclaceae bacterium
GTGACTTCTACCTGACCCATCCGCAACTGACGATCCCGGCCCACAGCCGCGAGTTCGCGATCAATGCGTCGAACGCCCGTTTCTGGGAAGCACCGGTGCGGCGCTACGTGAATGAGTGCCTGGCCGGCCGCAGCGGCCCCCGCGGCGAGGATTTCAATATGCGCTGGATCGCGTCGCTGGTGGCGGAGACCCATCGCATCCTGATGCGCGGAGGCGTCTTCCTGTACCCCCGCGACCAGAAGGATCCGGCCAAGCCGGGGCGGCTGCGCCTGCTCTACGAAGCCAACCCGGTCGGCTTCATCGTCGAACAGGCCGGCGGTCGCGCCAGTACCGGCGCGCGCCCGGTGCTGGCGGTCGAACCGGAATCGCTGCATCAGCGCATCGGCTTCGTCTTCGGCTCCCGCGACGAGGTCGAGCGCATCGAGCGCTACCACAACGACCTGCCGATGGGCGGCTCCGATCACGGCATGCCGCTGTTCCAGGAACGTTCGCTGTTCCGCGACGACGCGATCATCCAATAGGGGGCCCGACCATGTCAGAACGTCATCCCATCGTGGCCATCACCGGCTCGTCCGGTGCCGGCACGAGCACCGTGCAACGCACCTTCGAACAGATCTTCCGGCGCGAGGAGGTGACCGCGGCGGTGATCGAGGGCGACAGCTTCCACGCCTTCGACCGGCTTGCGATGCGGCAGAAGCTGAAGGATTCCGAAGCCGACGGCAGGCTATCCCACTTCAGCCACTTCGGCGCCGAGGCCAACCTCTTCGGCGAACTCGAGCAGTTGTTTCGCGAGTACGCCGAGACCGGCACCGGGCGCCGCCGCAAGTACTTGCACGACGCGCTGGAGGCCGAGCCCTACCACCAGGAGCCGGGCACCTTCACCCCCTGGGAAGACCTGCCGGCCGACACCGACATGCTGTTCTACGAGGGCCTGCACGGCGCCGTCCAGCACGGGGAGATCGACGTCTCGCGCTATCCCGACCTGTTGATCGGGGTCGTGCCGGTGGTGAACCTGGAGTGGATCCAGAAGCTGCAGCGCGACAAGAGCACCCGCGGCTACTCCACCGAGGCGGTGACCGACACCATCCTGCGCCGGATGCACGACTACGTCCATTACATCGTGCCCCAGTTCTCGCGCACCCACGTCAATTTCCAGCGGGTGCCGATGGTGGATACCTCGAACCCCTTCATCGCGCGGACCATCCCGACCGCCGACGAATCGATGCTGGTGATCCGCTTCGCCAACCCCAAGGGAATCGACTTCGCCTACCTGCTGAACATGATCCACGACAGCTTCATGAGCCGCGCCAACACCATCGTCGTGCCGGGCGGAAAGATGGAGCTGGCCATGCAGCTGATCTTCACGCCCTTCATCTGGCGCCTGATGGAACGTCGCAGAAAATTGCTGTGAGCAAGACATGCGCGGCGGACCTGCCCTCGCCGCGTCGGACAGAGGACTGCCGGAGAACCGAGAGATGAACATGCCGATCGAAGCCCGTGCCGACCGGGCCGCCCTCGACACCCTTTGCGCCAACGCCCTGCGCTTCCTCGCGATCGATGCGGTCGAAGCCGCCCGCTCGGGACATCCCGGCATGCCGATGGGCATGGCCGAAATCGCGGTCGCATTGTGGACACGACACCTGAAGCACGACCCCAGCGACCCGGCCTGGCCCGATCGCGACCGCTTCGTGCTGTCNNAACGGCCACGGCTCGATGCTGCTCTACGCCCTGCTACACCTCAGCGGCTACGATCTGCCGGTCGGCGAACTGCGGCGCTTCCGCCAACTCGACAGCCGCACGCCGGGCCATCCCGAGAACGGCGTCACGCCCGGGGTCGAGACCACCACCGGACCACTCGGTCAAGGCCTGGCCAACGCGGTCGGCATGGCGCTCGCCGAAAAACGATTGGCCGCCGAATTCAACCGCCCCGAGGCCACCATCGTCGACCACCGTACCTGGGTCTTCCTCGGCGACGGCTGCCTGATGGAAGGCATCAGCCACGAGGCCGCCGGCATCGCCGGCGTGCAACGACTGTCGAAGCTGATCGCGCTGTGGGACGACAACCGCATCTCGATCGACGGCGACGTCTCGGGCTGGTTCTGCGACGACACGCCGGCACGCTTCCGTGCCTACGGCTGGAACGTCATCGAGGCCGTGGACGGCCACGACATCGCGGCGATCGACCGGGCGATCCGCGAAGCGATGGCCAACAGCGACAACGATGTCGGCCCGACCCTGATCTGCTGCCGGACGACGATCGGCCAGGGCAGCCCGGCCAAGGCCGGCAGCGCGGGCATTCATGGCGCGCCGCTCGGCGCGGACGAGATCGGCGCCACCCGTGCGGCACTGGCCTGGCCCCACGCGCCGTTCGAAATCCCCGCCGAGGTGCGCGAGGCGTTCGATGCCCGCCCGCGCGGCGAGGCCGCCCGCGCCGCCTGGCGCGACCGTCTCGCCGCCTACCGAAGCCACCATCCGCAGGCCGCGGCCGAGTTCGAGCGGCGCATGGGCGGCGCACTGCCGGTCGGCTTCGAGGTGCTCGCCCAGGCCATTGTGCGGGGCGTGCATAACGAGGCGGAGGGTCCGGCGACGCGCAAGGCCAGCCAGCAATCGATCGGGCGCATGGCCCGCGCGCTGCCGGAGCTGATCGGCGGCTCGGCCGATCTGACCCACTCCAACCTCACCGACTGGCCGGACTGCGGACGCATGGGCGCCGACGACAGCGGCCGCCACATCAGTTGGGGCGTGCGCGAGTTCGGCATGGCCGCGGCCTGCAACGGCATTGCCCTGCACGGTGGCCTGCTGCCCTTCTGCGCGACCTTTCTGACCTTTTCCGACTATGCGCGCAACGCGATCCGGATGAGCGCGCTGATGCGCCAGCGGGTGATCTACGTCATGACCCACGATTCGATCGGGCTCGGCGAAGACGGCCCTACCCACCAGCCGATCGAGCACCTGCCCAGCCTGCGCCTGATCCCCGGCCTCGACGTCTGGCGACCATGCGATGCGGTCGAGACGCAGGCGGCCTGGGTCGCTGCACTCGAACGCAGCGACGGCCCGAGCCTGATCGCCTGTTCGCGCCAGAATCTGCCCCACCAGCCGCGCGACGAGGCACGGCTCGACGAAATCTCCCGCGGCGGCTACGTGCTGGCCGAGGCGGGCACCGGCGCGCCGCGCCTGGTGATCGTCGCCACCGGTTCGGAGGTGGCGCTGGCGATGGCCGTGCGGGAGCGCCTCGAGGGCGAGGGCATCGGTGTTCGCGTCGTTTCGATGCCCTGCACCGCAGCCTTCGACCGGCAGTCCGCGGAATGGCGACACGCGGTGCTCGCCGACGGCGTGCCACGCCTGGCACTCGAGGCGGCCCAGCCGGATCTGTGGTGGAAATACCTGGCCGGTGCGCCCCGGGCCGCCGTCGTCGGCATCGACCGCTTCGGCGAGTCGGCCCCGGCCGCCGACCTGGCGGCGCACTTCGGCCTGACCCCGGCCCGGGTCGCCGAGGCCGCCCGTACGCTGGCATCGCCGCAATGATCACCGCGGCCGCAGCGGACCGGTTCTTCCCCGTGGGCATGCGGAGCCTTCCCTCCTCCCGCACGCCAGGTACCGACCGGATCGTTTGCGCGCCGCGCCCGAATTGGACTTTTCCTGCTACCTGGAGACACAGCATGAATGATCGAGCCGCCTATTCGATGCCGACCCCGCATCCACGGCAGCGAGGCACGTGCCGGCCTCGGCACCCTTTCCCTTTCGGAGCTTGGCGATGAGTGCGCCGTTCCTGCGCCTGAACGAAGTCGAGCTGGCGGGACGCCGCGTGTTCTTGCGGGCCGATTTCAACGTGCCGCTGAGCGACGACGGCGGGGTCGCCGACGACAGCCGGATTCGCGCCACCCTGCCCGGCATCCGTGACTGCCTCGCGCGCGGGGCCTCGCTGGCGATCGCCTCCCACCTCGGCCGCCCCACCGCCGGAAGGCTCGGTCCGCACGAGAGCCTGGCACCGGTGGCCCGGCGCCTGTCCGAACTGCTGGGCCGACCGGTGCCGCTGGTCAAGGAATGGCGCAGCCGCGACTTCGCCCCCCCTTTCGGCGAGGTCGTGATGCTCGAAAACTGCCGCGGCAACGCTGGCGAAACAGCTGACGATCCGCTGCTGGCCGAGCGACTGGCCCGCTACGTGGACGTCTATGTCAACGACGCTTTCGGCACCGCCCACCGCAAGGAATGCACGCTCTCGGCACTGGCCAAGGCGGCGCCAATGGCCTGCGCCGGCCCGCTGCTCGCTGCCGAACTGGATGCGCTCGGCCGCGCCTTGGCGGCACCGCGGCGGCCGCTCGCGGCGATCGTCGGCGGATCGAAGGTGTCCACCAAGCTGGCGGTGCTGGAACGCCTGGCCGAGCAGGTGGACCTGCTGATCGTCGGCGGCGGCATCGCCAATACCTTCATCGCCGCCCAGGGCCACGATGTCGGCGCTTCGCTGTTCGAAGCCGAGCTGTTGGCGTCGGCCAGACGCATCAGCGAACGGCTGGCCCAGCGCGGGGCACGCCTGTGGTTGCCGACCGACGTGGTCTGCGCGGACCATTTCGGCGCCGATGCCGAGATCCGGGTCTGCACCCTCGACCAAGTTCCGAGCGGCTGGATGATTCTCGACGTCGGGCCGGACAGCCAGGCGGCGCTGACACCGGCCCTGGCGGACTGCGGCACGGTGGTCTGGAACGGCCCGCTCGGCGTCTTCGAACTCGACCCGTTCGCCGCCGGCACCCGCGCGCTGGCAGCAGCGATCGCGGCCAGCCCCGCATTTTCCATCGCCGGCGGCGGCGACACATTGGCGGCGATCGCACGCTTCGACGTCGCCGACGGACTCGACATGATCTCGACCGGCGGCGGTGCCTTCCTGGAATTTCTGGAAGGCCGCACGCTACCGGCGATCGCCGCCCTGCTCGAAGCCCGCCGCAACGCGGCCGGTGCCACCGTCTGAGCCCGCCACGCCTACAGGAGATTCCCCATGGCAATGATTGCCCTGCGCCAACTGCTGGACCACGCCGCCGACCAGGGCTACGGCGTGCCCGCCTTCAACATCAACAACATGGAACAGATCCAGGCCATCATGGCGGCCGCCGAGCGCTGCGCCAGCCCGGTCATCCTGCAAGCCTCGGCCGGCGCCCGCAGCTATGCCGGCGAGCCCTATCTGCGACGCTTGGTCGAGGCCGCGGTCGAACAGCATCCCGACATCCCGATCTGCCTCCATCAGGATCACGGCGCCAGCCCGGCGGTGTGCCAACGCTCGATCCGCTCCGGCTTCACCAGCGTGATGATGGATGGCTCGCTGCAGGAAGACATGAAGACCCCGGCGAGCTACGACTACAACGTCGCGGTGACCCGGCGGGTGGTCGACATGGCCCACGCGGTCGGGGTCAGCGTCGAAGGTGAACTCGGTTGCCTGGGCTCGCTCGAGACCGGCCAGGCCGGCGAGGAGGACGGCGTCGGCGCCGAAGGCACGCTCGATCACAGCCAATTGCTGACCGACCCTGCCGAAGCGGCCGATTTCGTCGCCGCAACCGGCGTCGACGCCCTCGCGGTGGCGATCGGCACCAGCCATGGCGCCTACAAGTTCACCCGACCGCCGACCGGCGACATCCTCGCAATCGACCGTATCCGCGCGATCCACGCCCGCATTCCCCACACCCACCTGGTGATGCACGGCTCCTCCAGCGTGCCGCAGGAGTGGCTGGCGATCATCCGCGAGTTCGGCGGCGAGATCGGCGAGACCTACGGCGTGCCGGTCGAGGCGATCGTCGAGGGCATCAAGAGCGGGGTGCGCAAGGTCAACATCGACACCGATCTGCGCCTCGCCATGAGCGGCGCGATCCGGCGCCTGGCCGCTCAGAAGCCCGGCGAGTTCGATCCCCGCAAGTTCTTCAAGGCTGCCCGCGATGCCGCCACCGAGATCTGCGTCGCGCGCTTCGAGGCCTTCGGCTGCGCCGGCCAGGCGCCGACCATCAAACCGCTGCCGCTCGACGCCCTGGTCTCCCGCTACGCGGCGGGCTGAGCCCGCCCGCTCGCGACCGGCGACAGCCACCACGAGCCGAGGCCCGCGACATCGTCGCGGGCCTTGCCATGCGCCGCCGGCCGGGGCCGGCCGGCGATGCCTCAGAACTGACCGCAGCTGATCACGTTGTCGGCGGGCGCGTAGTCCAGACCGGCATACGTCACCAAATCGACGCAGAAGCCGAAGCTGACGCCGCCTTTCTGGCTGGTCGTGGTCTGCAGGCTCGCCGATCCGTCGCCGCCGCTCTGGCCAGTGACCGATTCGTCGTAGCTGCCCGAAAACGTTCCGCTGACCGTCGCGCCGCTGACCGGACTGCCGTTGTTGTCGACGATGCCTACGACCGCGACCGCCAACTTGCTGCCCTTGCCGGCATTCGCCGTGGACAGCGTGATCGCGCCGACGTGCAGCGAGGTCGCGGGGTCGCCGCCACCACCCGTCGGGGTCGCCGAGGCGACGGCGCTGGACGCACTCTCGTTGCCACTGGTGTCGAGCGCGACCACCCGGTACAGATAGGTCTGGCCGTTGGTCAGCCCGCCATCGACATAGGCCGACGCACCGACGCCACTGCCGCTGGTTAGCCGCGTGTACGGCCCGGCGGCATCCGTCGCGCGCTCGACATGGTAGCCGGCGAGATCATTCTCGCCGTTGTCGGCCCAGTCGAGCGAGACCTGGCCGTCGCCCGCGGTCGCCACGAGGCCGGTGGGTGCCGCCGGAGGCGTGGCATCGCCGCCGCCGATGGTGATCGAATCCACCGTCTCGCTGCCTTGGGGATCGAACAGTGCGCCGGCCAAGGTCACGTTCACCACCCGCAGCGAATAGACCCCGTCGGCGCCGGCCGCCACGCTGAAGCTGGCGACGCCGCGGCGGTCGCTGTATTGCGTGCGGTTCACGTGACTGCCGTCGGGCAGGGTCCATTGGCCGGTCACGATCGCGCTCTGCTGCGGCACGCCGCGCCCGTTCAGGACATGGACGGCGCCTTCGACGATGGGCGTACCCCGCAGCTTGCCGGTGGACATGTCGATGGCGGTCAGCAGCGACCGGTCCGAATGGCCATCGACGCTGATCGTGACGCTGGCGCTATCGCTGTCGCCACTGTTGTCGGTGACCGTCACGGTGGCGACGAAGGTGCCGACCGACGCGTAGGAGTGGAACGGGCTGGCACCCGATCCGCTGGTACCGTCACCGAAATCCCAGAGGTAGGAGACGATCGTGCCATCGACGTCGGTCGACGCGCCGGCGTTCAAGGCGACACCGAGGGGCGCGAGGCCGCTGGTCGGCGTCGCGCTGGCCTGGGCGACCGGGGGTTGGTTCGGACCGCCGACCTCGATCGCCAAGGTGTCTTCCGAGAAATCGCCACGACTGTCGTATACCCGAAGGGTCGCGGTGTAGCTGCCGTCGGTGCTGAAGGTGAAGAAGGCCGGACTGCCGAACGAGGTACGGCCGTCGCTGATCCGCCACTCGATGTTGCCGAGGGCGCCGTCCGGATCGTAGGAGCCGGTTGCGAACAGTTGCACACTGAGCGGCGACGGGCCGCTGAGGTCGGTCGGCGAGCCGCTCGCGACGGCTACCGGCAGCACGTTCGGCGCGCTCGCCTGCACCATGATCGCCTGGGACGCGCTGCGGCCGGTACCGTCCACGACGGTCAGCAGTACCGGGTATTCGCCCGGTTGGCTGAAGGTGTGGCTCGGGTTCGCCTGGGTCGAGGTCGTGCCGTCGGCAAAATCCCACAGCAGCGTGACTGCACCCCCTTCCGGATCGACCGAGCCGAGTGCGGAGAAGTCGACCGTGAGCGGCACGTCACCACTGCGCACCGAGGCCGTGGCCACCGCCACCGGAAAACGGTCGGTGCCGTCGAGGACCTCGGCCAGGCCGATGCGGTAGTTCGACGACACCCCGTCGTTTCGCATCTGCGAGGCGGCGATCAGCGTGTCGCTGCCACGGCTGGCGACGGCCAGGTCGGTCTCGCCGATCGGTGAGTCGTCGATCAGGAAGCCCTGCGGGTCGATGATGCCGCCGTCGATGGCGACCCGCATGCCGTAGAGATCGCTGCGGGCGTCGAGCTGGTCGAGGGTGTGCGGCGCCAGGCGGTTCTTCTGGTCCTGGAATACGACGACGTAGTCGCGGCCGTCGAAGCCAATCGACGGCCGATATTGGTTACCGACCCACGGCGTCGCGTTAACCCCGACGGGCGCCGCCAAGTTTGCCGGATCGATCAGGATCAGCTCCATGTCGTTCTCGACGCCCGAGGTGAGCTCCCAGGATTGGGCGAACAGCGCGTTGGTGCCGCTCGACGCAAGGGCGATGCGGTTGATGCCGTTGCCGCCGTTGGTCACCGAGAAGCCGATCCGGAATGGCGCGTCCCGTTGTCCGTTCGCCTCGACGAACACCCCGATCGCATCCGCTTGCGGGCTATCGTGGGTCCAGTTGCTGAGCCAGGCCGCCAGCCAGCGCCCGCCGACGGTGGCGACCACCGTCTCGCGCGTATAGACCGTGAACGGGCTGTCGCTGGACACGCCGAGGGCGATCGGCGTCGCGTCGAGGAGTTGACCGGCACCGCTGACACGGGCCCCGATCGGCAGAATGATCTGGATCGTCTGGCCGAATTGGCGGCCGACGACGAGGAAGTCGCCATTGAGCGCTGCGACATTCACCGGCCCGAAGGCGTTGCCCATCACCAGGGTCGCGGCAGCATCCAACAGGCTGCCATCCTGGGCGACACGCCGCGCGACGATGCCGCTGCCGTTCGGCCAGCTCACCAGGTAGTGGCTACCGTTCCAGGCCACGCCCGGAGAACCGGGCCCCCCGAGGGTCGGGCCCCGTTCGAGTTCCACCGGCGGCCCGACCGGAACACCGAGCGCGTCGAGCGCTTGCACCAGCACGACCAGCTCGCCCCCGATCTCTTCCCGATAGCCGAGCAGGTAGCCGTCGGCGCCGGCGGCCAGCTTCGACCCACGCTGACGCGGCTCGCCGGTGGAGATCCCGCCGTTGGCCAGCAACTCGTCGGTGCCATTGATGTCCGTGCCGACGGTGGCGCCGACGACGTCGTACTCGTTGCCGGCGAATTCGGTCCACAGCAGCTGGACGCCGCCGGACCCGGTACCGGCCATGAGGCCGGACTGGGCCGGCGCAAGCGCGCTACCACCGGGATTCAGCACCTGGCCGGTGGCGGGGTCGACCCGGGCGAGATGGAGGATGCGGTCGGCAGTGTGGTCCCAACCGACGCGCCAGTGGCTGCCATCCCAGGCGACGCCGACGATGTTGCCGAAGGGCGACGAGGCCGCAGCGAGGTCGACGCCATCGGTGTCGAGCAGAACGCCGGTCGGCGAGACCCGGGCGCCCATGATGGTCAGCGTGAAGTCCGGGCGCTGCCGGTTCCACGCGATGTAGTAGCCCTCGTCGGTCGCCCCCAGCGCCGAGATGACGGCACCGTCGAGCAGCAGGAAGGGGTCGCCGGCGGCGAGCAGGGAATCGATCAACACCGCGCCGGTGCCGTTGCTGGCCGTGAAGGTCAGCATGTAGGTGCCACCGGCGTGGGCGAGGCGCAATGCGCTGCCGCGGAAAACCCCGGCAGGCACGATGCTCACCGTGGGCGGATCCAGCACCACGCCGTCGGCATCGATGCGCACCGCGACGATGTCGTTGGTGACGTCGTTGCCGACCGCGGCGACCATCCAGCCGTTGCCGTCGGAGGCCACGGCATAGGAACCGGTGCCCAGGCCCGGAAGCGGGATCGGTGCCGGGTCGACCAGTGTCCCGTCGGGCGCGACGCGCACCGCTGCCAGCGTCGATGAATAATAGAAACCCGTGCCCGAGAGCGACGCCGAACGGAACACCACCAGCCAGTGGCTGCCGTTCCACGCCACCTTCGGTGCCGTCTGGCTGCCCGCGCCGGCGTGAATCGCGAACGGCACCCGATCGAGCGGCGTGCCGTCATCGGCAAGACGCACGCCGTAGATGTCGTAGGAGGTCTCGTACTCGTTATAGACGTACGGATTGGCACGTTCGTCCGACCACACCGCCAAGCGCGCACCGGCGCCCGCTGCGATGTCCGGTGCCACCTGATCGCCGGCGGCGACCGCGACCGTGCCGTCGTTCGGCAACAGCCGGTCGAGGCCTGGCAGGCGTGCCTGGGCGCCCAGGCTGAACAACAGCGACAGCGTGACGAATGCACGCACGATGATCGAACGACTCATTTGACCTCCTCCCGTTCTTGTCCTTGTCGGCAAGCCGCAACGTCCGCGGACAGATGCACGAGGCGTGCCATGATCGCTCCGATGCTGGAACATCCGGCCACCGCCCGGCTTGATCGAGATCAACAGAATACGAGAGGGTCCCGCGCTGCGTTCGGATTCGGGGGATATGGCGCGCGCGGCCGTGAAATCACCCAGAAATTGGCCTTGCGGCCGGTCGCCGCCCGGCACACCGGCCCGCTGCGGGGATCATCCGCTCCCGGTGACGACCGCGTGGGTATCCGCCGAGGCAAGTCCCCTCTGCCGAACCCAGACCGCCAATTCTTCCGGCGGCAGCGCGGCTGCGTAGAGATAGCCTTGTGCCTGGTGGCAGCCCTGCCGACGCAGAAAGCTTTCCTGCCCAGGCTTCTCGACGCCTTCGGCCACGACCGTCAGGTCCAGGCTGGTACCGAGCTGAATGATCGCGCGGGTGATCGCGGCATCGTCGGGATCGTCTTCCAGATCGCGGATGAAGCTCTTGTCGATCTTGAGAACATCCACCGACAGCCGCTTCAGGTTGACGAGGGACGAATAGCCGGTGCCGATGTCGTCGATCGCCAGTCGCACGCCCAAGGCGCGAAACCGCGCCAATCGATCCGCGATCACATCGACGCGTTCCATCAGCGCGCTCTCGGTGATCTCGATCTCGAGACCTGCCGGATCGACTCCGCTGTCTTCGACCACGGCCAGCAGCCGTTCGACGTAGTCGTCGCGGCCGAGCTGGATCGCCGACAGGTTGACGGCGACCGTGAACGGACACATTCCTTGGCGATCCCACGTCCTTTTCTGCTCGCACGCGGCGCGCAGGATCCACTCGCCGAGCGGCACGATCAAGCGCGACTCCTCGGCCACCGGCACGAACGCGTCGGGATAGACCATCCGCCCCGCACTTCGCCAGCGGACCAACGCCTCGACGCCCGCCACCGTGCCAGTCTCCAGATCGATGCGCGGCTGGTAGTGCAGACAGAAAGCGGCTTCGTCGATCGCAGCGCGGATCGACGCCTCGATCTGCTTGCGGGTCTGGGCCGCGTCGTTGAGTTGCTGGTCGAAGAACTGGAAATTGCAGCGACCTTCCTGTTTTGCCTTGTACAAGGCGAGGTCGGCATTCTTCAGCAACTGCTCAGAGCTGTCGCCATCGCTCGGGCACACGGCGATGCCGACGCTGGCCGAAACGTAGATCTCGTGGTCGGCGAATTCGAACGATTCCGAAATCGCCTCGACCATCTTGTTTCCCAGCACTGCCGCGGCGCCGGAATCCGTCAGGTGCGTGGCAATGATTGCGAATTCGTCGCCACCCAGGCGAGCGACCGTGTCGGTCGCGCGCACGAGGGCGCGCAGGCGACCGGCCACCTGCTTCAGCAATTCGTCGCCGACCGGATGGCCGAGGGTGTCGTTGACGTCCTTGAAGTTGTCGAGGTCGAGCAGCAGCACGCCGAGGGTATCGTGGCTACGCTGCACGTCGGCGAGTGCCGCACTCAGTTGCTGATGGAATCGAATGCGGTTGGCCAGGCCGGTCAAAGCATCGTGGTGGGCGAGGCGGGCAAGCTGGTGCTGGGCAGCACCGAGGCGCTCGAGCATCAGGTTGAAGGTCTGTCCGAGCCGCGCCACTTCGGCGAAGGCGCCGACCTCGAAGCGATGGTCGACCGACCCGCTGGCCACCACCGACGCCGCCACCTGTTCGAGTTCGCGCAGCGGTCTGGCCAGTCGACGGGCCGCCAGCGCACTGAACAGCACGGCACCGATCAGCACCGCAAGGCCGATCAGGAGGTAGATCAACGTCAGTTGCGCGAGCGGTCCCCGGATCAAGGCCGGATCGGCGCGCAGGCGAACATCGAGCCGCAGGGGCGCGAGCATGGCATGGAGCTCCAGCGGCTTGGTCTGGGTCAATGCCCTGCGACTTCGGCCCGTGCCGCCTGCGGACGGGTCCTGACCGAGGATCGAGCGACCGTTGTAGAGCAACTGCACCGATCCGTTCGCGACCTCGGGCGCCGACTCGCCCACCAGCCGTGCCAGGTCGATTCGATGGACGAGGGCGCCTTCCGGACTCAAGGTACCGACGTAGAAGATCGGCTCGGCCACCAGCAGGGTGGCGCGCCCCGCCCGTTCTTCGACCGTCACGTACGGGAGCCCCCGCTCCAGCACACCCACCTTCCAGTGGGCACTGCCGAGTGCGCCCCCCGCCGCGCCGGCCACCGGATTCCCCTCGAAATCCGTCAAGGTGATTTCCACCGGCACGCCGTTGATGGTCGAGAAGTCTGCCAGGAACGGATCGAGGGAAGTCCTGCGGGTATAGCTGTCCATCAAGGAATTGAGGACCAGGGCGTTCTGCTTGAGCTCGCTGAGCGTCGTCGCCACGGAATTCAGCGTGGTACTGAGGCGGCTGGCCAGCAGCGCCGCCTGGTGGGAGAGGCCGTCCTTGACGCCCTGCGTGATCTGGGCACGGGTCACGACGTAGGAGACCGCACCGATGCCGGTGACGAACAACAGGGTCAGTGCCGACGCTGCCAGGGCAATTCGTGCGGCGAGCCCGAAGCCGCCGGCGCGAGGCACGTCGCGGGCGTCGCCCGCCCGCCTCGCCGCGTCCTCCGCCGCTGCCGCGGACGTCGTTTCGCCGCCCACGGCCCCGACGCCCGCCGTCGGCCCCGGTGACGGCGACGAAGCGACCTCGGGCTGCTGCGGCGACGTCATGCCGGCTGCCACCACGCCGCGCGTCCTAGCGGGTTCCTTCCGACCACGACAGGGGCACGATGGCCCCGTCGCTTGCCCGGTAGCGCGCCATGAAGACGTCATCCGCACCGAGCGCATCGTGGCTCTGCGGCGAGAACGGTCGCGCGAAGCGACGGACCAGGCCCTGGTACTCCCGCAAGTGCTCGAGGGCATCGCGCACGGCCGCCCGTTCGGTGGTCCCGGCCCGCTCGATGGCACGCGCCAGGAGGTGGGTCAGGTCGTAGGCGTGGCCGACGCCGACCGGTGATTCGATCCGATCGAAGCGCGAGATGCCGAACAGACGCTCGGCCACCGCCATCACCCGCGTACGGATCTCGGGATCGGCGTTGAAGAAACTGAAGGTCTGGACGACCGAGAAATCCACCTCGTCGAGCATGCCGCGCACCTGCTCGGCGAAGTCGCCGCCGGTGACCCCCCAGTGGCTGACGATCGGGATACGATCCTGCTCGGGCAATTCGACCATGTCGCGGAACAGCACGACCGCCTCGGTGTCGTTGGCGACGAAGACGATCGCGTCGGCACCTGCGGCACGCAGCGCTTCGTACTTCTCGATCATCGATCGGTCCCCCCATTGGTACCACTCGATGCCGACCGACTTGGGCAGGTCGGCGTTCAGGTAGTAGCGATCGGCAGCGGCGAGATTGCTTCGCCCCCAGGAGGTATTGGGCAGCAGCAGCCCCACCCGTCGCGCACCCTTGGCGAGCGCGTGGCGGAACATCGCCGGCATTGCCAGACTGTCCTTGAGCGACAGCCGGAACGCGAAGTTCGGCTGATGGCCGTTGTCGGTGATCGCGTCTGCGGCCGCCCACGGGTCGAGCAAGATCATTTCGAGATCGTGCGCCAGGTCGATGTATTCCAGCGCAACCGGACTAAAGCGCCCGACGAACATCGCGACCATCTCGGGCATGGCAGCCAGTTCCTTGAGATTCCGGATGCCGCGTGCGGTCACCGACCGATTGTCGCGCGACACCAGTTCGATCCTTCGCCCACCGAGCACGCCGCCGGCACGGTTGATCTCGTCGAGCGCAATCAGGATGCCACGCTCGATCGCCTGCGCCGAAGTGCTTCTGTCGAGGCCGAACTCGGCATCGAGCCCGACCAGTACCGGAGGCCGCTCCTCCGCATGCACGGCGGCGCCGATGGCACACAGGACAAGCAGCAACAAGACGCGCAGAGCAGACATGACAATGAGATCCCAGAATGGCGGGGCACACGCCCAATACCCTACCAACGGCACGGGCATTGCACAGTTGAGACTGAATTCCAGCGGCCATGCCGGCGCGCTGCACGTGCCGCCGAGGAATCGCTCGGTGCGCACGCCGAGCGTTGTCCGGTCGCGGCAGGCAGGGCACCCGGTGAGGTGCCCGCAACGACAACCACCATGCGGCGCAACAACCCCTCGATTGCCTTCCACCTGGACCTTGTCGCATCTGGAGGCACGCGATCGCGCTGCCTCGCAACATCGAAAATGATTGCAAAGTCTATTAGAATTTTCTAACTTACTAAAAAACCTTTCAAGAAAGGCAGGCTCGCACCACGCCAAAACACCAGCGGGAGGAGGAAATCGACCATGGCAAACATCGTCATCATCGGCGCCGGCATCGGCGGTCTTCCGATGGCCTACGAAATGCGCGACCTGGCGCGCCCGGAAGACCGTGTCACGGTAATCGCCAAGGACGCCAAGTTCCACTTCGTGCCGTCCAACCCATGGGTCGCAGTTAGCTGGCGCAAACGCGAGGAGATCGAAGTAGATCCCTCGGCGGTGCTGGCCAAGCGCGGCATCGACTACATCCCGGTCGGCGTCGCCCGGGTCAAGCCCGCGAACAACGAGGTGGAACTGCTCGACGGGCGCAGCGTCGCCTACGATTATCTGGTGATCGCCACCGGCCCCAAGCTCGCCTTCGACGAGGTACCGGGTCTCGGCCCCGACGGTCACACCCAGTCGGTCTGCCATGTGGATCATGCGGTCACCGCGGAGGCGGGTTGGCAACGGTTCGTGGCCGACCCCGGACCGGTGGTGATCGGTGCCGTGCAGGGTGCATCCTGCTTCGGGCCGGCCTACGAGTTTGCGATGATCGTCGACGCCGATCTGCGCAAGCGCCGGATACGGGACCGCGTGCCGATGACTTTCGTCACGTCCGAGCCCTACATCGGCCATCTCGGGCTGGGCGGCGTCGGCGATTCGAAGGGCATCATGGAGTCGGCCTTCCGCGACCGCCACATCAAGTGGATCTGCAACGCGAAGGTCGACCGGGTCGAGGACGGCGAGATGCACGTGATCGAGCACGACGAGGACGGCGCCGAGAAGCGACGCCACGAAGTGCCGTTCGCGTTTTCGATGATGCTGCCCGCCTTCAAGGGCGTGGACGCGGTGTTCGGCGTCGAAGGCCTGACCAATCCGCGCGGCTTCATCCTGATCGATCAGCACCAGCGCAACCCGACCTTCCGCAACGTCTTCGCGGTCGGCGTCTGCGTCGCGATCCCACCGGTCGAAGCGACGCCGGTGCCGACCGGCACACCGAAGACCGGCTACATGATCGAGTCGATGGTGACCGCGACGGCCCACAACATCCGGGCCCTGATCGATGGTCGCGAGCCCACCGAGACCGCGACCTGGAACGCGGTATGCCTTGCCGATTTCGGCGACACCGGCGCGGCCTTCGTCGCCTTGCCCCAGATCCCCCCACGCAACGTCAATTGGTTTTCCCAGGGGAAATGGGTGCATCTGGCGAAGATCGCGTTCGAGAAGTACTTCCTGCGCAAGATGCGCAAAGGCACGACCGAGCCGGTGTACGAGAAGGTCGTGATGAAGGCGGTGGGCATCGCCAAGTTGCGCAAGGAAGCCTGACACCGTTTCCAATGCCGGCCGAACACCGGGGTTCGGCCGGGGCTGCTTGCGCTGCTCGGGCGGCGCGGGCATGATCGGCGGCAGGCAGGCTGTCGGCTGGGCGCGATCATCGCGAGCACAGCAGTCAGTCAGTAACCACCGACGGCTCGGGAGGGCGCGGCGGCCGGCGCCTCGGCACCGGCGGAGCGCGCGGGCGACGTCGGTATCGCGCGCACCCCCTGGCACCGGAAACCGATGAACGACCCTCGCACCGACAGCAGCGGACAACACGCAGAGCACCCGCTGCGCTATAAGCTCAACAACGAACTGCACGCCCGCCCGCCGGTGGCGATCCGCTGCCCCCAGGCGGTTTCCTATGTTGCGCTGACCCACGACGACAGCACGATCGAACAGCAGGTCGCGCACCTGCGCCGTCTTGCCGAGGCCTTTGCCGTGCCGCTGCCGGAGGTGGACGGGGACCACCTGCTGCTGACCACGCCCCGCTTCTGCCTCAAGTGGGAGCGTCATTCGGAATTCTCCTGCTACACCATCTTTCGTGACATCGACGCCGACGACCAGGAGGCGACCGCGGTCGAGGCCCTGCCTCCGCGCTGGCTGGAGGCGATTCCCGGCAGCCTGCTGGTCGCCACCCACGTCAGCTTGCACAGTGCCGAACAACTGACGCCCGAATCGGTCATGGCCAGCGCCTCCCGCGAGGGCTCCCAGATGATCGCGACCCGGGTGGCGGAAGGCGGCGCCTGGGTGTTCACCGACTTCCTGCTGACCGACGGCTGGACCCGCTTCCTGGTGCTCGACGAAAAGCTGACGCCGCGCCAGACCGGTCGCATGGTGCAGCGCCTGCTGGAGATCGAGACCTACCGCATGACGGCACTGCTGGCCTTTCCGGTGGCGCGCGAAGTCGGCAAGTTGCTCAATCGGGCCGAAGGGGAACTCGCCGACCTGATGGACCGCATCGTCGCCGCAAGCACGCCCGAAGACGAGCGCAACGTGCTCGGACGCCTGACCCGTCTCGCCGCCGAGGTCGAACGTTCGGTGGCCCGTTCGACCTTTCGCTTCGGCGCCGCCGCCGCCTATCACCAACTGGTCCAGCACCGGATCGAGGAGCTGCGCGAGCTGCGGGTGTCCGGCTTCACCACGATCAAGGAGTTCATGGACCGCCGGCTGGCGCCGGCGATCAATACCTGTGCCGCCAACGCGCGCCGCCAGGACGACCTGTCGGGCAGGATCGCGCGCAATTCCCAATTGCTGCGCACACGCGTCGATATCGAGCTGGAACGCCAGAACCAGGAATTGCTGGCCCAGATGAACCGCCGCGCCAAGCTCCAGTTGCGCCTGCAGGAGACGGTCGAGGGCCTGTCGGTGGTGGCCATCACCTACTACGCGTCTCAGCTCGTCAATTACCTCGCCAAGGGCGCCAAGGGGCTGATCGCACCGCTGACCCCGGAGGCCATCACCGCCGTCTCGATCCCGCTGATCGGCGGATTGGTGGCGTTCGGACTGCACCGCATGCGCAAGGCGCTGGCCTCCGCCGAGGGCGGGCACGACTGAGCCGACGTAAGGATTGCACCGTTTCCCCGGTCAGACTCCTGACGCACACCATGCGCGCGTCAGGAGGAACCCAATTGCATGTCGGAACTGCTGAGACTCGCCTGCCGCCCGCGTACCTTGCGCACCTCGGCCTGCATCGCCCTGACGGTGGGCGCGATCTTGAACCTGATCAACCAGGGCGATCGCCTGCTCGGCGCCATGCCGATCGAATGGGGGCGCGTGTTGCTGAATTTTCTAGTACCTTTCTGCGTAGCCAGCGCCAGCGCGGCGCTCAACGCCAGGGAACGAAACAGGGAGCAATGATGAACGACGCCGCCGTGGGCCGGATCGACTGGAACGACCCGTCGATCGAGAAGATCCGCCGCGACATGCTGCGCTTCGCGCAGCTTCAGCTGCGCGACGCCGGAGCGGCCGAGGACATGGTGCAGGAAGCCCTGTTCTCCGCCATGAAGTACGAAGCCAGCTTTGCCGGCCGCTCGGCCCTCAAGACCTGGATGTTCTCGATTCTCCGCAACAAGATCGTCGACCATATTCGCAAGAGTTCGCGCGAAATCGCCGGCGCCGATCTGGTCGATGGCAGCGCCGAGGACGGCGACGACTTCGACGCCCTGTTCGACCAACGCGGCCACTGGAACCCGGAAGACCGCCCGCCGACCTGGGCGGACCCCGAGTCCTCGTTGTCGCAGCAGCAGTTCTGGGACGTCTTCGATGCCTGCCTCGATCGCCTGCCGCCGAAGACCTCACGCGTGTTCATGATGCGCGAGTTCCTCGACCTCGACACCGACGAGATCTGCACCGAACTCGGAATCAGCACCAGCAATTGCTGGGTGATCCTGCATCGCGCCCGTGCCGGTCTGCGCCTGTGCCTGGATCGCGACTGGTTCGGCCGGGAGGACACGCCGTGCTGAGCTGCAAGGAAGTGAACCGTCTTTGCTCGGAGGAGCAGGACCGCAATCTGTCCCTCACCGAACGCATCAACCTGCGCATGCATCTGGCGATGTGCAAGGCGTGCACCAACTTTCGCGTACAGATGCAGTTCCTGAGAGCCGCCACGCGCCGCTACCGGGAGGGCCGGCGCGGCCCCGCCGGAGACTGAGCCCGGCTGTGGGTGGCGTGCTCGGCTGGCTGGGCGGCTGCATCGGACGCTACCTGTCGCAGCCCGTCGCGACCGACCATCTGACGCCGCCCACCGAAACACGGCGACTGCTCGATGCGCTCGCGCCGGGTGACGTGGTGCTGGTCGAGGGCAACAGCCGGGTCAGCGGCATCATCAAGTACCTGACCCAGTCCACCTGGTCCCACGCCGCACTGTTCGTCGGCGAACGCCAACCGTGGGCGCCCAATGCGCCGTGCCCGGCCTTCATCGAAGCGGACATCGTCGAGGGCGTGCGCGCCGTCGGGGTCGAGGCGTTCGCGGGGCTTCCGACGCGGATCTGCCGTCCGATCGGCATCACGCCGGAGGATCTCGAGCGCGTGCTGGATTTCGCCATCGCCCGCATCGGCCACCAGTACGATCTGCGCAACGTCGTCGATCTGGCACGCTACTTGTTCCCGACGCCGCCGGTGCCCCAGCGCTTTCGCCGCCGCATGCTGTCGCTGGGCAGCGGCGACCCGACCCGGGCCATCTGCTCGACTCTGATCGCCCAGGCCTTTCAGTCCGTTCGCTATCCGATTCTTCCCCGCACGCTGCGCGTCGCGGGCGAAGATCCGGATTGTCCCGAGTGTGTCGAGGAACTGCTCGAACTGCGCCATTTCAGCCTGTTCGCGCCCCGCGACTTCGATGTCTCGCCCTACTTCCAGATCGTCAAGCCGGGCATCGCCAAGGCATGTGGTTATCGCCGCCTGGCGTGGGTCGACCACAACGCCGCAGGTGGCCTCGTCGCTCCGACCGATGGTCGCGAACGAGCCGTGCAATAATTCCGGCTGTGGGCGTCAGGCGCTCGTGCCGGACCACGGGGCCGTCCATGCTCACCCAGCGTCGGCATTCGTCGAAGCACACCCGGTGGCTGAATTCGCCGCACGCTCGACAGCCGGCCTGGCGGCGTTGCGCCCCCGCCAGGCACGCACGCTGGCGCGTCGCCACACCTTGCCGGACCCACGCCCGGACCTGCCCAACTGCGATTTCCAGGATAATCCCCGGAGATGCCCAACCCATGGCGCACGGAGCGAGATGAGCGATCCTTCCCCTTTCAAGAGCCGCCGCGACCACCTGCTGGCCAAGATTGCCGAACGCGGCGGCGGCGTCGCGGTTATACCGACGGCGCCCGAGGTGATCCGCAATCGGGACACCCACTACCGCTACCGCCACGACAGCTACTTCTATTACCTGACCGGTTTTCGTGAACCGGAGGCGGTACTGCTGCTGGTGGCCGGCAACGAACCGCGCGCGATCCTGCTGTGCCGCGAGCGCGATCCGGAACGCGAGATCTGGGACGGCTTTCGCCACGGCCCCGAGGCGGCGTGCGAACGATTCGAGCTGGACGAGGCCCACGCGGTCGGCGCGGTCGACGAAATCCTTGCGGAAATCCTGCCGGACCAGCCCGCCATCTTCTATTCGCTCGGCCACGATGCTGCCTGGGACCACCGGCTGACCCAGGCCCTCAATGCCGTCCGCGCCAACACCCGCAGCGGTGCGACGGCACCGCCGACGATCCACGACGTCCGCACCCTGCTAGACGAGATGCGCCTGATCAAGGACCAGGCCGAGATTGCCGTGATGCGCCGCGCCGCAGCGATCTCGGTCGAGGCCCATCGCCAGGCCATGCGCACTGCCCGCCCGGGCGTATTCGAGTACGAGATCGAGGCCACCCTCGAGCAGGCGTTCCGGCGTGCCGGCGCCCAGGCGCCGGCCTATCCGTCCATCGTCGCCAGCGGTCCCAATGCCTGCGTCCTGCACTACGTCGAAAACGACCGGCGCATGGCCGACGGCGAATTGCTGCTGATCGATGCCGGCTGCGAGCTCGACGGCTATGCTTCGGACATCACCCGCAGTTTCCCGGTCGGCGGACGCTTCGCCGGCCCCCAGCGCGACATCTACGAACTCGTGCTTGCCGCCCAGTACGCCGCGATCGCCGAAACCCGCCCGGGCGCCACTTGGAACGCACCCCACGATGCCGCGGTGGCCGTGCTCGCGCGCGGCCTGATCGACCTCGGACTCCTGCGGGGCAGCGTCGACACCGTGCTCGAGAATCAGGACTACCGCCGTTTCTACATGCACCGTACCGGCCATTGGCTGGGGCTGGACGTGCACGACGCCGGCGACTACAAGCAGGGTGGCGAATGGCGCCCCCTGCAGCCGGGTATGACGCTCACCATCGAGCCGGGCTGCTACGTGCGGCCGGCCGACGACATCCCCGAGGCCTTCTGGAACATTGGCGTGCGCATCGAGGACGATGCGCTGGTGACTGCGGACGGCTGCGAACTGATCACCGCCGGCGCGCCGAAGACGGTGGACGAGATCGAACAGTGGATGGCTGCGGGCGGCGATGGTGCATGATCTGCTGATCGTCGGCTCCGGCCCGGTCGGCACGGCGTTGGCCCTGGCGCTGCGCGAGCGGGGTCTGGACATCGCGCTGGTGGATGCGCGCGGGCGCGGCGCCAGCGTCGGCGACCCGCGGGTGCTGGCCTTGTCCCGCGGCTCGTGCCAGACGCTGCAACGGCTGGGGGCGTGGCAGGAACTCGACGCGACGCCGATCCGGCGCATCCACGTCTCTCAGCAGGGGGGCTTCGGCCGCACCTTGATCGATGCGAAGGAGGTCGGCGTGGACGCCCTCGGCCAGGTGGTACGTGCTGGTGAACTCGCCGGAGCGCTCGATCGCGCGCTCGGCAACGAGGGCCTGACCTGGATCGAAGGCGGGCGTGTCGCGAAGATCACGGCCGGCGACGACGACGTGGTCGTCACCCTGGACGGCGAGCGCCCGGGCGCGGTGCGGGCGCGGCTGGTGGCATGTGCCGAGGGCGCCATCGACGAGTCCGCGCCCGGCGTGCGCAGCCGCGACTACGGCCAACATGCGGTGATCACGCTGGCCACCAGCGAACGGCCCCACGATCACCAGGCCTTCGAGCGCTTCACCACAGGGGGCCCCCTCGCGCTGCTGCCCTTCGGCCAGCGCTATGCGGTGGTCCACACTGCGCCGCCGGACGAGGCCGAACGTCTCGCCGACCTCGACGACGCCGCCTATATCGCCGAGGTCGAGCGACGCCTCGCCGGACGGGTGCGGCTGACCCGGGTCGACCCACGCATGCGTTTTCCGTTGATGTTGCGTTACCGTCGCCACCCGATCGGCGAACGCACCGTCTGGCTCGGCAACGCCGCCCAGACCCTGCACCCGGTCGCCGGGCAGGGATTCAATCTCGCCCTGCGCGACGTCTGGTCCCTGGCGGCCGTACTCTCGGCCTGGGCGGCCGACGATGTCGGCCAGGCCCGCGTCCTCGACCGCTATGCTCGCCAGCGTCGGCTGGACCGCACCGCCACGATCGGCATCACGGACGCCCTGGTGCGGGTCTTCAGCAACGACCGTCACGCCTTCGCCACGGCGCGCGGTGCCGGCCTGATGGCGCTCGATGCCTGCCCGCCACTGCGCAGGCTGCTCGCCCGCACGATGATGTTCGGCGCCCGCGCCTGGTCCTGACGCCGCACCGCCCCGACAGATGCCGGCGGCAGCCGGAATCGACGCAGCGCGTTGCATTTTCGACGCCGAAGTGCCTCCCTTCGGGTAGAATCGCGACTTTCCCCCGCTTGCTGCGACCCCATGAAACTCGCCGGTTTTGACCTGCGGAACAACGTCTTTCTGGCGCCGATGGCCGGCGTCACGGACCGCCCGTTCCGGCAGATCGCACGGCGCATGGGTGCCGGCCTGGCGGTCTCCGAGATGGTCACCTCGAACGCCCTGCTGTACGCCACCGAGAAGACCCGCCGGCGTACCGATCATCGTGGCGAGGCGGCACCGGTCAGCGTCCAGATCGCGGGCGCCGATCCGCAGATGATGGCGGCGGCGGCGCGCCACAATGTCGACGGCGGCGCCGACATCATCGACATCAACATGGGCTGCCCGGCGAAGAAGGTCTGCAACGTGGCGGCCGGCTCGGCGCTGATGCGGGACGAAACATTGGTGCGCAGCATCCTCGAAGCGGTCGTCGCCGCGGTGCCTGCCACGCCGGTGACGCTGAAGTGCCGCACGGGTTGGGACCGAGACTGCCGCAATGTGCTGACGATCGCGCGCATCGCTGAAGCGAGTGGCGTGCACGCGCTGACGATTCACGGGCGCACCCGGGAAGATCGCTACACCGGCGAGGCGGAGTACGACTCGATCGCCGCCGTCAAACAGGCCGTCCGCATCCCGGTGATCGCCAACGGCGACATCGATTCCCCGCGCAAGGCCAAGCAGGTCCTCGACCACACCGGAGCCGATGCGGTGATGATCGGACGGGCCGCCCAGGGCCGGCCCTGGATCTTCGCCGAGGTCGCGCATTTCCTCGCCACGGGCGAACAGCCACCGCCGCCCACGCCCGAACAGATCCATCGCACCTGTCGGGCCCATGTTTTGGACATCCATGCCTTCTATGGCGTGGCTGCGGGTGTTCGGATCGCCCGCAAGCACATCGGCTGGTACGTCCGCGGCATCGCCGGCGCACAACATTTTCGCCAGCGCATGGTTCGCCTGGAGCACCCCGCCGAGCAGCTCGACGCCGTGGACCGCTTCTTTCACGAACTGCACCGGCCGGTCCCGTGGGACCACGAGACCCAGATTTTTGCCGAGGAACTGGCCGCATGAGCAGCAACGAGATCGCAGATTCGGTCTGCCGCACCCTGGACCGTTATTTCCGCGACCTGGACGGAGAGAAGCCCGCGGCAATCTACGAACTGGTGATGAAGAATGCCGAGCGGCCGATGCTCGAATTCGTACTGCGCCATGCCAATGGCAACCAGACCGCGGCAGCGGAGATGCTCGGCATCAACCGCAACACGCTGCGTCGCAAACTGAGCGAATACGACCTCCTCTGAACCCGCGCCGACCGCGGCGCCTCGACCACAGAACCCGAATGAAAGTTGCCCGAGCCCTGATCAGCGTCTCCGACAAGCGCGGCATCGTCGAATTTGCCGTCGAACTCGGCAAGGCCGGCGTCGAACTGCTATCGACCGGCGGCACCGCGAGCCTGCTGCGTGAAGCCGGTCTCGCCGTCACCGACGTTTCCGCGCACACCGGCTCGCCCGAAATTCTCGATGGGCGCGTCAAGACCTTGCACCCCAAGGTGCACGGCGGCTTGCTGGCCCGACGTGATTCGGACGAGCACATGCACACCATCGCCGAACATGGCATTGCCCCGATCGATCTGTTGGTGGTCAATCTATACCCCTTCCAGGAGACCATCGCCCGTCCCGACTGCACGCTCGAGGAGGCCATCGAGAACATCGATATCGGCGGCCCGGCGATGGTCCGGGCGGCGGCCAAGAACCACGGAAACGATGCCGGTGGCGTCGCGGTCGTGACCGACCCGGACGACTATGCGGTGATCATCGACGAGATGCGTGCCGGCGACGGCAGCATCAGCGCGACCACCCGATTTGCGCTCGCGGTCAAGGCCTTCACCCACACCGCCCGCTACGACAGCGCGATCTCGAACTATCTGACGGCCCTCGACGCGGAAGGCCGCATCCGCAGCTTCCCCGACCGCCTGCAGCTCGCCTTCGACAAGGTCGAGGATCTGCGCTACGGCGAGAACCCGCACCAAGATGCGGCGTTCTACCGGGAGCCCGGCGCCGCAACCGGCGGCATTGCCGCATATACCCAGGTGCAGGGCAAGGCGCTGTCGTACAACAACATCGCCGACGCGGACGCCGCCTGGGAATGCGTCAAGGCCTTCGACACCACCGCCTGCGTCATCGTCAAGCATGCCAATCCTTGCGGCGTCGCGCTCGGCGCCAACCCGCGGGACGCCTACGCCAGAGCCTTCGAGACCGACCCGACCTCCGCCTTCGGCGGCATCATCGCGTTCAATGCGGAGGTGGACCAGGCCACGGCCGAGGCGGTGTCGAAGCAGTTCATGGAGGTGTTGATCGCACCGGCCTACTCGGCCGCGGCCCTCGACATCCTGCGCGCCA
Organism: Rhodocyclaceae bacterium; assembly: GCA_020445785.1. Taxonomy (GTDB): domain Bacteria; phylum Pseudomonadota; class Gammaproteobacteria; order Burkholderiales; family Rhodocyclaceae; genus Cognatazoarcus. The sequence continues at coordinate 24,489 of JAGRFZ010000030.1, forward strand.
AGCAGAAAGTGCGGGTGCTGACGATGCCGACCGGCGCACTGCAGCAGATCGACGTCAAGCGCGTCGGCGGCGGCTTGCTGGTGCAGAGCGCCGATCATGCGCCGATCACCCTCGAAGATCTCAAGGTCGTGACTCGGCGCGCCCCCGACGAGCGCGAGGCCCGCGATCTGCTGTTCGCGTGGCGGGTCGCCAAGTACGTCAAGTCCAACGCGATCGTCTATTGCCGCGACGGCATGACGGTCGGCGTCGGCGCCGGTCAGATGAGCCGCGTCGATTCGGCGCGCATCGCCCGCATCAAGGCCGACAATGCCGGCCTTTCGATCGTCGGTTCGGTGGCTGCGTCGGACGCCTTCTTCCCGTTTCGCGACGGCCTCGACGTGCTCGCCGAAGCCGGGGCGACTGCGGTGATCCAGCCCGGCGGCTCGATGCGCGACGCCGAAGTGATCGCGGCTGCCGACGAACACGGCCTGGCCATGGTATTCACCGGATTCCGCCACTTCCGGCACTGACCCCGGCGTGCCGCCCCGTCGGCGGCCGCAGCATCGAACCGAGAGAGAACCGGCAGCAAGCATGAAAGTCCTCGTCATTGGCTCTGGTGGCCGCGAACACGCCCTGGCCTGGAAGTTGGCCCAATCGCCCAAGGTGCACAAGGTGTATGTGGCGCCCGGCAATGCCGGCACCGCACGCGAACAAGGCGTCGAGAACGTACCGATCACCAACCCTCGGGTGCTGATCGAATTTGCCAAGCGTGAAAAGGTGGCGCTCACCGTGGTCGGCCCCGAGGCACCGCTCGCCGAAGGCGTGGTCGATGCGTTCCGCGAAGCCGGCCAGCGCATCTTCGGTCCGAGCCGGGCTGCGGCCCAGTTGGAGGCATCGAAGGACTACGCCAAGCAGTTCATGGTGCGCCATGCGATCCCGACGGCGGGCTACGCGACGTTCGCCGACGCCGGCGAAGCCCATGCCTACATCGACCGCGAAGGGGCGCCGATCGTGATCAAGGCCGATGGTCTGGCTGCCGGCAAGGGAGTGGTGGTGGCGATGACCCCGGACGAGGCCCACGCCGCCATCGACATGATGCTGGTGGACAACCGCATGGGCGGCGCCGGTGCACGCGTCGTGATCGAGGAATTCATGCGCGGCGAGGAGGCCAGCTTCATCGTCATGGCGGACGGACGCCATGCCATGGCGTTGGCCACGAGCCAGGACCACAAGCGCCTCAAGGACGGCGACGCAGGCCCCAACACCGGCGGCATGGGCGCCTATTCGCCGGCTCCGGTGGTCACTCCGGAAGTCCATGCACGGGTCATGCGCGAGATCATCATGCCGACGCTGGCAGGGATGATCGCGGACGGCCACCCCTACACCGGCTTTCTCTACGCCGGCCTCATGATCGACGAGGCCGGGCGCCCTCGGGTGGTCGAGTTCAATTGCCGAATGGGCGATCCCGAAACCCAGCCGATCATGATGCGGCTGAAGACCGATCTGATCGACCTGCTCGACGCGGCGATCGACGGCAAGCTCGACACGACCGAGGCGGAATGGGATCGCCGCTTTTCGCTGGGCGTCGTGCTGGCGGCCCATGGCTATCCGGAATCGCCGCGCAAGGGCGACGCCATCGATGGACTGCCGGAAGGGCACGACGATGCAGTGCATGTCTTTCATGCGGGCACGGCCCGGGACGGCGAGCGGATCGTCACCGCCGGCGGGCGGGTGCTGTGCGTCACCGCCCTCGGTGAAAACGTGCGCAGCGCCCAGAAGAACGCCTACGACGTCGCCGACCACATCATGTTCGACGGTCGACAGATGCGTCGTGACATCGGCCATCGAGCCATCCGGCGCTGACCCGCGCCGGTGCCACAGTTATTCACGCGGCGACCATCCGGCCGGCTGCGGACGGCGCGGCTGCCCGGCGGCACGGTGGTATTCTGCGCTCGGGTCTGCGACTGCGGCCCACGGCGCCGGCATGCCGCCGGCACGAATTGACGACAAGGGGTAAGAGGAGAAGCCAATGGCACTGACATTCGAACTGACCAAGAACGAGAAGGGCGAGTTTTATTTCAAGCTGTTGGCCAGCGCCGGCGGCACGCTGATTCGCAGCGAGGGCTACAACGCCAAGGCCAGTGCCAACAACGGGATCGAGTCGGTACGCAAGAACGCCGGCGACGATGGTCGCTACGAGTTGAAGACCGCCTCCGACGGCCGGCCCTTCTTCAACCTCAAGGCGAGCAACGGCCAGGTCATCGGAACCAGCCCGATGCTCAAGGACGAGGCAGCACGCTCGGCCGCGATCGCCGAACTCAAGGCGGGTGCCGCCGGCGCGACCGTCGCCGACAAGACCTGATCGCGATGCACGCCGCAACGGTCAAAGAGTATCTGCTCGGGTTGCAGCAACGGATCGTCACCGGCCTGGAGGCCTTCGACGGCCGCGAATTCGCCCGTGACTCCTGGGAGCGCCCATTGGGTGGCGGGGGTATCACCCGAGTGATCGAGGAAGGCGATTTCTTCGAACGTGGCGGCTGCAATTTCTCCCACGTCACCGGCGGTGCCTTGCCGCCGTCGGCCACCGCCAACCGGCCGGAGTTGGCCGGCCGCGGCTTCGAGGCGATGGGCGTGTCGCTGGTGCTGCATCCGCGCAACCCCTACTGCCCGACCGTGCATATGAACGTGCGCTTCTTCATCGCCGAGTCCGAAGGTCAGACACCGGTTTGGTGGTTCGGCGGCGGCATGGATCTCACGCCGTACTACCCCGTCGAAGAGGATGTGCGCCACTTCCACGCCACCTGCCGGCAGGCCATCCTGCCCTGGGGCGAGGACCGGTATCGGGAACTGAAGGCGTGGTGCGATCGCTACTTCCATCTGAAACACCGCAACGAACCGCGCGGCGTCGGCGGGCTGTTCTTCGATGACCACGGCGCCGACGGAAGCGTTTCGTTCGACGACGCCTATGGTCTGACCCGATCGGTCGGCGACGCCTTTCTCGACGCCTACCTACCGATCGTCGAGCGACGTCGCGAGACTGCCTACGGTGAGCGCGAACGCGACTTCCAGGCGTATCGCCGAGGCCGTTACGTGGAGTTCAATCTGGTGTTCGATCGCGGCACCCTGTTCGGACTGCAGTCCGGCGGTCGCACCGAGTCGATCCTGATGTCGATGCCGCCCGTCGTCCGATGGCGCTACGACTGGCATCCGGAACCCGGCAGTCCCGAAGAAATCCTCTATCGCGATTATCTCAGGCCGCGAGACTGGGCCTGACACCCGGGCGGGGCCGCCGCGAACGAACGCGTCGCGCCCCTGCCCCGGGGATCATCGCGCTCAGGCGGTCGCGATCTCGGCTGCCCGGCGGTAGTAGCGCTGGGCTTCGGCCGGCTTGTCGAGTTGCTCGGCCAAGCGGGCGAGCGCCAACGAGGTGTCGCTGTCGGCCGCGACGCTCATCGAAGCCTCGAGATAGCTCTGGGCCTTGCCCCACAGCTTCATGCGCATGCACAGGCGTCCGAGGGTCAGCAACAAACCGGCATCGTGCGGGTGTTCCACCAGCCAGCCTTCAGCCATGGCGAGGCCGGGCGAGAGATCGTCGGCATCGACACAGCAGTCTGCGTAGGCACGGGCCAACGCCGGCTCCCAGTGCTCCGACAGCATGTCCTCGACAGCGCGCCGCGCGATCGAGCCTTGACCGGCGGCGATCAACAGGGGCACCGCCCGTTCCAGCAGCACGTGATCCGACGCCTCACGCGCCGAGATCGATGCCCAGTACTCCGCCAGGGCCGCACCGTCGCCCGCCCGCTGCCGAAGATTTTCCAGGTGTGACTCACGCACGATCGCGGCGGCCGCCTCTTCGCTCAGTCCCTTGTGCTTGCGCAACTGACGCGCGAGGCGGGCGGTCTCGTCCCACTTGCCGGCCCCTTCCGCCGCTTTCAGCGCCAGCCGCTGCGCGGCGATGTGGCGCTCGCCCCGCTCCCGCAATACCACCAGGCGGTTGCTGGCCTCGTCGAAGCGCTGCCCGTCGAGCGCCAATTCGGCTTCGGTCATCAGGCGGGCGGTGCGCAGCCACGGAATCCGCGACGCGCGACCGATCCACTCGCGATAGCTCTCCTGATCCCGGAGTTCGTGGGCTGCACGTGCCGCCACCAGCGTCTCGATGCCGGGCCGCTCGGAGCGGCGGAAGGAGTCGTCCGCGAGCTTCAACGCCTGCGCGTAGCGCCCCTCCATGAAGGCCCGCAGGCTTTCGTGCAGCTTGCGTTCGGCAATCACGCGGCGTCGCTTGTCGCGATACTGACCGATTGCCTTCGGCACCCGCAGAGTCCGCAGCACCAGCCGTACCAGCATGTAACCCAGGACAAAGCCCACCACCAACATGCAGATCACGAGATTCAACGACAGCTGTACGCGATAGTGGGAGAACGACACCAGCACCGTGCCGGTACTGTGTTCGGCCACCAGCGACAGCCCCGCCGCCAGTGCGAAGATTCCGATGATCCAGAGAATTGCCCGCATGGCCGGGCCTCCTCAGCGCTCGGCCGCCGCGGCTTCGGCGGCGTCCGTGGTCGTTTGCTGTGCAGACTCCGCGCCCTCGACCGCGGCACGGTCGGCAGCTTCGGTCGCGGCCTCGACGCGGACCACGGCCGACTCGGCCTCCTCGACCACCGCCTGCGCTTCCGCGGCAGGGCCGTCGGCTGCCGCCGGCTCCGCCACCGATTGCGCGGCGGTCTCGGCAGCTTCCGCGGGCGGCGACTCGACCGCCGCCTCGGCCGTGGCAGCGCCGTCCGGCGCCGACACCTCGGGCGTCACAGCCGTCTGTTCGGCGGCTTCCGCCGCAGCAGCGGTTTCGGGTGCTGCCTCGGACTGCGGGGCGGTCTCGGCCTGGGGCGCCGCTTCGACCACGGGGGCCGCCTCGGCGTCCGCGGCCGGCGTAGACGCTGCCTCTGCAGCCTCCGGCGCAGGCGCCGATTCCTCGGCGGGTGCGGCCGTAGTCTCGGCTGTCGCCTCCGGCGCAGGGGCCGAAACCTCGGCGGCTGCGGCTGCGGCCGCGGCCTCGGGTGCCGCCTCCGGCGCTTCGGCTGGCGTTGGCGCCACGGCTGCCTCTGCGGCTTCGGCGGGTGCCGGCGATTCGCTGGCAACCGCAGCCGGCTCTTCCGCCGGCGCCGCGGCCTCTTCCGCCGGCGCCGCGGCTTCGGCCGGTGCCGACGGTTCGCTGGCGGCGACCGCCGGCGCTTCTTCGGCCGCCGGCTCCGCCGCTGGCGGCTCCGCGGCGGCCGCCGCGCCGGCACTGATCGCCGGCGAACGCTCCTGCAGCGCACGCAGCTCGGTGTAGGTCTGCTCCAGCATCGGGAGCTCGTCCGCGTCGAGCTTGACCCGGGCCAACTCGTCGAGTTGCGTCAGGGCATGCCCGACCACTTCGGTACCGGTATCGAAATAGCCCCGCAGCCACTCCGACGCCAGTTGGAGATCGGTGTGATAGGTCTTGTCGTCCCGTGCCAGCAGCGAGAGCCGCGCCGACAACAGGCGCAGTCGCAGATTCTCGCGCAGGAAGACATCCTGCGAGGGCGAGATCAGCGCCGGGTCGGGCCGATCGAGTCGTTCGATGCGCACCAGCGAGCTGATCTCTGCCCACAGATCGCGACCCGCCTGCTTGAGCTTCTCGGGCACGCCCTCGGGAATCGGCGCCTCGCCCATGTCGGTCTTGGGCGGCGACTTGGTATAGGCCAGCGGCATCCGCTCGATCGCCGAAACCAGCACCTCGAGGCGGGCCGCGATGCCGACCACGTCGAGGCGCGGCGCGCCGGCGAGCTTTTCGATGTCCTTCAGCAGCGCCTTGCGCAGTCGCACCAGGGACATGGCGTCGGCCCGAGCCAGCCGCGTCTCCGCAGCCCGCAGGGCGGCCAGCGCCGCGTCGATGTTGCCGGCCAGCTGCAGTTGCTGCAGCGCCAGGCCGAGCGTCTGTTCGACCTCGATCAAGAGCTGGTCCTCTCGATTGCGGGCCAGCGACTCATACAGGGCGCCGATCGCCGCCTGCTGCCGGCGGGTATCGGCCAGTTCGGCCTCGGCGGTGGCCAGACGGCGCTGCAGGTCGGCCACCGACTCCAGGCCCTGGCGTGCCGCAACCCGGGCAGCGCGGGCAATCTCCTCGCCCTCGCCGGTACGCGCATTGACGTCGCTGCGCAGCACGTCTGCGTCGCGCTGCAGGTCGCGAGCGCTCTCGCGCAGGGTCTGGGCGTCCTGGCGCATGGCCTGCATCACCTCGCCGGATGACTTGCCCTGGTACCAGAGCCAGCCAATCGCCGCAAACGCGAGCAACAGGCCGATCAACAGTATCGGGACGAGGCGGGAACCACCTCCGCTCTCCGGGGTCTGGTCGTACTCGGGTGTCTCGTGTTCCACACCCGAGCCCTCCGCCTGCGCGCTCGTGCCCTGGTTCGCTTCGGACGCAGGCGACGCCGAAGTCAGCACTGAGGTCTCTTGGTTCATTGGGCAATCTTAACCGACACGTTCAAAATGGGCATCCAGTCCGGCCATTATTCCTGAATCTCCGGCACCGGTCGTGACAATCGTTTCGAATCCGAGCGCAGCAGCGCGTTCGGCAATCCGCGGGTGCGGCGCGAACACCGGCAGGCTGCGCAGTACTTCGAGGCCGCTTTCGCCAGCGAGAACCCCGAGGTTGTCGAGCGCTTCGCTGCTGGTCACGACGAGCGCGGCCAGCCGCCCTTCCCGCGCCGCGTCGAGCAGCACGCGGGCATCACCGGGCGGCGGTCGGCGCCGATAGCAGCTCACGTGACGGACCCGCGCACCTCGCCGCGCCGCCTCGCGGCCGAGCAGGTCGCGCCCGCCGTCGCCGCGCACGATCAACAGGCCGCGGCCGGCGAGCGCCGCAGGCGAGAATTCGGGGAGTGCCAACACGGCTTCGCTGTCGGCCCCGGTCTCGGGGGCAATCACGCTTTCGAAGCCCTGCCGCTCGAGCGCCGCGCGGGTGCCTTGGCCAACCCCGGCGACCCGCAGCCACGCTGGCCAACCCACCCGCCCACCGAGCACGGCAAGGCCGTGTTCGACGGCGTTCGGGCTGACGAAGAACGCAATGTCGTATTCGGCGAGCGTGGCCCGGACGGCGCGAATCTCGTCCGAATCGTCGATCGCTTCGATGATGATCAGCGGAAAGCGCAGCGCAATACCACCGCGCGCCTCGATCCCTGCGGCGAGCGCTTCGCTTTGGGCCTCGGGCCGGGTTACCGCGATGCACCGGCCCCTCAGGGTGGCGGGGCTCACCGCTCGGACTCAGCCGAGCTCGGCGAGAATCTGGTCGGCCCCCTGGGCCCTCAACTCGTCGGCCAGCGCCTGGCCGAGCGCCTCCGCGCCCTCTGCCGCGCCCGAGCGTTCGCTGCGCGCGAAGCGGGTGCCATCCGGCCGGGCAACGAAGCCACGCAACCACAGTGCGCCGTCGCGCGATATCGCGTAGGCGCCGAGCGGCACCTCGCAACTGCCTGCCAGCGCCCTCGATACGGCCCGCTCGGCGGCGACGCAGGCTGCGGTCATCGGGTCGTTGAGGGGCGCCATCCATGCCGCGACTTCCGGCCGGGCAGCCAGCGCCTCGATCCCGAGCGCGCCCTGCCCCGCGGCCGGCAGCGAGACTTCGGCCGGCAGTTCGGCGCGAATGCGCGCGGCCAGACCCAGTCGCTTCAGACCCGCCGCGGCAAGAATGATCGCGTCGTACTGACCCTCGTCGAGCTTGCGCAGTCGGGTATCGAGGTTGCCCCGCAGGCTGGTCACCGCGAGCATCGGGTACTGGGCATGGAGCTGGGCTTCGCGGCGCAGGCTGGACGTGCCGACCACCGCCCCCGGCGGCATGTCGTCGAGGCTGTCGTAGCGGTTGGAGACGAAGGCGTCGAGCGGCACCTCGCGCTCCGACACACAAACCAGCGAAAACTCGTCGGCCAGTTGCATCGGCACGTCCTTCATCGAATGCACGGCGATGTCGGCACGCCGATCGAGCAGCGCGGTCTCGAGTTCCTTGACGAACAGTCCCTTGCCGCCGACCTTGGCGAGCGGCCGATCGAGAATCTGGTCGCCGCGCGTGGTCATGCCGAGCAATTCGACGCTGCAGGTCGGATACAGTGCCTCGAGGCGTGCCTTGACATGCTCGGCCTGCCACAGCGCAAGCCGGCTCTCACGGGTGGCGATGACGATGCGGCTGGGTACGGGATTGGGCTCGGTCACGGCAGGCTCGCTCGAATTGGGGTCGTCGGCAACGTTGCCGCAGCGTCGGTACGCTCGTCGCAACGCAACATCAGGGTTCGCACCTATGGCGCTGACAGCGGCAGCGATTCTAGCATGGGGAACGACGACCCCCGGGCCCCGCCCGAAGCATGCAAAACCGACCCGCGGAGACGGCATGGAGCAGGACAAGGATCTACCACTGCGTGAGGATGTACGCCTGCTCGGGCGCCTGCTCGGCGACACCGTGCGGGCCTGCGAGGGAGACGATGTCTTCGCCGTGATCGAACGGGTACGCCAGTGCTCGGTGCGCTTTCGCCGCGACGACGATCTGGACGCCCGGCGCGAACTCGAGGCAAGCCTCGACGCCCTCTCACGTGACGACACGATCCACGTCGTGCGTGCCTTCAGCTATTTCTCGCACCTCGCCAATCTGGCGGAAGACCAGCACCACATCCGGCGCTCCCGCGCCCACCTCATCGCCGGCTCGCCGGCGCGGGACGGCAGCCTCGCCCACGCCCTCGAACGCGCCGGCGACGGCGGCATCGACGCCGCTGCGCTCGCCGGCTTCTTCACCACCGCGCTGGTGGTACCGGTCCTCACGGCGCACCCCACCGAGGTGCAGCGGAAGAGCATCCTCAACTGCCAGATGGCGATCGCCCGCCTGCTCGACGAGCGTGACCGGATGGCGCTGACGCCCGACGAGGCGGCGGACAACGACGAGGCGCTTCGCCGCGGCGTACTGACCCTGTGGCAAACCCGGATGCTGCGCCCGGCCAAGCTGGCGGTCGCCGACGAGATCGCCAACGGCCTCTCCTACCACGACTACACCTTTCTGGCGGAACTGCCGCGCCTGTATTGCTGGCTCGAGGATCACCTCGCCGCCGACGGCCTGCGGACCGAGTTGCCGCCCTTCCTGCGCATCGGCAGTTGGATCGGCGGCGATCGCGACGGCAACCCCTTCGTCACCGCCTCGGTGCTGCGCGACGCGCTGCGGATGCAGAGCGAGCGGGCGCTTGCCCACTATGAACGCGAACTCGTCGTGCTCGCCTCCCAGCTTTCGCTGGCGAGCCTGCTGGTGCCGGCATCGGATGCCCTGCTGGCACTCGCCGACGCCGCAGGCGGCGTCAATCCCCATCGCGATGACGAGCCCTATCGCCGGGCGCTCGAGCATATCGGCGCACGACTTGCCGCGAGCCGCCGACAACTGGCCATCGGCGCTGCAGCGGACGCTTCGGCCGGTGCGTACGGCAGTGCCGAGGCGCTCGCCGCGGACCTCCAGGTGGTGCACGACTCCCTCGTCGCCAACGGCTCGGAACAATTGGCGCGGGGACGCCTGCGGCGGCTGCGGCGAGCCGTTTCCGTCTTCGGCTTTCACCTGGCTTCGCTCGACCTGCGGCAGAACTCGGACGTCCATGAGCGGGTCGTGGCGGAACTGCTCGAAGTGGCGCGCCCCGGCACCGCCTATCGTGCGCTCGGCGAAGAGGCGCGCATTGCGTTGCTGGCCCAGGCGGTGACCAATCCACGCCCGCTGCATTCGCCGTATCTCACCTATTCGGACGAGACCGACGACGAACTCGAGATCTTCGCGGCGGCCCGCATGGCCCACCATCGCTACGGACGAAACTCGGTGCCGAACTGCATCATCTCCAAGGCGGACGGCGTCTCCGACGTGCTCGAACTGGCGCTGCTGCTGAAGGAGTCCGGGCTGGTCGATCCGGTTGCGGGCCGGCTGGCGGTCAACATCATCCCGTTGTTCGAGACCATCGGCGATCTCGAGGCGGCACCGGCAACCATGGATCGTCTGTTCTCGCTGCCGGCCTACAAGCAGTTGCTGGCCTCGCGGGAGATGACCCAGGAGGTCATGCTCGGCTACTCCGATTCGAACAAGGACGGCGGCTTCCTGAGCTCCGGCTGGTCCCTCTACAAGGCCGAGATCGCGCTGATCGAGGTGTTTCGCCGCCACGGCGTGCGCATGCGCCTGTTCCACGGCCGCGGTGGCTCGGTCGGGCGCGGTGGCGGCCCCAGCTACCAGGCCATCCTGGCGCAGCCGGGCGGCGCGGTGCAGGGCCAGATCCGGCTCACCGAGCAAGGCGAGGTGATTGCCGCCAAGTACGGCAATGCCGAGGTCGGCCGACGCAATCTCGAAGTGCTGGTGGCGGCGACGATGGAGGCCAGCCTGTTCGCCGACGCCGAGCCGGCGCCCAGGCCGGAAGACCTGGAGGCGATGGACGAGCTGTCGGCGCACGCCTATCGCGCCTACCGCGCCCTGGTCTACGAGACGGACGGCTTCGAGCGCTATTTCCGCGAATCGACCGTGATCGGCGAGATCGCCAACCTCAACATCGGTTCCCGTCCGGCCTCTCGCAAGAAGACCACCGCGATCGAGGATCTGCGTGCCATCCCGTGGGTGTTCAGTTGGTCCCAATGCCGGCTGATGCTGCCCGGCTGGTATGGCTTCGGCTCGGCCGTGGCGGCCTTCCTGGCGCGCCACGGCGAGCCGGGTCTGGCCCACCTGCAGGCCATGAACCGGGACTGGGGGTTCTTCTCGACCCTGCTGTCGAACATGGACATGGTACTGGCCAAGACCGACATCGCGATCGCCAGCCGCTACGCCGGGCTGGTCACCGACGCCACCCTGCGCGACCGCATCTTCGGGCGCATCCGAGCCGAACACGCGGCCACGATCCAGGCGCTGCTCGAGATCACCGGTCAGCGGGAACTGCTCGACGGCAATCCGCTGCTCAGGCGATCGATACGCAACCGCTTCCCCTATCTCGATCCGCTCAACCACGTCCAGGTCGAACTGCTCCATCGCCACCGGGAGGGCAGCGACGACGACCGCATCAAGCGCGGCATCCACCTCTCGATCAACGGCATCGCCGCCGGCTTGCGCAACAGCGGCTGAGTCCGGCCGGGGGTCAGAGCTTCAGCGCCGCCTTTACCGAGGGCCACTGGCGACGGCTGATGGACAGTGGTTGGCCGACACCGTCGAGCAATACGGCCCAGTGGGGATCGCCCTCGCTGCCGCCCTGGCGTTCGACGCCGAGCACCGCGGAACGCGCCACCAGGCAGTTGCGGTGAATGCGCAGAAAGCGTGACCCGAACTCCTCTTCGAGCTGCACCAGGGATTCGTCGAGGACGTAGTCGCGCTCGATGGTATGGGCGGTGACGTACTTCAGTTCGGCCTTGAGGTAGCGCACTTCGTCGACCGGAACCAGCAGAATGCGGCCACGCTCGGTGACGCTGAAATTGACCCGGGCGCCGTCGGCTTGCTCCCCCTCTTCCTCCTTGCCGCGGGCGCGCCGGAACTTGCCGAGGGCCTCCGCCAACCGCGATGCCCGTACCGGCTTCAGCAGGTAGTCGATCGCGGCGACGTCGAACGCGGTGACGGCATACTCGTCGTAGGCGGTGGTGAAGATCACCCCGGGTGCGTTGGGCCGTTCCGACACCTGCCGCGCAAATTCGACGCCATCCATCACCGGCATGCGAACGTCGGCGAAAACCAGGTCCACCTCCTCGCTGTCGAGCAGGCGCAGGGCCTCGGCCCCGTTGGCCACCATCGCCACCACCTGGGTCGGCTCCTCGCCGGCAATGTCGCCGAGCAGATCCCGCATGCGGGCTCGGGCCAGCGCTTCGTCATCGACGATCAGCACCTTCATCGGTTCACTCATGCGGCCTTCCTCCGGTATGGCAGGCGAATGCGGACGCGATACTGGTCGGCATCCGCCTCGACCGCCAACGATGCCTCAAGGTCGTAGAACAGCATCAGGCGCTCGCGAATGTTGTCCATCGCCATCTGATTGCCGGCATGTGCCGACCCTGCCCGGGCCACCGGGTTGCTCACCTCCAGCACCACATCGCTCCCCCGCAATACACCCTTGACACCGACCATCCCCGGCTCGGACAGCGGTTCGATCCCATGATAGACCGCGTTTTCGACGAGCGGCTGCAGCATCAGCGGCGGAATCAGCGCGTCGCCGGGCAGATCGTCCACGTCCACATCGACCTGCAGGCGATCGCCCAGGCGCAGACGCTCCAGCCCCAGATAGCGTTCGCATAACGCCAGTTCGTCGTCAATGGTAATCAGTTCGCGATTTTCCTTCATCACCGAACGAAACACATCCGACATTTCCTCGAGGGCCTGCTCGGCGCGCCGGGGGTCGCTGCGGATGACGCCGAGCACGGCGTTGAGACTGTTGAACAGAAAATGGGGGCGCATGCGCACCGTCAATGCCTGCAATCGGGCCTCCGCCAGCGACGGCGTCAGCAACTTCTCGCGATAGTCGAAATAGGCAAGCGCCACTGCCGCCATCGCCGCCGCCCAGAACGCCGCGCCGATCCACCCATAGGCGGTGCTGCCCGCCATGGCCTCCGACAGGCCGGTGCTCGCCACGGCGATCACCAGCACCAGCCCCGCGGCACTGCGGTAACGGACTGCAGCCAGCGAAGGCTGGAACAGATACAGCAGCGACACGCTCAGAAAGAGGGGCAGTTCCAGGCGCGCCGCCAGCAGCAGGGCCCGCTGCGGCAGATCGGACGGCGCGATCGACTGCACCGCGACGGTGACGCCGGCTGCGGCGTGCACCAGCAGCAGCAATCTGAGAATGATCCCGAAGTTGCGGAAATCCGGAAGATGCCGGGCTCGGCCTTGCATTTGATTTATACTCGATCGTTCGCCGGACGCGCACATTCCGCAAGCTAAGGGGCATGAGCCGCCATTGGCCGGTGGCCGTTCCGAGCGGCCGCCCGGACGTGACGGGCGGCGGAGCGAAACGCACGCACCCGCCTGCGCAAGAGTCCTGATCCTTGAAGACCCCGGAATTATGTCAGACAGTTTGCCCGCACCCCAGCACCAGCCCGAGGGTGCCCGTTCCGAACCGGACAAGGCCTGGTCCGGCCGCTTCTCCGAGCCCGTATCCGAGTTGGTCAAGCGCTATACCGCCTCGGTGTTCTTCGATCGGCGCATGGCCGCCCACGACATTCGCGGTTCTCTCGCCCACGCCCGCATGCTCGCCCGCCAACAGATCATCTCTGCCACCGACCTCACCGACATCGAGCGCGGCCTGGCACAAGTCGGCGACGAGGTCGCGAACGGCAGCTTCGCGTGGAGCCTGGACGACGAAGATGTCCATCTGAACATCGAAAGACGGCTCACCGCCCTGGTCGGCGACGCCGGCAAGCGGCTCCACACCGGCCGCTCTCGCAACGACCAGGTCGCCACCGACATCCGTCTCTGGCTGCGCGACGCAATCGACCGCATCCATACCCTGCTGGCCGAGCTGCAGGGCCGGCTGCTGGATCTGGCCGAGGTTCACGCCGAGACGCCACTTCCCGGGTTCACCCACTTGCAGGTGGCGCAGCCGGTGACCTTCGGCCATCACCTGATGGCGTACTTCGAGATGGCCTCGCGTGACGCGGAACGCTTCGTCGACTGCCGCCGCCGGACCAATCGCCTGCCCCTCGGAGCCGCGGCACTGGCCGGCACCAGCTTCCCCATCGACCGCGAGTCGGTGGCGGCCGAATTGGGCTTCGACGGCGTCTGCGAGAATTCCCTCGATGCGGTCTCGGATCGCGACTTCGCCATCGAATTCACGGCCGCCTGTGCGCTCACCATGACCCACCTGTCGCGCATGTCCGAGGAGTTGATCCTTTGGATGAGCCCGCGCGTCGGTTTCATCGATCTCGCCGATCGATTCTGTACCGGCAGTTCGATCATGCCGCAGAAGAAGAACCCGGACGTGCCGGAATTGGTGCGCGGCAAGACCGGACGCGTCAATGGCCATCTGGTTGCCTTGCTGACCCTGATGAAGGGCCAGCCGCTGGCCTACAACAAGGACAACCAGGAGGACAAGGAGCCGCTGTTCGACGCCGCCGATACCCTGATCGATACACTGCGCATCTACGCCGACATGATTCCCGGCATCCGTGTCCGGGCCGACAACATGCGGGCGGCACTGACCCAGGGATTCGCCACCGCGACCGATCTGGCCGACTATCTGGTCAAGAAGGGGCTGCCCTTTCGCGACGCCCATGAGGCGGTGGCACTCGCCGTGCGGGCCGCCGAAGATCAGGGATGCGATCTGCCCGAACTGGGGCTCGACGGCCTGCGCCGGGCGATGCAGGCCGTCGCCGGTGCGGGCGATCGGCTCGCGGACGACGTCGCCTCGGCCCTCACGGTCGAGGGCGCCCTGCAGGCGCGGCGGCACATCGGCGGCACCGCACCGGAGCAGGTACGCGCCGCGATCGCGCGCGCCCGGGAACGGTTGCGCCGGCCGAAGCCGGATTCGACCCTGGCGGCGGACCAGCGCTAGCCGTGTCGGGAACTCGCAGCAGCGACGACGCGACGCAAGGCATCCGCGCCGACCAGCGTTCGCCCGCCGGCATCGCGTGCTGACCGTACAGGATACGCTCGCCGGGCCGTACGGCCGCGGCCGCCGACGACGCTTCGGGAGGCTGCCCCCGGTTTGATGGAACGCATCGGCAAATACGAGATCAAGGCCCAGGTCGGCGCCGGCACCACGGCCACCGTCTACCTGGCGCACGACCCGTTCGCCGGCCGCGACGTGGCGATCAAGTACATCGATCCGAACATTCTCTGCGATCCCCGACAAGGCCGGCTTTACCGCCAGATCCTGCGCAGCGAGGCGGCCCTCGCCGGCCGCCTCAACCACCCGCATATCGCGCGCATCTTCGACGCCGTGATCACCGAGCGAGAAGCCTATGTGGTGATGGAATACGTGGCGGGCGGGACCCTCGAACGCTTTACCAGCGCCGACCACCTGCTGCCCGAAGAGCGGGTCATCGAAATCGTCTTCAAGTGCAGCCGGGCATTGGACTACGCCTTTCACCAGGGCATCACCCACCGCGACATCAAACCCGCCAACATCCTGATGGTTTCCCCCGACCGGCAGGACATCAAGCTCTCCGATTTCGGCTCGGCGGTGTTCCAGTCGAGCGACGCCACCCAGGTATCCGGGGTCGGCTCACCGGCCTACATGTCGCCGCAGCAGATTCGCGAAGTACCCCTCAACCACCAGACCGACATCTATTCGCTCGGTGTCGTCATGTACCAGTTGCTGGCCGGCCGCCTGCCCTTCGAGTCGGTCAACAACTACAGCCTGCTCTATCGCATCGCCAACGAGGAAGCACCGCCGCCGTCCCATTTCAACCCGCAGATCCCGCCCCATCTCGACAGCATCGTCGCGCGCGCGATGCGCAAGGAACTGGAACACCGCTACCGCACCTGGTCGGAGTTCTCCCACGATCTGGCCCAGGCCTTTCGCAACCGATCGGCCGCCGAATCGGACCACGACCTGCAGGTGCCGGAGCGATTCGAGATGCTTCGCGGCATGGCCTTCTTTCGCGAGTTCAGCGATGTCGAGCTGTGGGAGGTACTGCGGATCGCCCAATGGTCGACGGTGCACACCGACACCTATCTGATGCGCGAGGGCGAACCGGGCGATTCCTTCTGCTTCGTCGCATCGGGCGAGGCGCGCGTACAGAAGGGCAAGAAGCTGCTGGGCATTCTTACCGCCGGCGACTGCTTCGGCGAGATGGCCCTGTTCTCGGCGGGCAGCGGCACTCGCGGCGCCGACGTGCTGGCGAGCACCGAACTGGCCTTGCTGACGATCCGGGGCCACTCCTTGAACCGGGCCACGGAGGCCTGTCGCATGCACTTCTACAAGGCCTTTCTCGAAGTGCTGGCAACCCGGCTGGCACTGGCCAATTCGAGGATCGCGAACCTGTGACCAGACGCCCGGAGAGCCTCGCCGATGCGCTCGAGCAATCGATCCGCGATGTCCTCGGCAACGCCTTCCGACTCGCCTCATCCGCCCTGCCACCCCCCAATTCGAGCGGCATGGTGGCAGGGCACGGCCAGCGTCTGTTCGGCAAGTTCATGCCGGCGGCGCAAGCCGACCGGCTCGACGCGGAGGCCGATGGCCTGGGGGCGATCGCCACTACCGGCGCGATCCGCACGCCGGCCGTGGTTGCCCGTGGCGAAGCCGGGGGCGTCGCCTGGCTGATCCTGGAATGGCTCGACCTGGTCCCGATTGCGGACGACGCCACCGCGGGCCGCGCAGCCGAAGCGGTGGCGGCGATGCACCGTGTCGAAGGCGAGCACTTCGGCTGGCACCGCAGCAACTTCATCGGCGCCACCCCCCAGGCCAACCACGAGAGCGACAACTGGTCCCGCTTCTTCGCCCTCCAGCGCCTGCAGCCTCAGTTCGCACTGGCGGCGGCCAACGGCCACGGCGGTGCGCTGCAGAAGGATGGCCGTCGGGTGGTCGAGCGACTGCCGGCGCTGTTTCTCGACGAGCGACCACGCCCCAGCCTGCTGCACGGAGACCTCTGGCACGGCAACCTGGCCGCCTTGGCGGACGGCACGCCGGTGACCTTCGACCCGGCCTGCTACCACGGCGACCACGAGGCCGACATCGCGATGAGCGAGCTCTTCGGCGGCCTGCCGTTTGCCTTCTATGCCCAGTATCGGCGGTCGATGCCCCTGTCGACGGACTACGAGATCCGCAAGCAGCTGTACAACCTCTACCACATCCTCAATCACCTCAACCTGTTCGGCCGCGGCTACCTTTCCCAGGCAAGCCGGATGGCCGGCCAGTTGCGCGAGTCCTTGGGACGCTGAACAGCGCGCAAAGGCGCATTCAGCCGCTGCTGCGCAGCGACAGGCGCGCGAGCCCCTTGTGGCAGAGATGGCGGGCCAGCAGTGCGGGCGGCATCCGCAGCCAGTGGTAGCGCAGTTGGCCCAGCCCACGCGCGAGCGCGCGAATCCGCGGCTCGCCACCGTCGGCGAGTCGCGGCAGGCAGGCATGGCGCATCAAGAGATCCATCAGGTAACGAGCCGCCGGCCTCGGCGGCTCGCTCCGGCCGGCCACGGCCGGCCAGGGTGTGCCGAGCCACTGGTGACAATAGTGCAGCGCAAACCACAACAGACCGGAGGCGCGGTGGCGCTCGGCGCGTGTCCGCAATTGGCGCCAATCGTCGTCGCTACGCATATGCAGGCGGATCAGGCCATCGATATCCACAAGATCCCGCAGCCGACCGGACATCTCGGAGTCTTGAAACAGGTGGATTACCGCATGAATGACCTGGTCGGCCGGCGCCAGCACGCAATAACGGCTTCCCGGCAGCGCTGTGCGCCCCTGCTCGAGCAACTCGTCGTCGGCACGGGTCCGGCTCGTCACCGGCGCGATGGTGTGGTGTAGATCCACTTCGAGCGCGTGTCCGGACGCGCGCATCGGCGGCAACTCGTGGCTCCATTCTCGGTAGTAGCGCTGGTCGTAGGCGTCGGTCGTCTCTGCTTCCCAGCCGGCCGCGGCGAGCGCCGATTCGGCCTTGTCGAGATCCCGCCGGGCGACCAGCAGGTCCACGTCGTTGGGCATGCGCCCACGGGAGAATTCCAGTTCCTGGGCGATGTAGGCCGCCCCCTTGAGGAGCACCACATCGATCTCGGCCGGCAACGCGGCCTCCAGGTCTGCCAGCTCGATTCGCACCATCTGCAGGCGATGGGCGGCGAAATTGATCGACGAAGTCAGGTGGCCGTGTACCGCCGGCGGCACCGCCGCGAGCAGTTCGGGCTCGCGCTCGATTCGGTGGGCGATCACGCCCAGCAGGCGGGCCTGGCGGGCAAGGCGCAGGGTTTCGTCCCAATCCGCCAGGGACATCCGCAGCACGTGCCGAATGTCGCCCAGCAGCGGCAGCAGATGGCGGCCGGCGGGCCCCCGAGCGTCAGGCCGCATCGGCTTCTCCACGGGCATCGTCGAGGAGATCGTCGAGACAGTGGATCGCCTCGTCGAGGCTGCCATAGCTCAGTTCGAAGGCCGGACAGGTCGCCGCCACATCGGCGACCGCATGAAAGGAAACCGGCCCCAACAAGGCGTAGTTGAAACTGTTGAAGGCCAGCCGCGAAAAGGCCTGCTCGGGCGGCTGTGGCTTCAGCTGGAGGCGCCCCCCCGCAACGAAGCGCGGGAAGATCACCAGCGCCGGCCGTGCATTCCGGCCGGTAGCCGCTGCACTGGCGGCGTCGGGCGCGAGATGGGCGACATCGCCCTTGCGGGTGCCGCAAAACACCGGCCCGATCACCGCGTCGGGGGAAAATCCGCGAATGACGTCGATCGAACGGTTCTTCAGGGCGACCGGTTTCAGCATCGGCCGCAGCTCGCCGGTCGACGGATCGAGCACGCCGAATTCGTCCGACAGCAGCCGATAGCCGCGCAGCATCATCGCTGCGGTCAGCGTGCTCTTGCCGGAACCGGGGGTCGCAGCCATGATCACCGCACGCCCGCCACGCGCCAGTACCCCGGCGTGCAGCAGCACGAACTGGTTGCCGCGCTGGGCGAAGCACCAATTGACGCCCCATTCGAACATCGGCAGGGCGTTGCCGACCGGAAAGGGCTCGAACGGCTCGACGCCGTCGATGCCGAAGCGGCAGGTCGGCCTCAGGTATCGGCGCAGGCCGCGGCCGAAGTCCACGGATACGTGGTAGTCGGCAAACTCGCGGCCTCGCGACAGGCGGAAATTCCGGTACAACAGGCCGACCTGAGCGGCGAACGTCGCCATTGGCGAGCGCACCCGAACGACGCAGGCGCCATAGTCGATCCAGACGCCGCTGCGCCGCAAGGCGGCATCCGGGGAGAGGGATTCTCGGGGGAGATCGGAAGGGGGCAGCACACTCACCGGGCGAGCATGCCGATCTCCTTCAGTGCACGCAAGAAATCCTGGATCGCGGGCGTGTCGGGCGACACGTCGAGTTCACTCTGGATGCGCTGGCGAAGTACCTGCTCGCCGCAATCGGGAGCACATTCGTGCAACAACTCGACGATTACCGCGCCGGCCGGCGGCAATATGCGGGTTTCCCAGCGATCGCTGTCGAACACGGCCATGGCATCGCCGAGACGACGAACGCAGAAACGCTTGTCCACTGACGAATGGAAGCAGGATCAGTTGATGACGTTCGACTGCAGGTCGGTCGAATTGAGCGAGTTCCAGCACGACGCGCCGGCAATCGGGTTCGCCGTCGGAGTGCCCAGATAGACGTAGGATGCCGGGTCGTCGGGACTGACGATGGGATCACTGTAGGCTTCGTAGTCCACCAACAGAAAGTACGTCTGGCCGTTGCTCGCCTCGTTGACCGGCGTTTCCGAGATCAGTACCACATCCGAGCCGACGACTTGGTACAGGGACCCGTCCAGTCGAAAGCCATCAACCACACGGTTCCCCGTAAATCTCAGTCGCAGCCCCGGCACCGAAAAACGCATCCAGGCATCCGGCGCGACGGTGACGCCATCGACGGTCTCGCCGGTCGCTCGCTCGAGGCTCTTCGCAGCACACGTCAGGCTGCCGGCAGCGAGCGCAGCGCCAGAGGGCAAGGTGAAGATGACGGGGGCGCTCGCCGCCGCCTTCAGGATGCGGCGGCGCTTGATATTCTGTTCGGAATCTGTGCTTGGCATGTCGGAGCCTTGGACATTCACATCGTCGCTCGAATCCTAGCAAAGCCGCTGCGGATTCGAGCACTAATACGTCACGGTTCGGCCCACTGAAGCAACAAACACACCACTCCGAAAGGGATCATTGCTTATCAATGACTTGCAGGAATCGCAAGAAATCCGGCGAGGCTCCTGTCGGGCAATGCGTAAAAGAATCCGACACCCGTCCCGGGCGGACTCAGGACTGCCCCGAAACCAGTCCGGCGTCGGTCAGCATCTGCTGCAATTCGCCGTTTTCGTACATCTCGCGCATGATGTCGCAGCCGCCGATGAATTCGCCATTGACGTAGAGTTGCGGGATCGTCGGCCAATCGGAGAATTCCTTGATGCTCTGGCGAATGCCATTGTCGGCCAGCACGTTGACTGAAACGTAGTCCTTGATGCCGCACAGCTTTAGGATCTGCACTGCGGTAGCCGAGAAGCCGCATTGCGGAATGGCGGGGCTGCCCTTCATGTAGAGCACGACGGGGTTCGAGCCGACTTGTTCCTTGATCGTATCCAGCGGGTCCATGTTCGCGTTTCCTGTGGGGAGTTGGGGAAAATACTTGAGCCAAATGGTCGGGATTAGTCTACGACCCGCCCATGGCTGCGTCAACAAGCCACCGCCCGAGCGTAATACGTTCGATTCCGGCCAGATCGGGCAGCGAGCGCACACCCTGGAAGCCGGCACGGGCCATCAGCCGGCGAACCGCCGGCGCCTGGTCGTAGCCGTGCTCGAGGAGCAGTGCGGCGCCGTCGCGCAGGTGTTCGCCGGCACCGTCGACGATGATCCGGATCGCATCCAGCCCGTCACCGCCCGACGCCAGCGCCTGGATCGGCTCGTAGCGCAGATCCCCGTGCGCCAGATGCGGATCGGCGTCGGCGACATAGGGCGGATTGGCGACGATCAGGTCGAAGGACAGCCCCGCGAGGCGCGCGTACCAGTCGCTTTCGCGAAACGCGATGCGCGCGCCGAGCCGTCCCGCATTGATGGTGGCATAGCCGAGGGCCGTCGCGGATCGATCCACCGCCATCACGGCAGCGGCCCGCACACCCAGTTCGAGCGCCAGGGTGACGGCGACGACGCCGCTGCCGGTGCCGAGGTCGAGCACCCGAAGCCCTTCGCGCCCGGCGGCGAGATCGAGCGCAGCCGCCACCAGCCCCTCCGTCTCCGGCCGCGGGATCAGGACGCCGCAGCCGACGTGGAAGCTGCGCGAATAGAACTCCCGCGTGCCGGTCAGATAGGCCACCGGCTCGCCCTGCGCCCGACGCCGCACCAGGGCCTCGAAGCGTTGCCACACCGGCGCGGCCAGCGTGCGCTCGCCGAATCCCTTGAGGGTGGCGTGGGACACCGCCGCCACGTGGCACAGCAGCACACGCGCTTCCATCGCATCGATGCGCTGACGGGCCCAGTCCAGGGCGGCCGCCAGCGACAGCGCCTCAGCCATCGTCGCCCAGCGCCGCCAACTGCTCGGCCTGGTGCTCGGCGATCAGCGCATCCACCAGTTCGTCGAGATCCCCCGCCATGATCGCATCGAGCTTGTAGAGGGTCAGGTTGATGCGGTGGTCGGTCACTCGCCCCTGGGGAAAGTTGTAGGTGCGAATCCGCTCCGAGCGATCGCCACTGCCGACCAGGCTCTTGCGGGTGGCGGCGTCCCGAGCCTGCTGCTCTCGCGACTGGATGTCCTTGATGCGCGCGGCCAGCACCGACATCGCCTGGGCACGATTGCGGTGCTGGGAGCGATCGTCCTGGCACTCGACGACGATGCCGGTCGGCAGGTGAGTGATCCGCACCGCCGAATCGGTCTTGTTGATGTGCTGGCCACCGGCACCGCTGGCCCGATACGTATCGATCCGCAACTCGGCCGGATTGATCTCGACTTCCGCCAGTTCGTCGGCCTCGGGCATCACCGCGACGGTACAGGCGGACGTATGGATGCGCCCCTGGGTTTCGGTGACCGGTACGCGCTGCACACGGTGGCCGCCCGACTCGAACTTCAGTCGTGCGTACGCCCCGTTGCCGCCGACCCGCGCGATGACCTCCTTGTAACCGCCGAGCGACGATTCGGCGGCCGAAACGATCTCCAGTTGCCAGCGCCGCTGCTCGGCGTAGCGCGTGTACATCCGCAACAGGTCGGACGCGAACAGCGCCGCCTCGTCACCACCGGTACCGGCACGGATCTCCAGGAAAAGGTTGCGGTCGTCGTCCGGATCCTTCGGCAGCAAGGCCTTCTGCAGCCCCCGTTCGAGCGACTCGCACAGCCCGACGCCGTCTTCGAGTTCGCTTTCGGCGAGCTCGCGCAGCTCCGGATCGTCGAGCATTGCGCGGGCGGTGGCGACGTCTTCCTCGGCCTGACGGAAGCGCTCGAACAATGCCACGACCGGCTGCAGTTCCGCGTGCTCCCGCGATTGGCGCCGGAATACGTCCATGTCGGCGGTGGCGTCGACCGAGGCCAGCCAGCGATCGAGCTCCGCCAGCCGCAGGCCGAGCTGCTCCAGCTTTTCACGAATACTGGGTTTCATTCGGGGAGGTCCGCTTGGGGGCGCCGTATGCCGCCCTCAGCGGCGGCCATCGATATTGAACAGTCGCTGGATCAATCCGCTGGTGTCGGCGCCCGACTTGCTCAGATACTGGGTCGGGCCGTGCATCAGCTTGTTGGTGAGGCCGTGGCTCAAGGCTTCGAGCACCTTCTCGGGCGATTCGCCGCGGGCCAGCAGCTTGGCCGCCCGTTCCAGTTCGACCCGCCGGAGTTCGTCGGCATGGGCTCGCAGCGCACGAATCGCCGGCACCACGTCACGCGATTCGACCCAGTGCAGGAACCCGTCCACCTGGCGCTCGATGATGCCCTCGGCCTCCACCACCGCCGCTTGGCGCGATTCGATACCCGACTCCACCACCTGGGCGAGATCATCCACGGTATAGAGGAACACGTCGTCGAGATCGGCCACCTCGCGCTCGATGTCCCTCGGCACTGCCAGATCGACCATCACCATCGGCCGGTGGCGGCGCGCCTTGACCGCCCGTTCGACCATGCCGAGGCCGACGATCGGCAGCGGACTGCCGGTACAGGAAACCACCACGTCGTAGTGGTGAAGGAGGTCGGCGACCTCGTCGAGCCGGGCGACGTCACCGTCGAAACGCTCGGCCAACGCGCGCGCGCGCTCCGCGGTGCGGTTCACCACGGTGATGCGTTTCGGCCGCTCGCCCGCGAAATGCGCGGCGCACAATTCGATCATCTCTCCGGCGCCGATGAAAAGGACTTGTTGATCCGCCACCCGCTCGAAGATGCGCTCGCTCAGGTGCACGGACGCCGCCGCCATCGACACGATGTTGGCCCCGATGGCGGTGGTCGAGCGGACCTCCTTGGCCACCGCGAAGGTGCGCTGGAACAGCTTGTGCAGCATCGTGCCGAGGGTGCCCGCCTTTTCGGCCTGGCGCGCCGCCTCCTTGACCTGGCCCAGGATCTGAGGTTCGCCCAGCACCATCGAATCGAGCCCGCTGGCCACGCGAAAGACGTGGCGCACGGCTTCTTTCTGCGGATACGCATAGAGATAGGGCGAGATCTCGCGCAACTTGACCCGATGGAAATCCGCCAGCCAGTCGGCCGCCGCCTGCTGGTCGTTGCACGCGTAGTAGAGTTCGGTACGGTTGCAGGTGCTGAGGATCGCCGCTTCCTTGACCGCCCTTTCCGAGGTCAGGTGCTGCAGTGCCTGGGGCAGACAGTCGGGCTGAAACGACACGCGCTCGCGAATCTCGAGCGGTGCGGAGTGATGATTCAGTCCGAGCGCGTACACTTGCATGGGTTGATCTGGGCGCCAATTTAGCCGATCGATTATAGCATCCGCCTGCACCCCGCCTGCGCCGACATCGGGCCGTGCATGCGCCGGCGCACCGTGGCCAGCGGACTCGCAGGGCGAGCGGGAACGCTCCCGTGACCGGCCGGCGGCGGGGGGCGGATCGCCCTGCCCGGCGGGCAACGCGTCGCCGACCAGCCCCGAGGGTCGCCATCGCGCCACGAACCCACATTGCCGCGCAGGCGGGGCAGCGATGCTGTCCCGGCATTGGAGAGCGGCGAAACCTCCCTTCCAGGGCATATCTTGTTCTTATTCCTTTCAGGGTATATTTTGGAAATATATACCTCACAAGGCATAAGGAAGGGCCCGCGTGTCTTTCGTCATTCCTACCCTGTCCCAACTCGGGCCGACACTCCGCGGGTTTCGCCGGCAAAGAAACCTCACCCAAACCGAAGTCGGCCGTCTGAGTGGCTTGCAGCAGAAAACCGTCTCGATACTCGAGACGCACCCCGAGCGCTGCACCCTGGTGAGTCTCTTCAAGTACCTCTCGGCCGTCGAGGCCTCGCTCTCGCTCGCCCCCATCGCGCCCCTTCGCCACCCGCCCTCGGGGGACGACTGGTAATGGGACGAAAACGGCTCGGCCAGCGCCTGGGGCTTTGGATGAATGGGCGGTACGTCGGCCGCTGGGACATCACCGCCCAAGGCCGGCAATCCCTTCAGTACGACGACCAATGGGTCCACTCGGAGGTCGGCCGGCCGGTGTCTCTGTCGATGCCGCTCCGTCCCAGCGACCGTCCGTACAGGGCCCGGCGGTCGAGGCCTATTTCGAGAACCTGCTCCCCGACAACCGGGAAATTCGTCAGCGCATCGCAGAGCGCTTTCACACCGATCGCGCCGACGCTTTCAGCCTGCTTGCCGAGATCGGCCGCGACTGCGTCGGCGCGCTCCAGATCCTGCCGGACGGCGAACGACCCGAAGCGCCCGGCACACGACACCGCAGGCCCCTCACCGAAGAGGAGGTCGAAGCACATCTGCAGTCGATGTCGGGCAGGCCCGCCTTCGGGGTGAGCGACGACGACAGTTTTCGCATCTCGCTTGCCGGCGCACAGGAAAGAACCGCCCTCTGCCGCCACGCAGATCGCTGGCGCCTGCCGCAAGGCGGCACCCCGACGACGCACATCTTCAAGCTCCCGATGGCCAGGCGGCCTCAGAACATCGACCGCTCGACCTCGATCGAGAACGAATGGCTGTGCCACAAGCTGCTCCAGGCGTACGGGGTTCCGGTGGCAAACGCCGACATCCTCCGATTCGGCGGGACGACAGCCCTCTGCGTCGAGCGATTCGACCGCAAGCACAGCAGCAGTGGGGGCATTCTGCGTCGCCCCCGGGAGGACATCTGCCAGGTGTTCGCCCTCGGCCCGAGCCGCAAGTACGAGAAAGACGGCGGCCCCGGCATCCGGCACATCATGGACTTCCTATCGGGCTCGCTTCACGCCCGTCCGGACCCATTGGATTTCTTCCGGATCCGGCTCGTCTTCTGGCTCCTCGCCGCCATCGATGACCACGCCGAGAACTTAAGCATCTTCATCCAGCCGCGCGGAAGCTTCCAACTCGCCCCTCGCTACGATGTGCTCTCCGCCCACCCGGTGCTGGGACACGGAACGGGGTTCATCGCGCCCCAGATGGCGGAGATGTCGATGGCTGTCTGGGGCAAGAACCGCCACGCCAAATGGGCGGAGATCCGCCGCGAGCACTTCGAGAAGACCGCAGCGGACTGCGGCATCGGCAACCCGGGCCCGCTCATTGACGATATCAAGGCGATGACCCCCGGCATCGTCGAACGCGTTGCCCGGGACCTTCCACCCACCTTCCCCGACCACGTTGCAGGCACCATCCTCAAAGGGGTCTCGGCGACCGCGCGGAAGCTCTGAACCGGCCGTAAGGAAACGCTCCCTGCCCAGCCGACACGGCGCCACCCGGGCGCGGGACGACCGTGCGCAGTTCAGGAACAGGTACCCCGCGCAAGGGACTCAGCCTGCTTCGGCAAGCCGAGGACTTGCCCCACCGAAAAACCGCGCCTTCACGTCCCCGGGCCTTGCCGGCGACAAACGCCACCAACGTCCCCGTGCTACGGATCATTCGGGAGCAGGTCTCACTCCTCCGCAACGGAACGACCGCAATAGGCAACGTAAAAAAGCCGGTTCGCGCCATCGGGCGGGAACCGGCTTCAGATCTGGTGGCCAGGGGCAGAATCGAACTGCCGACACGCGGATTTTCAGTCCGCTGCTCTACCAACTGAGCTACCTGGCCGCAAAGAGCGCGCATTATAGCCGATGATCGACCACGGTCAACCTGACCGACGCGCCGGCGCTCAGCCCGGCACCGGCGCCAATTCGCCGCTCGCGCCGGCGGGCTGGAAGCTGCGCGGGAACACCACCTGCGCGATCGTGCCGCGCCCCGACGGGTTCGGGTTCAAGGTCGCGCGGGCGCGGTGTAGCTCGGCGATCTCTCGAACGATCGGCAGGCCGAGTCCGGATCCGTCCTCACCGCTGCCCAGCACCCGGTAGAAACGCTCGAACACGCGCTCTCGGTCCGCTTCGGGAATGCCGATGCCGGAGTCTTCGACCTCGAGGATGGCGAAGTCGGTGGCCTGGGTGCGCACGGTCACCTGCCCCTCCACCGGCGTGTACTTGATCGCGTTGTCCACCAGATTCTTGACCAGTTCACGCAGCAGCACCGGGTTGCCGTCGATCGACAGCTCGGCGTCCGTCGCTTCGATGCCGAGGTCGATCTGCTTCGCCAGCGCCCGTGGGAATAGCTCTTCGACGACGTTCTTCGCCAGCGCCGAAAGATCGACCCGCTCCACGGCGTAGATCTTCTCGGAGCTGGATTCCGCTCGCGCCAGCGACAGCAGCTGGTTGATCAGGTGGCTGGCCCGCTCCGCGCTGTCGGCAATCTGCTGGAGCGAACTGCGCAGGGCCTCGGGCTCACGCTCCAGCAACGCCAGTTCGGTCTGCATGCGCAGGCCGGTCAGCGGCGTGCGCATCTGGTGGGCGGCGTCGGCGATGAAGCGTTGCTGGGCCTGCAGGTTTTCCTCGAGCCGCACCATCATCTCGTTGAACGCGATGATCAACGGCCGCACTTCTTCCGGAACACCGATCGTCGAGATCGGCGAAAGGTCCGACGGCCGCCGCCGTCGCAGAATGCGCTGGAGCCGGCTCAGCGGTGCGATGCCGCGGGTCAGGCCGAGCCATACCAGGACCACCGCGAGCGGGATGATCGCGAACTGGGGCAACAGCACGCCGGTGACGACACGCGATGCAAGATCGCTGCGCTTGTTGCGGGTCTCGCCGAGCTGGAGCAGCACCAGCGGGCTGTCGGAACGGGGATAGGCACGCAGGAAGAGATAGGCGATGCGTACCTCTTCACCCTGGATCACACCGTCGCGGAACAGCACGTCACCGGGCACCAGATCGCGCGGCGGTGACGCCGGCGGGATGTCCTTGTCGCCCGAGATGACGCGACCGGCGAGGTCCGTGACCTGAAAGTAGACGACATCGTCCTGGTCGGATCGGAACAGCGCCCGCGCCGGCGCCGGAAAATTGACGCTGACCTCGCCCTGGTCGACGGCGATCATCTGGGCCAGCGCCCGCAGGCTGTCGGCCATGCTGCGATCGTACGGGGTGTTGGCGATGCTGGCGGCGACGTTGTGGGTGATGATGATCGAGATCGGCCACAGGAACAGCAACGGCGCCAGCATCCAGTCGAGGATCTCGCCGAACAGCGAATTGTAGTGGGTCTCGCCCCCCTGCTTGCCCGCCTCGGCCAGACGCCGACGCCTAGGCCACATCCGGTTTTTCCAGGCAGTATCCGAGGCCGCGCACGGTCACCACCCGCACACCGCTCGTCTCGAGTTTCTTGCGCAGGCGGTGAACGTAGACTTCGATCGCGTTGTTCGAGACTTCCTCACCCCAGCCGCACAAGTGGTCCACCAACTGGTCCTTGCTGACCAGGCGCCCGGCCCTCAGCAGCAGGACTTCGAGCAGCCCGATTTCGCGGGCTGACATCTCGACGATCTGGCCGTTGATCTTGACCACCCGGTCGGCCTGATCGTACTCGAGCCCGCCCAGTTCGATACAGCGCGGCTGTCCGGTACCTCGCCGGGTGAGGGCACGCACCCGCGCTTCGAGTTCGGGCAGGGCAAAAGGCTTGGTCAGGTAGTCGTCCGCCCCGGCGTCGAGGCCGCGCACCCGATCCTCGACGCCGTCCTGGGCGGTCAGGATCAGCACCGGCAAGGCCGATTTGCGGGCCCGCAGCCGCTTCAGCACGTCGATGCCCGCAAGCTTGGGCAGACCCAGGTCGAGGATCAGCAGGTCGTAGGGCTGGGATGCCACTGCCGCATCCGCTTCGGTTCCGGTTGCCACGTGATCGACCGCATAACCATTGCGGCGCAGCGCCCGTGCCAGACCGTCCGCTATGACAGCATCGTCTTCCGCCAACAGAATCCGCATATCCCGTTCCGCTGTAAGTTTGACGTAAGCGGTGCCTCGTAAGGTCTAACCCGCTGTTCTCCTTTTACTCGGTCTTGGGGCTTCGGCTGCAGCTTGCTGCCGGAACCCGGGGAGCGCCCAGCCCCGCAGCGGGCGACTCCCCGCCGCCTTTTTCCCCCGATTATCCCACGCAGCGCGCAGCTTGGCCCGTGTGCCTGTTGGCGTGCACCGTAGACGAAAAAGGCCCCGTCTGGCGACGGGGCCTCGCGGACAGGCGTCCGGACCGGGCTTACATGCCCATGTCCATGCCGCCCATGCCGCCCATGCCGCCCATGCCCGGAGGCATGCCGCCGGCCGGCTTGTCCTCGGCCAACTCGCCCACCATGCAGTCGGTGGTGAGCATCAGGCCGGCCACGGAGGCGGCGTTCTGCAGCGCGGTGCGGGTCACTTTGGTCGGATCCAGCACGCCCATCTCGACCAGATCGCCATACTCGCCGGTAGCGGCGTTGAAGCCGAAGTTGCCGCTGCCCTCGGTGACCTTGTTGACCACCACCGACGGCTCGTCACCGGCGTTGGCGACGATCTCGCGCAGCGGCTGCTCCATCGCGCGCAGCACGATCTTGATGCCGGCATCCTGGTCGTGGTTGTCGCCCTTGAGATTCGCGACCGCGGTGCGGGCACGGATCAGCGCGACGCCACCGCCGGCAACGATCCCTTCCTCGACGGCGGCACGGGTGGCGTGCAGCGCGTCCTCGACGCGGGCCTT
>JAGRFZ010000225.1:0-1703 GCA_020445785.1 Rhodocyclaceae bacterium
GTCCATGCGGGCCTGGATGCCACTGACCCCTCGGACGACGCCGAGATCCGCCTGGCACGCTACACGACCGCAGCGCCGCGCTCCGATCCGCACGCGCTGTCGCCGCTGGCCACGGTCGTCGAGGTCACGCTGCCCCGTGACATCACGCAGGTCGGCGAGGCCCTGCGCTACCTGCTGCTGCGCACTGGATTTGCCCTCGGAGACCTGGACGCCCGGGCGCTCGAGCTGCTCTCCCTGCCGCTGCCGCAGAACCACCGGCAACTCGGACCAGCGCCGGTCAGGGACTTGCTCGAGGTCCTGGTCGGCACCCCGTACCTGGTCACGGAAGATTCCATCCGCCGGCGCGTCAGCGTCCACCTCGACCCCGCACTAATCGAGCCGCCGGCGCCCGCCGACACCCCGGTGGCAGTCGCCCGTCCGCTGTCGCCGCCGGGGCCGCTCGAGTCTGGTCCTTTGGATGCGTCGGAGAGCAACGATGACTGATGCCGCCGTCGCTGGCGAGGCGCGCAGCCGGCGCACGACCGCCCTGGCCCTGCTTACCGTAGTCTTACTCGTACTCGCGGGCTTCCTGCTCTTGCGCCTGCAGCCAGCCGCCTCGAACGAGATCACTCCCTCCCCCAGATCGCCGGTCGCCTCGCCCGCGCCCCTGGCGGTGGCCCCGGCGGACAGCTACTCCCTGCCGCCGCTCGCGCTCCCAGCATCGACCGCAGCGATCGCTCCAGACCCCGAAGCCCTGAAGGCCCTCGAGGAGCGACTGATCACCGTCGAATCCCGGATCGACGCTCTCGGCCCCCGCCTCGGTTCCGTCGAGCACACGCTCGACTCGGCCAACGAAGCACTGGGCGGCATCACGGCCCAGCTCGCCACCCTGCTCGCACGGGTTCCCGAACCGCACAAGGCAGCGCCTCGCAAGGTCGTGCGTCGCGCGCCGCCGAAACCTCGCCGCCTGACCCTGCCCGAGATCGTCGCGATCGACCGCTGGGGCGATGCCGACAATGCCACCTTGCGCAATGCCGACGGCTCGATCCGCTTCGTGCGGGTCGGCGATACCGTCGGCAAGGCCACGATCGCGGCGATCGACGCCTCCGCCGCCGCAGTGACCGTACGCCTGCCCGACGGCAAGTCCACCACGCTGAAGGTGACGCCGTGATCCGCCGGCTGGTGGTCCTTGTCGGTTTCCTGGCGCAGCTCGGCAGCGCGCACACCGCCGAGACCGGCTCGACCGAACTGGGCGCCCGCGAAGTCGCGTCGCACACCCCGACCGAGATCGCCCAGCAGCAGCGTGACCTCGTCGAGGCCCGGCTGTGGGGGCTCGATCTCACCGAGATCCAGCGCGCCCGCCAGTTGATGGCCGGTCCCCGCGGCGCCTTCTCGGTCGCGAACATCAGCCCGGTCGAAGTGCTCGGCATCCACGCCCGCACACCGACCGAGCGGGATCGCTACGCCGAGCTGTTCGCCCGCATGACCTACGAGGACCTGCAGCGCGTGCTCGCCTTTCAGCAGGCCTATGACGCCGCGCTGCGGCGCCTCAACGTCGACCTGCGCCCGGTCGCACTCGACGGCCGGGAGTTGCCGCGCGGCTTCCTCGGAGTCAGCCGATGAACCGCCGCGGCTTCCTGCTCACCGGCCTCGGCCTCGGCGTGCTGGCCAGCACGGCGCCGGCCCAGGCGGCGCCGAGCTATCCGCCGGTGCCGTCGGCCTAC
>JAGRFZ010000225.1:1760-2951 GCA_020445785.1 Rhodocyclaceae bacterium
TGTTCGCGATCGCGCTGCAGGAGAGCGTGCTGCGCGTCGATGGTCGCCACCTGCCCTATCCGTGGACCCTGAACGTCGAGGGCCGCGGCGAGCGCTTCAAGACCTACCGGGCCGCGCTGGTCCGGCTCGAAGCGCTGCTCGACCAAGGGGTCACCTCGGTCGACTGTGGCGCGATGCAGGTCAATTGGCGCTACCACGCCGACAAGCTGCGCTCGCCGCTGCTCGCCCTGAACCCGTGGCGCAACCTCGAAGCTGGCGCGCAGATCCTGCGCGAGCGATTCGACGAGACGCCGGACTGGAGAATCGCCACCGGCCGTTATCACGCGCCCGGTGACACGGGCCGTGCCCGGTCCTATGCGGCGCGGGTCTTCGCGCGGATCCCGAGGATCCGACATGCCTGAACACACGACTTCCTCCACCCTCTCGCGGGCCCCCTCCCCCGCGCGCGCCGCAACGGCGCTTGGCCGGTGGCACGGACGCACTTCGACGCACCTCCTTTGCGCCCGTGCCGCCGGACCTCTTGTCGTTCTGACTGGAGGACGTCGCTGATGGCCCAGAACGGCATCCTCGAGGCGCTGCTGCGCCCGCCCGTCGAGCTCTACAGCGCCGTCACCGCCGGGCTCGCCGCGGCGGTGCTGTTCACGGCGCCGTGGGTGTTCATGATGACGCGGGAACTCGGCATCGTCGCCGGCAGCGGACTGCTCGCCTTCTCGCTGTGGCGCATACGCGAGGCCTGGCAGGTCCTGCGCTACCAGCTCGGCCTCACCCGCTACAGGATCACCCGCATCGCACCGCACCGGCTGCCGCGCCTCAGTGATCGGATCTATCTGGGACAGGGCTTCGCGTGGACCCAGCAGCATACCCAGCGACGCATCGACGCCACCCGGCCGGCGGCCCAGCCCTACATCCGGCCCTCGCTATTCGTGCAGTGCCTGCGGGTGGTGCTCCAGGCGCTGCGACAGACACCCCTCGCGCCGCTGACGCGCTGGCTGTTGTCGTCCCGCTTCTGGTGGAATCCGCTCGGCGATCAGCCCGATCTGGGCGGCACGCCGGTGTTGCACGGCGTCGAGCCGACCGAGATCCCGGTCGGGCTCAGCCAGCGCCACCGCAACGGCCACCTGCTGGTGCTGGGCACTACCCGGGTCGGCAAGACGCGGCTGCTCGAACTGCTGGTGACCCAGGACATCCGCG
>JAGRFZ010000031.1:0-11370 GCA_020445785.1 Rhodocyclaceae bacterium
CAGGCCGGGTCGCCGCCGCACAGGTCGCACTTCTGGACCTTGCCGACGTCGGCCATGTAGTTCACCGTACCGAACGGACAGGCGATCGTGCACACCTTGCATCCGACGCAGGTATCTTCCAGCACCACTTTCGCACCGGTGCCCTTGTCGAGCTTGATGGCTTCGACCGGACAGGCCGCCATACACCAGGCTTCGGCACACTGGGTACAGGTATAGGGCACCTTGCGGCCTTCGGCCTCGAAGTTGAAGATCTTGATGCGCGACTTGGCGGGATTGACGACCCCGGTCTTTTCGTACGAGCAGGCCATTTCACACTGCAGGCAGCCGGTACATTTCTGGGGGTCGAGGTGCAGCGATTTCAACATGGGCTGGTCCTCCGGATATATCGGGTTTGGTGCGATGTCTCTTCCAACATGGACAACAGGCGCAAATCCCGTGCCGCGTCGGTTTGCCGCAAAAGCACGGCGAAGGGTAGTGAAATCGTCCGACGGCT
Source organism: Rhodocyclaceae bacterium (assembly GCA_020445785.1). Lineage (GTDB taxonomy): Bacteria > Pseudomonadota > Gammaproteobacteria > Burkholderiales > Rhodocyclaceae > Cognatazoarcus. The sequence continues at coordinate 494 of JAGRFZ010000031.1, forward strand.
GTCCATTGGTGCGTTTCGCACTGGAACAGGTGTGCCATTCTGGAGCAGGCGCATTGCGCATCCCGTCATGTGCACACGGTAATCGATGGTGGCATATGGTTTGTATAGGCAATCGAGCGCACAAGGGAAAGCGGGGCAAGCGAAGATGCATTCCGATCCGGGCTGTACCGGCGACGAGCCCGATGGGGTGCTCGATCCGGCGGCAGTGCGTGCCGCCATGCTCGCGCGCATCGAGCCCGTGGCAGGGGTGGACCGTGTGGTGCTCTGGCATGCCCGGTCACGGGTGCTGGGCGCGCGGCAGGGTGGGCTGCCTGCGGGCCGGCGTGTGGGTGTGGCGGACGTCGCCGCACTGGCTGAGGCGGGATGCGCCGAGCTGAGCGTCCACCGGCGTCCGCGGGTCGCGGTGCTATGCACCGGTGACGAGTTGCGCCCGCTGGGCAGTCTGCTAGAACCGGGCCAGATTCACGACAGCAACCGCTATTTGCTGGCGGGTCTGATGGCGGGCTGCGGGGTCGACGTCCTCGACGCCGGCACGGTGGCCGATCGCATCGTCGCGTTACGGGATCGACTGGTCGAGGTGGCGACCGATTGCGACGCCGTCGTCACGACCGGCGGTGCCTCGGCCGGGGAGGCGGACCTCATGGGCGAGGCGATCGCCGCGAGCGGCGAACTGTTGATCCGCCGCGTGGCGATGCGCCCGGGTCGGCCGATGGCCTTCGGCCGCATCGACGGCGCCTGGGTGTTTTCCCTGGCCGGCAAGCCTTCCGGTGTGATGGCGGCATTCCTGTGCTTCGTCGGTGACGCCCTTCGCCGCCTGGGCGGCGAGCGGGTGCTGCCCGCCTGGCCCCGATTGCCGGCGACGCTGGCCGAAGCGGTGACCAAGAACCACCGGCGCGGCGAGTTCGTGCAAGGCATTCTGTTCGAGCGGAACGGCCAGTGGCTGGTGCGCCCGAGCCGTGTCGAAGGTGGCCGCCTGTGCTCGATGAGCGCAGCCAACTGCTATATCGTGGTGGCCCCGGAGCAAACACGATTGTCCGCCGGCCAACGGGTGCCGGTGCATTTTTTTGGGGGGCGCGCCTGATGGACGACCGACAACTGATCCGCTACAGCCGCCACATCATGCTGGCGCCGATCGACATCGAAGGCCAGCAGCGACTGCTCGACGGGCACGTGCTGATGATCGGCGCCGGCGGCCTGGGGGCGCCGGCCGGCCTCTACATGGCTTCTGCCGGCGTCGGTCGACTGACGATCTGCGATGGCGACGAGGTCGACCTCACCAATCTGCAGCGCCAGATCATTCACCGCGAGGCCACGATCGGCGTCAACAAGGCCGAATCGGCCCGCCGGGCGATCGCCGAGATCAACCCCGATTGCCATGTCGAGCCGGTCTCGCGGCGGGTCGGCCCTGCGGAGCTGGCAACCCTCGTCGCCGCGGCCGACGTGGTGGTCGATTGCAGCGACAATTTCGCCACGCGGCATGCCATCAATGCCGCCTGCGTCACCTTGAAGAGGCCCCTGGTGAGCGGGGCCGGCATCCGCTTCTCGGGTCAGGTCGCGGTGTTCGACCGGCGCAAGGCGGATGGGCCGTGCTATCACTGCCTGTTCCCGGCCGGCGGTGCCGATGATGGCGAGCGCTGCGCGGTGATGGGGGTCTTCGCGCCGCTGGTCGGCGTGATCGGGACCCTCCAGGCGGCCGAGGCGATTCGCCTGTTGCTGGGTGAGGACAGCCCCCTCGACGGACAACTGGTGCTATTCGATGCGCAATCCATGGATTGGCATCAGGTGCGCATTACGCGGGACGAGGCATGCCCGGTGTGCGGCGAGGGCGCCGACCCGGACGCGGTCGTCCAGGCCGCGATCGATGCCCAGAACGCCTGCGCCACGGGTGGCGATTGAACCGGCGTGACGTCCCGCGACGGTCATGTGCGGGAACGACTTGGGCGGTTGGCCCGTGCGCCGGATCGCCTAGGCGAGGGTCGGCGCGTTGCGCACCGGTCGGATCGTCCAAGATGTTTTCGGCATCGTCCCGGAGGGGGGGGGAGCCGGGATGTCTTCGGGCTCCTGGAATGGCGTCATGGTGGGGTGCGCTTTTGGGGCGGCGCTGAATGACCCGGCGCTGCCGGCGTCGCGCTCGGTTCGGCCGGGAGGGTGCGCCCGGCGTCTCGGGCGAGCGACGCGCTAGAGGTCGCGGGCGACGCGGAAACCGGCGGTGCGGGCGGGCGCGTCGAAGCGCGATGGCTTGTCCAGGGGGCCGCCGAGGAAGACCTCGTAGGTCGTCCGGCGGTGCTTGCCGCGCAGACCGAGCACTGCGCCGGCAAGGCGCCTGCCGGCGAGGCGGTCGGCACTGGAGCCTGCGATGCGGCCCTGGTCGACACCGACGAAGGCGTGGGCCGAACCGATCGCTAGCGCCCAGGACAATTCCGAACGGAGCAGCCAGCCACGCTCGCCCGCGAGCACGTTCTCGCCGTCGAAGCCGCGCACGCTATAGCGCCCCCCGATGACGAACAGTTCCTGCGGATTCAGGTCCGAGTGATTCCACTGCAGGAGCAGGCCGAGGGCATAGCCGAGGCGTGCGCCGCTTGCCTGGGGCGGGGCTTCGACGTGTACCTCTGCGGTGGTCTTGCGGAAGCGCGAGGTGCCTTCGCCGAAGGCCTGTTCGGGTGCGGGAATGGCGCCGAGCGCACCGGTGCCGTGGCGGTGCTCGAGGCGGGCATCGAGCGTTGCGGCGCCAACGAAGCGGCGGTGGCCGGCGCCGAGCTGCCAGCCTGCTGTCTGCCGTCGCTGGACAATCACTTCGGTGTCGTCGATGTAATTTCGCGACGTGCGGCGCCAGGCGGCTGCCGTGAGCCAGGTCTTGCCGCGATCGTCCCGGTGCACGATGCGGGAGAGCTCCAGTTCCGCGGAGGTGCTGAAGCCGCCATACACATAGCGCGTGGTGGCGCCTTGCACGGTCTGGTGATCGCGATTACGGCCTGCGGTCAGGGCCAGGTTCCAGTAGCCGAACGGGATCGAATAATGACCCAGCACGCCCCAGGTGCCGCGACGCGCTCCGTCTGCCATCAGGTCGTGGCTGAGGGCGAGATAGGCGAGATCGTTCAAGCCGAGCGGATTGTCGTAGGCGACAGTGACGCCGCCTTGGTAGCGGCCGGTGGCCTTGCGGCCGCCGTCGTCGGCGGAGACCCGCAGGTGCCAGGGCGAAGCGGCGGTGTAGTGCACCACCAAGTCACTGGCGCCAGCCGTCTGCGCAGGGTGGATCTCGATGTCGGCTTCGGCGCCTGCCGCGCGCTTGAAGTTTTCCAGTCCTTGTTCGACGTCTCGCAGGTCGAGGATCTGACCCGGGGCGATCGGCATGGCGGTGGCGAGAGACGGCTTCGGCCCTTCGCCGTCGGCGAAGCGCAGTTGGGCGACAAGGCCGGCGTGCACGGCGATTCGCAGCGTGCCGCCGGAGAGATCCTGGCCCGGCACCGCGACCCGGCTGGTGATGAAGCCGCGCTGCAACAGTTCGTTCTGCAATCGCTTGGCCAGCAGAGCGATGCCGCGGCTGCCGAGGCAGCGGCCTTCGGGCGGATCGCCGCCGTCGCGGCCCGACAGCGCCGCGACCAGTCCCGGAAAGTCCGCGGCGTCCTCGGTCAGTGCGACGCGATGAATCGGAAAGCAGGGCCGCTCGTCGGCGGGAAGGCGTGTCGCCGCATCGCTCGGTGGCGCCGGGCGGCGTACGTCCGTCCCGGCCTCGAGCCCGCGCCTGAGGGATTCGGTGCGCTCATGCTGGCGCTGGTGCTCGAGCGAGGGGTCGGGCGTGGCGATGTCGGAAAGCGGGGCAAGCTGGGCGGCGGCAAACGCCGGGAGCAGCCCCGATACGAGCAGAAACGACTTGTGCAGTGGGAGGGCTGGCATGCTTATGGAATGGACAAATATTCCGTAAGCATGATACACGGGTGCCGGACCGTGGGCGAGGCTTTGCCCGGGAGCGCTCGTGCGGTCGGTCCACCTGCGCCGGTTGCGCCTCGGTGCCGGCCGAGGCGCATTCGTTGCATCCGTCCGACAATCGGGGCAAGCCTTAAGGCAGCCTTAAGTGTTGGCAGGCATCATGACGGCATGGCGTAGAGTGCCTGAACGAGGTCTCCGGAGCCCCCTGGACAGTCGGGATGCACTTTGCGCCACCCTTTCTCGCGCCTGCGGACGGGGCCACTTGCCGCCCGCAAATTGGGCCCCTAGCAGTTGCGTCAGCCCGCCAGCCGGGCAAAGGCTTCGACCACTTCGGCCGGCGCCTGGACCAACTCGATCAGCACGCCTTCTCCGCCGACCGGAAATTCTTCGTTGGCCTTCGGATGCAGGAAGGTGATGTCGAATCCGGCAGCGCCGCGACGGATGCCGCCGGGTGCGAAACGGACGCCGTTGGCAGAGAGCCACTCGACCGCCTTGGGCAGGTCGTCCACCCACAGCCCGACGTGATTGAGCGGTGTGGCATGCACGGCCGGCTTCTTTTCGGGATCGAGCGGCTGCATCAGGTCCACTTCGACCTTGAACGGCCCCTGGCCCATGGCGCAGATGTCCTCGTCCACGTTCTCCCGCTCGGAGACGAAGTTGCCGGTGACCTCTAGGCCGAGCATGTCCACCCAAAGCGTCTTCAGTTTGTCCTTGCTCGGTCCTCCGATGGCAATCTGCTGGATACCGAGGATCTTGAACGGGCGCGCGCTCATGGAAATCTCCATTGATTAAAAATTAATAATTATAGTGAGGCATCGGGTGCAGGTCGATAGTCGGGTGGATTGGTGCGACAGGCGGAACGGTGCGCGTCCGGGTCGGTCATGGCGTCGTCGTCGGCGGCCCCATGTGACGATCGGTCTCCGCGACCGTCGGCGCGGCTCGGGGTCCGCTTCGTGGATCGAGGAACCGGATGAACGTGAGGCCGCGGGCCCCGCGGCGCGCGTTCCTGTGGTGGGCCTTGCGGGGCGGACTGTCAGGACCAATCCACCGACGCCGTCAGCATATAGCCGGCACCGTAGACCGTCTTGATGATGCGTGGATCCTGCGGATCTTCCTCGAGTTTTCGGCGCAAGCGCGAGATGCGCACGTCGATCGACCGGTCGAAGGGGTCCACGTCGCGCTCGCCGAGCAGTTGTTCGCGGTTGAGGATCTTGTTGGGACGGCGCAGCAGGGTCCTCAGCAGGCCCGCTTCAGCCGCCGACAGATGCACTTCGCGGCCGTCCGGCGCACTCAGCAGCAATCGCTGGGTGTCGAAGCGCCAGCCGGCGAAGGTGGCGAACTGGGGTTCGTTGCCTTCGTCGTCGCGCTGGGGATTGCGAAGGTAGCGGCGTAGGATCGAACGTACCCGGGCCACCAGCTCGCGAGGTTCGAAGGGTTTGACCAGATAGTCGTCGGCGCCCAGCTCGAGCCCCAGTACGCGGTCGGTGACATCGTTGCGGCCGGTCAGGATCAGCACCGCGCAGAGCTGGCGCTCCTGCAGTTCTCGAACCACCTGCATGCCGTCCATGTCCGGCAAACCGAGATCGATGATGCACAGCTCGGGGCTGCTCTGGCGGGCCCGCAACAGAAACTGGCGGCCGCTTCCCGAAAGTTCGCTGCGAAAGCCGTAGTCTTCGAGGGTGGCGCAGATCAGGCGACCGATCTCGGGCTCGTCCTCGAGCACGTGGATCAAGGCGTTGGTGGTGGTGTCTGCGGCATTCATGAGGGCGCGTTCTCGCTACGGGTTTCGAGGGCGTCGAGGGCCGCGGACAGCGCGTCGCGGTCGAACGGCTTGCGCAGCACCGGCGCCTCGGGAATGGTCGCGGCGTCGCCGGCGAAACCGGTGATCAGCAGCACCGGCAGGTCGGGTCGCTGCTGTCGGGCGAAGGCCAGCAGTTCCCGGCCGCCGACGCCGCCCGGCATCACCACGTCGGAGATCAGCAATCCGATCTCGTCGACATCCTCGAGCATCTGGCGCGCATCGACGCCGTTGGCCGCCTCGATCACCGGATAGCCCAGCTCGCCGAGTTGCAGGCGGACGATGCGGCGGATCTCGGCCTCGTCCTCGACCAGCAACACCAGGCGCCCGCCGGCCGCGCGCTGGCGCGGCCGCGCCGCCGGTGCGGGCGAAGGTGAAGGCGCCTCGGCCTTGGGCAGCACGAAGCGTACGTTGGTGCCGCTGCCCGGGGTGCTGAGAATGCGGATGTTGCCGCCCGACTGACGCACGAAGCCATACACCATCGACAGGCCGAGGCCGCTGCCGGCGCCGAAGGCCTTGGTCGTGACAAAGGGTTCGAACACGCGGGGCAACAGGGTTGGGTCGATGCCGCAGCCGGTGTCGCTGACGTCGATCTGAACGTAGTCGCCCTCGGGGATCTCGGTCATCCGCGACAGATTCTCGCCGATATGGCGCTCGCTGACGCTGATCGACAGGGTGCCGCCGCCGGGCATGGCGTCGCGTGCGTTGATGGCGAGGTTGAGCAGGGCGTTCTCGAGTTGGTGTGGATCCACCATCGCGTAGAGGCGGGCGGTCGGCAGCCGGGTCTGGATCTCGATCGATTCGGTCAGCGAGCGCATCAGCAATTGGGTCATGTTCTGCACCAGCGCGCCGATCTCGACCGCGCTCGGCTCCAGCGCCTGACGTCGGGAAAAGGTCAGCAGACGCTTGATCAGTTCCGCCCCTCGGCGGGCGGCGTCGAGCGCCGGGGCCACATACTCGCCGGCCCGCTCGGCGCCCGTGGGTATCTGTTCCTGCAGCCCGCTGAGGTTGCCGATGATGATCGTCAGCAGATTGTTGAAGTCGTGGGCGAGGCCGCCGGTGAGTTGACCCACGGCCTCCATCTTCTGGGCCTGGATCAGCGCAGCCTGACTGGCTTTCTGCTCGGTGATGTCGATCGACAGGACGAAGGCCCCGAGTACCCGGCCATCGCTGCCGATTTCCGGTACGACCACGCTGCGCGCATAGACGCTGCGCCCCTCCTCGGTGCTGCGGGTGTATTCGTAGGTGACTGCTTCGCCGGCGTAGGCGCGCTCGAGGTGATCGCGGATCTCGCGGTAGATTTCGGTGCCGAAGACTTCCTCGATGCTGCGGCCCACGATGTCGCCGGCGGCGAGACCGAACCATTCCGCGTAGCCCCGGTTGGCGAACTGATAGCGCTGCTCGGCGTCCACGTAGGCGATCAATGCCGGAATCGAGTCCATGATCAGGCGCAAGCGGGACTCGCTACGACGCAGGGCGCCGGCGATCTGGTCGATCTCGGCGTTGGCTCCGGCCAGACGGCTGTTGGCTTCCTCGAGTTCACGGGTGCGTGCCTTGACCCGCAATTCCAATTCGGAATTCTGCTTGTGGATCAGTGCCTCGTAGCGGCGCTGCTCGGTGATGTCGGTCCACAGCGAGACGAAGCCGAGATTCGGGATCGGTACGCCGCGAATCGCCAGCACTTCGCCGTTGGGTCGCACCCGCTCGGTATAGTGGGGCTGGAAGGCGCGCACCGCAGCCATTCGCGCGGCGACCTGGGATTCGTACTCCCCCTCGCCGTACTCGCCGCGCTCGGCGTTGTAGCGCACGAAGTCTTCGAACGGCGTACCCACCCGCACCATCGTCTCGGGGAAATCCAGCAGGCGCAGGAACGCCTTGTTCCAGGCCACCAGTTGTGGCACGGAGTCGAACACTGCCAAACCCTGGTCGAGCAGGTCGAGGCCGGCCAGCAGCAGGTCGTAGCGGCGCCGCTCGTCGGCATTGCCGCCGGGCTTCGAGGCCGGTCCCTGGATTGCCGCATCTTCGGCCGTCGGCATCTGCTCCGCTCCTGACAGTCCTCGCCGATTCTAACGCGCATTGCTCGGGCGTCGGCCATCGGACCGGGGCGGGTCGAGGGCGACGCGGCCCGCCGCGCTCGCGCTCAGCAACTGCTGGCGGAAGCGCTGCGGCGAAAGTCCGGTCCAGCCGGTAAAGGCGCGATAGAAGGCGGATGTGTCGGCATACCCCAGCTCGCTGGCCACCGTGGCGATCGAGCGCCGTGTCTTGGCGAGCCGGGCAAGGGCGATGTCGCGCCGGATCGCGTCCTTGATCGCGCGGAAGCTGGTGCCTTCGTCGCGCAGGCGGCGATGCAGGGTGCGCGGCGACAGATGCAGGTGGCCGGCCACGCTTTCGATCGTCGGTGATTCCGGCAGGGCGTTGCGCAGCAGGTCACGCACGCGCAGCACCATCTCCCGGTCGCGTCGATAGAGCATCGATATCCGGCCCGGCGCACCGTCGAGAAAGCTCGTCAGCGCCGCCTCGTCCCGGCGCAGCGGGAGATCGAACAGGTCGGCGCGCATCTCCGCGACGAGGGCGTCGGCGCCGAACTCCGAGCGTTCGGTGTAGACCAGCGCATAGTCGTCGCCGTGGGCCGGGCGGGCATAGGGGAAGCACACCCGCTCGAGCGACAGTCCGCGCCCGACCAGCCAGCACGACAAGCTGTGGAGCAGGCGAAGCAGCCATTCGAACGCGAACACCCGGCCGGGATCGTCGCGGGCGCCCAGTGTTTGTTCCCGTTCGCACAGGATCAGCCGCCCGAAGTCGCGATCGCGGGCGATGTCCACCGCGATCGCCGGCAGCACGATCGCCAGAAAGCGACGGCCCCGTTCGAGCGCTTCGCCCAGGTTCTGGGAGCCCAGCATGGCCCGGCACAGAAACTCGAAGCTGCCGGGCCGCATCGGCTCCGGCATCAGGCCGAAGGCCTCGTCGCCGCAGGCCGCGATCACCCGGTTGTACAGCCGAGCGTAGCGATCCAGCGGAATTCTCGTGGCAGGGTTTGCCAGATCGATGCCTGCCTCGGCCAGCAGCGGAGCGGCGTCGACTCCGCGCCGGTGCAGGCCGGCGAGCATGCCGGTGACAAAACCCATCGCTACGGTCGCTGTTTTGTTGGAGATTCTTCGATTTGCGCCAGGGGCTCGGGCGTGATTCTGGGTCATTGCCTGTCGTCCGTCCGGCCACCTTCGGGCCATCTGCGAAACATTGGCGGATTTTGCACGATATGCGGCCGCGCGGGCAATGGCGAAGCCGGCGGGTGGCCTCTACTATCCAACCGACACAACGAATTCCATGAGGGAGACCCCAATGACCGACATGAGCGTGGCCAAGAAGGCCGTCAATTACCGGCCGAAGCACAAGGTTCGTTTCGTGACCGCAGCATCCCTGTTCGATGGTCATGACGCATCGATCAACATCATGCGCCGCATCCTGCAGGGCTCCGGCGCCGAAGTGATCCACCTCGGCCACAACCGCTCGGTGGGCGAGATCGTCAACGCGGCGCTGCAGGAGGACGTGCAGGGCATCGCGATCACCTCGTACCAGGGCGGCCACGTCGAGTTCTTCAAGTACATGATCGATCTGCTGCGCGCCCAAGGCGGCGACAACATCAAGGTCTTCGGCGGCGGCGGTGGCGTGATCGTGCCGGCCGAGATCGAGGAATTGCACCAGTACGGTGTGACCCGCATCTACGCGCCCGACGATGGCGCCCGGATGGGCCTGCAGGGCATGATCAACGACGTCGTCGAGCAGTCCGACTACGATCTATCGCCGCTGGCGCCGAAGGGCAAGGACGCGGTCAAGGCCCTGCAGTCCGGCGACCGACGGGCACTCGCCCGTATCGTCACTGCGTTGGAAAACGGCAGCTACGACGATAAGACCCGGGCGGCGATCATCGATGCCGCGAAGGATCTGACCGTGCCGACGCTGGGCATCACCGGCACCGGCGGCGCCGGCAAGAGTTCGCTGACCGACGAACTGGTGCGCCGCTTCCGCCTCGACCAGCAGGATGCGCTGAAGCTCGCGATCGTCTCGATCGACCCGTCGCGCAAGCGCACCGGCGGCGCGCNNNGCGCTGCTGGGCGACCGCATCCGCATGAACGCCATCGAGCACGAGAACATCTTCATGCGCTCGCTGGCCACCCGCGATACCGGCTCCGAGGTGTCGAAGGCGCTGCCGGAGGTGATCGCCGCGTGCAAGCTCGCCGGCTTCGATCTGGTCGTGGTCGAGACCTCCGGCATCGGCCAGGGCGATGCCGCGATCGTGCCCTATGTGGACACCTCGTTGTACGTGATGACGCCGGAATTCGGCGCCGCCAGCCAGCTCGAGAAGATCGACATGCTCGACTTCGCCGATTTCGTCGCGATCAACAAGTTCGACCGCAAGGGCGCCGAGGACGCGCTGCGCGACGTGCGCAAGCAATATCAGCGCAACCGCGAGCTGTTCGCGGTGCCGACCGACGAAATGCCCGTGTTCGGCACCATGGCGGCGCGCTTCAACGACGACGGCGTCACCGGCCTCTACCAGGCGATGCTGCCGGCCTTGAAGGGCAAGGGGCTGAAGGCGATGGAGGGCAAGCTGCCGCCGGTCGGCGTCAAGGCCTCCAGCAAGGGCCGGGCGATCGTGCCGGCCGAGCGGGCGCGCTACCTCGCCGAGATCGCCGACAGCGTGCGTGACTACCACGAGCACACCGCCGAACAGGCCCGCGTCGCCCGCGAACGCCAGTCGCTGAAGACCGCCAAGACCCTGTTCGAGCAGTGCGGCAAGGCGGATGGCCCGCAGCTCGCCACCTTCGACGAGCTGATCGACTGGAAGGACGGCGAGCTGACCCCGGCTGCCAAGAAGCTCTTGGCGATGTGGCCGAAGGAGAAGGAGCTCTACGCCGCCGACGAGTACGTCGTCAAGATCCGCGACAAGGAGATCCGCACCCAGCTCACCACCGAATCGCTGTCCGGCAGCAAGATCCGCAAGGTCGCATTGCCGGCCTTCGAGGACGATGGTGAGGTGTTGCGCTTCCTGATGAAGGAGAACGTGCCGGGCTCCTTCCCATACACCGCCGGTGTCTTCGCCTTCAAGCGCGAGGGCGAGGATCCGACCCGGATGTTCGCCGGCGAAGGCGAC
>JAGRFZ010000031.1:11428-11553 GCA_020445785.1 Rhodocyclaceae bacterium
CGCCTGTCGACCGCGTTCGACAGCGTCACCCTATACGGTGAAGACCCGGCCGAGCGCCCTGACATCTACGGCAAGATTGGCAATTCAGGCGTGTCGATCGCCACCCTGGACGACATGAAGGTGCT
>JAGRFZ010000149.1 GCA_020445785.1 Rhodocyclaceae bacterium
CCGACTGGATCGAACCGCTGTGCGAATGGACCGGCGCGCTGCTCGATACGCCGCTGCCGCTCGGCGGCCCCGCGGCGCGCCTCGCCGAGCTGTCGGGCGCGGTGCCGGAGATGGAGTTCTGGATCGAGGCCCACCACGTGGACGTGGCTGCCGTGGATGCCCTGGTGCGCGCCCACGTGCTGCCCGGCGAGCCCCGGCCGGTGCTCTCAATGGCGAGGGTGAACGGCATGCTCAAGGGCTACATTGACCTGGTGTTCGCGTGGCAGGGCCGCTACTTCGTGGCCGACTACAAGTCGAACTGGCTGGGGCCGGACGATGCCCACTACACACCGCAGGCGATGGCCCGGGCGATCCTGCACGCCCGCTACGACCTGCAATACGCCCTCTACCTGCTGGCCTTGCACCGGCTGCTGGCCGCCCGCCTGCCCGGCTACGACGTGGACCGCCACATCGGCGGTGCGGCCTACCTCTTCCTGCGCGGCATCGGCGCGCCCGGCGCCGGAATGCACTTCGACCGCCCGCCGCGGGCGCTGGTGGAAGGGCTCGACGAACTCTTCGCCGGCGGCAAGGCCGGGCGGGTGGCCTGATGTTCCCGTGCCTGCCCGACGCCCCAAGCAAGACGCCGTCCGCGCCGATGGCCGAGCGGCTCGCCGGCTGGGCCGCGCGCGGCTGGCTGCGGACGGTGGATGCCGCGTTGGCGGGCTTCCTGTGGCGCGAGGTGCCCGCTGCCGACCCGCTGGCCATCCTCGCCGCGGCGCTGGCCAGCCACCAGCTCGGCCGCGGCCACGCCTGCCTCGACCTCGAAGCCACGCTGGCCGACGCGGCGCAGGCGTTGTCCCTGCCCCCCGACGGCGCCGACCCGCTCGACGCCATCGACTCGCCGCTGGCGGTGATCGGCGGCCTCACGCTGGCCCGCTGGCTGACCGCGCTCGACTGCCCGGCGCTGGTGGACGACGGCAGCGGCGGTGCACCGCTGGTGCGGGTCGGCACGCGTCTGTACCTGCAGCGATACTGGCGTTGCGAGCGCCGGCTCGAGGCCGCCATCGCCGAGCGCCTCGGCCGCGGCGAGCAGGCCGCCACCGAGGCCCTGCGCCCGTTGCTCGACGCCTTGTTCGGCCCGCCGGCGCGCGACACGGTCGACTGGCAGCGCGCCGCCTGCGCGCTGGCTGCCCGCAGCGCCTTCGCGGTGATCACCGGCGGCCCCGGCACCGGCAAGACCACCACCGTGCTGCGCCTGCTGGCGCTGTTGCAGGCGCTGGCGCTGCAGGCCACCGGTGACGGCGGCCGCCGTCCGCGACCGCTGCGTATCCGTCTGGCGGCGCCCACCGGCAAGGCCGCCGCCCGCCTCAACCAGTCGATCGCCGCCCAGGTCGCCGGCCTCGACCTCGCCAAGCTGCCGGGTGCCGAGGCGGTGCGCGCGGCGATCCCGAGGCAGGTGACGACGCTGCACCGCCTGCTCGGCAGCCGGCCGGATTCGCGCTGTTTCCGCCACGACGCCGAGCACCCGCTGGGATTGGACCTGCTGGTGATCGACGAGGCCTCGATGGTGGACCTGGAACTGATCGCCGCGGTGGTGCAGGCGCTGCCGCCGGCCGCGCGGCTGGTGCTGCTCGGCGACAAGGACCAGCTCGCCTCGGTGGAGGCCGGCGCTGTGCTCGGGCAACTGTGCGAGCATGCCGCCGCCGCCCGCTACCGGCCGGCCACCGCCGACTGGCTGGCCCGCGCCACCGGCCAGCGCCCGCGCGAAGCATTCATCGACGCCAATGGCAGTGCGCTCGACCAGGCGGTGGCGATGCTGCGGGTGAGCCACCGCTTCGACGCCGCCAGCCCGATCGGAAGGCTCGCGAGCGCGGTGAATGCCGACGACGGGCCGGTGCTCGAAACGCTGCTGGCCAGCGACGACGATGCACTGCAATGGCTGCCCGGAGAACAGGCTGGCGAGGCGCTGACCGACACCATCGTCGCCGGCTGCCGACCCTGGCTCGAATGCATCCGGGCCGGCGCGGGCGCCGACGCCGACGAATTCGCCCGCGAGGTGCTCGCCGCCCACGCCGGCTTTCAGGTTCTGTGCGCATTGCGCGCCGGGCCATGGGGCGTGGACGGGTTGAATAAGCGCATTGCCGACGCGCTGCAGCAGGCCGGCCTGATCCCCGCGACCAGCGGCTGGTATGCTGGCCGCCCGGTGCTGGTCACCCGCAACGACTACGGCCTGGGCCTGATGAACGGCGACATCGGCCTCTGCCTGCCCGTGCCCGACGGCGAAGGCGGGAGTCGCCTGCGGGTGGCCTTCCCCGGCGCCGACGACCCGGCCCGGGTGCGCTGGCTGGCGCCGGGCCGGCTGCAGGCGGTGGACACGGTGTTCGCGATGACCGTGCACAAATCCCAGGGCTCCGAGTTCGGCCATGTCGCCCTCGTGTTGCCGGAGCGCCCGAGCCCGATCCTGAGCCGCGAGCTGCTCTACACCGGCATCACCCGGGCGCGGGCGCGGCTGACCCTGGCCTGCGCCGGAGGCACCGGCGTGCTGCAGCAGTGCGTGGCGCGGCGGGTGATCCGGGCCGGGGGGCTGCTCAGGGACGAATAACGTCCCATACAAGGCACGCCGAGCCCGTCAAACGCCCCCGAAGGGCGGCAGCTTCGCGGGAGTACGGTGGAATTTACAGTGTTTTGCAGTTTCTTTGCCTGCCTCGATCGCATCGACTACTGAATACAAAAACAGTGTCCAAGCCGCCGAATCGACCGTTCGTGCGGCATCTTCGGGCGGGGCGCCAGGAAGATTGTCGTCGCCTGTTGCGGGTCGCGTACTCCAGTCGACATAGGTGGTTGAATCCGAAGGCGCGCGACCCCATTGCGCTTGCTCGGCGATGCATTCATCATGCGCAGCGCGTCAACGCTGGATATGAAGAATACATAGTCAAAGATGGCGCGCCAATGCCACGTTTCAAACGGTGCCGGCTGCTCCGGCGGTACGCGCCGGAGATGGGTAGAGCGTTGCAGCATGCGGCCGCCATCCGTTGAATTCGCCAGAGGTTTCCAATCGATGAAATTCGTTCCTGTCGCGGCGCTTCTCGCCGCTCTTCTCGTCAGCGGGTGTGCCTCCGTGGACATGGCTTCGCCGGAGGCGTCGTCGAGCGCAAAGCAGTTCGACCCGCCGAGCCCCGGGCATGCAGGCGTCTATATCTATCGCAACAGCTTTGCCGGCAAGGGCCTCAAGAAGGATATCTGGATCGATGGCGAATGCATTGGCGAGAGCGCGCCCGATGTGTTCTTCCATACCGAAGTCGAGGGCGACAAGCAACACACGATCGATACCGAATCCGAGTTTTCGCCGAATCGTCTCGAACTGATGTTCGAGGCCGGCAAGAACTACTTCATCCGACAGTTCATCAAGATCGGGCTGTTCGTCGGCGGTGCCGGGCTCGAGCAAGTGACTGACGAGCAGGGCAAGGAAGACATCGCCGACCTCGAGCTGGCGAAACCCGGCAACTGCAGCGGTCCGCGATAGCTTCAGGCGCGATCGGTGCCGGCTTCGAGCCGCGCCGCAGCGTCTTCCGATGATGAACAACAAACGCTACCGAATCGTCTTCAATCGTCACCGGCACCAGCCGATGGCCGTGGCCGAATGTGCGGCGGCCCACGGTGCGCCTCCAGGTTCGGGCGCCCCGATCGCCGGCACCCGTGGCCGCACCCCGATCCTGGGGGTGTTGGCGGCTGCGTTGGCCCTGTGGCTGACACCTGCCGTCGCGCAGATCGTCGCGTCGCGGGATGCGCCGGGCGAACGGCGTGCGACGGTGCTCGATGCCGGCAACGGCGTACCGCTGGTGAACGTGCAGAGTCCAAGTGCCGCCGGTGTCTCGCGCAACACCTACAGCCGCTTCGATGTCCAGGTTCAAGGTGCGATCCTCAACAACTCGCGTACGGCGGTCGGCACCCACCTGGCCGGTGGGGTCGCGGGCAACCCGTGGATGGCTCAGGGGACGGCCCGCATCATCGTCAATGAGGTGGTCTCGGATGCGCCCAGCCAGCTGCGCGGCCTGGTGGAGGTGGCCGGTGACCGTGCCGAAGTCGTCATCGCCAATCCCGCCGGCATCGACGTCGACGGCGCCGGCTTCATCAATGCGAGCCGGGCGACGCTGACGACGGGCGTACCGGAGTTTCGCGATGGCGCGCTCGAAGGCTACCGGGTCGACCGTGGCCGGGTCCGCATCGAAGCCGGTGGCCTCGACGCGTCCGACACCGCCTATGCGGACATCCTTGCCCGCGCGGTCGAAGTCAATGGTGCGATCCATGCCAGCGAACTCACGGTCATCACGGGCGCCAACCGGCTCAGCGCCGATCTCGAACGCATCGAACCCGTCGAGGGCAGCGGAGAGATCCCGGCCTTCGCCCTCGATGTAGCCGAACTCGGTGGCATGTATGCCGGCAAGATCCGCCTGATCGGCACCGAAGCCGGCGTCGGCGTGCGCAATGTCGGCGCACTGGCCGGCCAGCATGGCGAACTGACCCTCAGCGCCGACGGCCGGCTCGAAAACCGCGGCCAACTCCTGGCTGGCGGCGATATCCGCATCGACAGCGGCGGCGACATCGACAACGTCGGCCGAATCCAGTCCATACGCGGCAGCACGACCGTGCGCGGCAGCGGCCGTATCCGCCATGAGGGCGTGATCGCGGCGGCGGCCGACGTCGAGATCCAGGCGATCGGGCCCGAAGCGGTCATCGAGGCCGGCGGTGAATCGGTGATTGCCGCCGGTGTCGTCGTCACCGGTGACGAAGACAGCAATGCTGGCATTGCGCCAGGCGAGGCCGCTGCGGTCGAAGGCAGCAACGTGGAACTGCTGACGCGGGCCACCCAGGTCGCGCTCTCCGCCGACGACCTGGTCGCGGTCCACGGGCAAGTCCAGGCCGAGGAGCAAGTGTATTTCAGTGCCTCGGCCATCGATGTCGGCGACAGTACGCTCCTTGCACGGGTCGTTGCGTTGCACGCCATCGGCGGGCCCCAGCGACCGCGGGGTCGTCGTGGCGGCATCGACGCCGGCGGTGCGCGCCTGCGGGGGCGACGCATCACCCTCGTCAGCGATGCCGATCTCCTTACCGGCGGGGCCGACATCCGTGGCGATCGACTCGAGATCACCGCACGGAGCCTCGGCAACGAGGGTGGCAGCCTGGTGCAAGAGGCCGATGACGCACTCGAACTGACGTTCGAAGGCCTGCTCGACAACCGAGACGGCCTGATCTTCGCGCCGGGCGGGCTCGACATCGAGAGCGCCAGCCTCGCAAACGACGGTGGCGCCATCCGCTCGGATGCCGACCTGACACTGAATGTGTCCGGCCACATAGACAATGGCGGCGGCCTGCTGGCCGGTGAGGGTGCGACCTGGATCGACGCGGGCTCCCTGAAGAGCGCCGGCGGCATTGGCGCAGGCGTCGCGACCCGGGTCACCGTCCGCGGAATCCTGGACAACTCGGGGTGGATCACCGGCCCGGTCAGCAGCGGCGGAAGCCTGGGCAACAGCGGTCGCATCCAGGGCGATGCAGCCAGCGGTGCCGACCTCGACAACCGAGGACGCATCGACGCCGGAGCCCGCGCAGCGAACCGGCTCGACAATCACGGCACCATCGGCGGCGCCGCCCGTGCCGGGCGCGATCTCGCCAATGCGGGAACGATCGTCGGCTCGGCCAATGCCGGCAGCAATCTGCACAACAGCGGAACCATCGCCGGTGACGCCCATGCCGGCGTCCGCCTTGCCAACTACGGCCATATCGCCGGTGGCGCTCGGGCTACGGAGATCGATAACGGTGGCACCATCGCGGGAAGCGCAAGCGCGGTCGACACCCTCGTCAATGCCGGCCGCATCCGAGGCTTCGTGCAGGCGACCGACATCGTCAACGAGGGCTTGCTGGACGGTGGCGTCCATTCGCGCGCAGGACTGTTCAACAGCGGGCGGATCACGACCGATGCCATCGCCGGCACCCAGCTCACCAACAGCGGCACGATCGACGGGGCCGCCTTCGCCACCGATCTCCTGAATCTCGGCGAGATCGGCGGTTCCGTGGTCGCCGCGGGCAGTCTCGCAAATGTCGGCCTGATATTCGGCGACGCCTACGCGGGGGGCATCCTGGTGAACGGAGTCGCCGGTTCGATCGGCGGCGACGCCCGCGCCGGTGTGATCGACAATCGCGGCATCGTGTTCGGTGACGCAAGCGCCGGCGATGGTCTCGCCAACCTGGGCGTGATCGCCGGCAATGCGAGCGCAGCGACGATCACCAACCGAGGCGACATCGACGGCTCTGTCCAGGCGGGGGGAGACCTCGACAACGACGGCCGTATCACCGGCGCGGCGACCGGCACACGCATCGTCAATCGCGGTGTGCTTTCGACCTCGGCCGAAGCGGTCGAGGCCCTGCGCAACGAAGGCCTGATCGGCGGAGATGTCCGGGCCGCCTCGCTGTCGAACGACGGCGTCGTCGTGGGCAATGCCGAAGCCGCGACGCTCGACAATCGAGGGGAAATCGGCGGCGACGCCCGCGCCGACCGCTCGCTGGTCAACGAGGGCGTCGTGGTCGGGCGGGCGCAGGCGACGAACATCGCCAACCGTGGTGTGCTCTTCACTTCGGCCGAAGCCGTCGAGGCCTTGGTCAACGAAGGTCTGATCGGCGGCGACGCGAGTGCCGTGACGATCGCCAATGACGGCGAAATCCAGGGCTCGGCAAGCGCCGGACAGCGCCTCACCAATCGCGGCATCATCGCGGGTGATGCCCGGACCGAGCACGGGCTTGCCAACCAAGGCCTGGTGTTTGGCAGTGCCCACGCGAACGTTGTCGCCAATGGCGGCGTGCTGGCCACTTCCGCGGAAGCCGTCACCGCGCTCGAGAACGAAGGGCTGATCGGAGGAGATGCCGGCGCTGGCGTCATTGTGAACCGCGGTGTCATCGGCGGAGACGCGACGGCGACGAACATCGTCAACGCGGGCGACATCGCCGGTACGGCCAGTGCCGAGGCCAAGCTCGTCAATGATGGAACCATCTTTGGCGGCGTGCGTGCCGGCACGGTCACCAACCGCGGGCGGATGGCGACTTCGGCCGAAGCCCTCGAGGCCCTGGTAAACGAAGGCCTGATCGAGCAGGATGTGCGTGCCGGCACCCTGACCAATCGCGGCAGCATCGGCGGCGATGCCGCGGCCGACACCCGTCTGGCGAACTTCGGCACGATCGGCGCCAACACCTCGGCCGGGGAGGCGCTGGTGAATCAGGGTCGCATCCGGGGCAACGCCAGGGCCGGCCAGCGCCTCACCAACGGCGGATGGATCGGCGGCAGCGCACGGGCACGGGACATCGGCAATGGCGGCCGCATCGGTGGCAGCGCCAGGGCCAGCCACAATCTGTCCAATCAGGGCCGCATCGGCGGCACGGCCAGCGCCGGCGCACGCCTCGCCAACCGTGGTGCGATCGGCGGCAACGCCGGCGCGAGGGTGCTCGACAACAGCGGTTTCGTCGCCGGCAACGCTCATGCGGCCGCAAGCCTGGACAATCGCGGCCACATCGGCGGGGATGCCGCCGCCGGTATCCTGAGCAACGGCTCGGCGGGCCTGATCGGCGGCG
This sequence comes from Rhodocyclaceae bacterium, assembly GCA_020445785.1. GTDB lineage: Bacteria > Pseudomonadota > Gammaproteobacteria > Burkholderiales > Rhodocyclaceae > Cognatazoarcus. The sequence continues at coordinate 7,597 of JAGRFZ010000149.1, forward strand.
CCGCTGACAGCCGCGACGCGCTGACCAATCACGGCACCATTGTCGGCGCCGCCCACGCCGGCTCGCGTCTCACCAACGACGGCACCGTCGGCGGCTCGGCCAGCGCCACCGGCGCGCTCACCAATCGCGGCGATATCCACGGCGGCGCCAACGCCGCCGACCTCGGCAACCACGGCTGGATCGGGCAAGGCGCGCGCGCCACCCACACGTTGTCCAACCACGGCACGATCGAAGGGCTGGCCGAGGGGCAGGACATCGACAACGCCGGCACCCTGGCCGGCGGTGCCAGCGCCGCCAACGCCCTCGACAACGCCGGCCAGATCAGCGGCAACGTGCGCGCCGCCGATCTCACCAACCGAGGGCTGATCGAAGACGATCTGGTGGTCTCGGGGACGCTCACCAACCAGGGCACCGTCGCCGGCTCGATCCACGCCGGCATCATCGACAACGCCGGGGTGATCG
>JAGRFZ010000226.1 GCA_020445785.1 Rhodocyclaceae bacterium
GTTCGAGTCCCGCAGGGCCCACCAAATAATCAATGGCTTACGGCAATTCGCTGTAAGCCATTTGTCTTTCGCGCCGGCTGTGTACGCACTTTGTAAGTGCAAGAACGAAAAACCCGGCCGAAGCCGGGTCGCTCTGCGTCGCGCGATGATCAGTCCGGGTCTGGCCGGATTCGCGCATCCGTCACGCCAATGATCAGCACCGGGCACCCGGGCGGCGGCGGGTAGCCGCGCTCCCGTTCGAAGCGGGCCTTGACCGCGTCCAGCGTCTCGCCGGGCATCACGAGCAGGCCGGGCAGCGGCACTTCCGCGCCCGCCCTGCGCTGCTCCAGCTTGGCAATTCTGGTTTTCAAGTTCATGGCGCTGCCTCCGTGGCGTGTCAGGTGCCGTACTTCGACACGATGCGCTGAAGCGCCAGCCGCACCATGCCGTGCGGGGCCTGCTTCGAGTAGCCGTATTCGAGCCTGGGACCGTAGTCCATCGGATTCACGATCCAGACCGATCCCGACCGCGGCATGGCGCCGGGTTGCCACAAGCCTTCGATCGTCCAGGCATCCCGGAAACGGCCGGTGTCCACCGGGCTTCGAAGGACAACGTCGTCGGTCAACTCGAGAACAATGCCTCGAACTTCGGTGTCGAGCGATCGGTTCGCCTTCTCGGCGAAGCGCCTTAGGTCCAAGCTGAATGTCATTGCTGTGCCTCCAGGGCTTCAATGCGGCGCTCCAGGTCGACAGCCGCGCGGACTTTCGCCAGCAGGCTCAGGATGTAAGCCATCCGGCCGGCATCCTGTACGTCGACCTCGCCAGCCCGCGCCCGCCGGTACAGCCGGGCCAACTCGTCGCCGATCTCGCCCTGCGTGCGCAACGGGCAGCGCACCCGCCGGGGGGTGGGGGTCGCCCGTTCCCCGGCACTGGCGCGGTCACCGCCGCTGAATTGGTCGTCAGGATCGGCCATCTATCGCCCGCCTACGCTGCCAGCTTCTGCACCCTCGCGCGCGCCTTGCGCTGTTGCTGCGCCTTGGCAACGTCCGCGGCGCCGAAGATGGCGACTGCGGCCGAATCCATGCCTTTGTCGAGCAGGAAGGTCAGCAGCCGGCCGGCGTTCCAGTCTGGCAGCGCGGCGAAGCCGATTCCTCGGATCTGGGCGATCAGCCGCTCGGCGATCGCCAGGTGTTCGCGATCCATGTCGACACGGGCGGCCTCCTCGGGATTCGCCAGGCGACGCGAGTCTTCGAACATCTCCCGGAGAATGCGCGTCTCGTGGTCCGCCAGGTCGAGCGGGACCGGCGTACGCAGCAGCGCACGGATCGCGCCGGCATGTGCCTTGTCGTCGGCACGGATCGCCTTCAACGCCTTGCTGCGGCCGTCGGCGTCCAGCCCCCGCCACCAGCCGCGCGTCTCGGCGTCCAGCGCGATGTCGTAGGGCGTCATCGCCGGGTCCGGGGCGACCGGCAGCAGGCGGTAAAGGTGCGCCTCGCGAGCGTCGGCTGCCTGACCGAACGCCGTGACTGCCTCCGCCTGACGGCCGTACGTGGTCCAAAGCGCATCCTCGATCGGAACGATCTTGCGGCGCTTGCCTTCGTTGGACAGCAACGGATCGTTGAGTACGGCTTGCCGGGCCGCGGTTGCCTCGTTCAGCGCGTCGACCGCAACGGCGGCAGCCACGCCGACCGGGCTTTCATCGAAGCCCGGTGAGTCGGGCCGGGTGACGGTGTGGCTGGCGATCTTCAGTTTGATTTCGTGGTCCATCTCGAGTCTCCAGTGTCAGACTTGCGGTTGCGCCGCGAGCAGTTCAGCGGCTCGCTCGTTGATGCGGTCGCCGATCTTGGCAACAGGGATGGCGTACTCGCCGTGCTGGATCCCGAGATCGAAGGTGGTGGTGTGGAAGTGCGGCGGTGGAGGGCCGTCATCGGGAAATGCATGGGCGTTCGCCAGCAGGGCGTCATGCCCGCCAAGCTCGACGGCTGCGTCGATCAGTGCGGTCCACGCCGCCTGGTATGCGGCGCCAGCAGCTGCACGGGCTGCTTCAGCTTCAGTTCGTGTCATGGTTGCAGTTCTCCAGAGATGCCGGCGACCGGCCGGCTGCGGTGCCCGAGGGCTTGGAAGTGGGGTGCCCCGCCAGCCGAGCCGGTGCGGTAGGAGCCGGCCTCTTGGGCTCGGCAGCGGGGCGGGAACTCAGCGGCTCGGCCGCGATAGCCCCGTGGTGCTCGGCGAGCACGCGCGATAGCGGGACCGCTTCCTGATAGCGTCTGACGGTCGGCTCAATCGCCAGCCAGTGGATGCGCCAGGTGCAGGACATGCGGGGCGGCGTCGGCGGTTCGCAGGCAAGGAACCTCAGCGCGGCTTCGACTTGGCGGCGGGTCGGGTTCATAGAACCTCCCCGTTTCCCCCCGATTTCCCCCGCCCCCTAAAGGGGGCGCGGGGATTTTCGGGGACCGGAGAACCCCGATTCGGGGATTTCGGGGGATTTCGGGGGTTCATGACAGGTACACCCAGCCGTCGCAGTGGCGGATCACGCCGCGATTGATGAGCCCGGCGAACGCTTGTCTCGCACGCTCCGTCTTCCGCTCCGACTCGACCGTCAGGCGGTCGCGGGTTGCGGCGATGGCGTCCTCTAGGCGCAGGCATGGCCGGGTCGGCGGCGCCCCCCCTTCGCCGAAGGTGCGGGCATCTTGGAGCAGCTCGCGCAGCGCGTCATAGATCAGGCGTTGATTGCCACCGGTCGGCACCTTTGCGGCGCGCACGCTACCCTCGGCCCGCTCGGCAGGTTCGACCACGCAGCTCGTGATCGGGTCGCCGCCGTCGTCCTCTCCGAGTTCGACAACGCGCAGCCGGAACGGGTGTTCGTCGCCGTCGGCGCCATCCTTGGACTTCGCCAGGCGCCAACTGCGCCGGGCATCGTCGCGGGTGACTTCGATCACCACGTCAAGAGCCGCGAACAAGCTCGAGTGCCCGCGCAGACCTCGGGACACATCCTTGCCCGTGTGATGCACCAGAATGACCAGCCCGTCGATTGCGGCCTGCAGGCGCTTGGCGGCCTCGATCATCGTCCCCATGTCGGCCGATGCGTTCTCGTCCAGGCCGGGTGCAGCGGCGTTCAGGGTGTCGATCACCACCACCCCGGCGCTGAAGTCGCGAACCGCGCGAATCAGCCGCTCGAGATCGGCAGGGCTCGTGATCTGCAGCGGCTCAGTTGCGAATCGGACGTTCTCGAATCCCTGCTCGCCGTAGGTGGCAGCGTGAGCCCGCATGCGATTGGGAAGCCCGCTGCGTCCTTCCAGACCAACGTAGACCCACCGCGACGCTCTCGGCACCCGATGCCCGAAACAGGGCTCGCCAGCGCCGGCCCTCAGCATCATGTGCGCAATCAGGAAGGTCTTTCCGCTTCCGCTCGGGCCAGCCACTGCGGCCAGGCCGACGGTTGGCAGTACGCCCTTGATGCACGACTTCAGTGCCGGCAACTCGCGCAGATCATCGAGCGTCAGCAGTGGCAACTCGATTTCGTCACCGTCGCGCACGCAGGCGATGCCGCTGACGTACTCGATTGCCCGCGGTCGATCACCATAGCGCGGCCTGTGAATGTCAGGGGCATTCATGGTTGGAACTCCACGCCGCGGCCGGCGGACTTGATCCAATGAATTCGGGATCGCTCACGGTCGGCCACCAGCAGGCGTACCGGCTCGGCCGCCAGCAGGCAGCGCAGCAAGGCGCGCAGGCGTTCCCGGCCGGTCAGGGTTGGATAGGCCACAACGACGGCGTCCAGGCCGGTCAGGAAGCTCCAGTCGATTGCGTCAGGGCCGGCGTCCGCCGGCAAGACGACTCGCGGATAGCTGGTTCGCTCGGGTCGGGTTTCGGGCCAGTGATCGACCAGCACCAGCACCGTGCCCGAGACCGGGCATCTCCCCTGCCGGCGGAGTTCGGCGACCGCGCGCCCGAATGGTGGCAAGGTTCCCGTCATCCGGCGCCCCGATCAGGCGGCAGCCTGTTCGCGGGCCTTGCCCGTGGCGAGGTCGTCGATTTCGTCCGCCGGCCAAAGGAGCCGGCCGCCGGGAAGCTTGAAGGGACGAATTCCGTGGAAATGGCCGTCACAGCAAAGGCTGCGGCGGAGGGTCTGCTGCGCGTAGCGCACGACTTCGGCGGCTTCAGCGGTCGTGTAGCGGCGGGGAGCCTTGTCTTCCATTCCGAACACTCCTTTTCAACGAGTGTTCGGAACTATGTGAGCGCGCATCGAGTATGGCGATCACATAACCTAATCAGGTTTTGTGATCTTCCAGCCTGGTCGCCCCCACGCCTTCCAGCGTTCGAACGTGATCCCGCGCGCGTGCGACCGATTGACGATGCCGCGTATTGCGCCCTCGGGTTCGCCACGCAATCCGGCGACGCTCGCAATTGCTTCGTCCTTTGGACTCGGGAGGGATAGGGACTTTCGGCGGTCCCACTCGCCGAATACCGCAGCGACAATCGAACGCTCGACCCGCCCGCTACGTTCCTCGGGTCGACCACCCTTTCCACGTGACACTTTCCCCGACGCGAGATCGGCCAGAAACTGGCGCACATCATCAGGGATCTCGCGAAGCTTGAGGATCATGCCGGCCAGCGCGGTCGGGTCACCATCGAACCATTCCCCAACGGCGCCCATCCATTGGCGCTCACTCCAGTAGTCTGCGTCGCAGTCCTTCGCTTCCATCTACGCCCCTTCAAGCGCCCTTCGTCGGGGTGCCGCCCCAGGCCGGCGAAGGTGTCCGGCTTTTCGCCCGGCCAAAGGATAGGGGCGGCATGATCTTGCCCGGCCGGAGCCGGGCGTGTGGTGCTCAAGCCTGCTCGGCCTGCCGCATCGTCCGCGCGAGGTAGTCGGCTTCCGATCCGACGTGGATCAGTGCCGCTATGGTGTTCAACCCTTGCGACACCGAGCACAGCAAATCGAAAACGGCGTCTGGATGCTGAAAGTTGCCAGACTGTGGGGAGCACTGCCCGTCGTTGGACACGAGGCACGCGATTCCATCGCACACTTTGGCGAGCCGCTCGGCCTCGTTCTCGGCAATTTCTGTGGCACCGGAAAGCGCCGTCAGTTCGTCGACGTTGAGGCGGTCCAATCCCGCGCGGGCGAGCAGATGGAAGACTTCGTACGTATTGCGCGCGCTCGCCGTTCTTTCCGGCGCGGTGGTCGGCGCGGTGTCTTTGGCCTTAGGCATGCTCGTACCCTCCGGTCGCCGGCACCCAGCGTTCCGCACGGTAGTTCGCGCCGCACTCCTGGGCCATGCCGTTGATCATGTTGGAGCCCAAGGTCGCGGCATCGCGGATCATGTCGAACACGGTCTCGAGTTCCGCCGTTTCGCATTTGTTGATCGAGCGCTTGACGATCACGCACAGCGTCTCGATCCGGTCGAAGTTCTCCTGACTTGCGCGATCGATCTCGCGCATCTGTTTGCGCAGTTGGTCGACGGTCATCGCCTGCGGGGTTTCTGGGATACTGTCTTTGCTCATGGTTGCCTCCAATGTAGGCAATTGTGGGAAGGGGCCCCCTGCGTTGCTGCGCCGGGAGTGCCCCGCTTGCCTGAAGCCGTCAGGCGGCGGTAACGCTCTTGCGCAGCGGCCGCACGTTCGCCGGTGCGGTCTCG
>JAGRFZ010000150.1 GCA_020445785.1 Rhodocyclaceae bacterium
TGTTCACGATGGGCGGCTTCACCGGTCTGATCTGCGCCATCGCGCCGATCGACATCCAGGTTCAGGATACGTACTACGTGGTGGCCCATTTCCACTACGTGCTGGTGGCCGGCTCCTTGTTCGCGCTGTTCGCCGGCGCCTACTACTGGCTGCCGAAATGGACTGGGCACATGCCTTCGGAGAAGATCGGCAAGTGGCACTTCTGGTGCTCGATCGTGTTCTTCAACCTGGCCTTCTTCCCGATGCACTTCCTGGGGCTGGCCGGCATGCCGCGACGGATTCCCGATTACGGCCTGCAGTTCGCCGACTTCAATGCGATTGCCACGATCGGCGCCTTCGGCTTCGGCCTGTCGCAACTGCTGTTCGTGCTCGCCGTGGTCAAGTGTGCGCGGGGCGGCGAACGGGCCGCCGCCAGGAGTTGGGAGGCGGCAGAGGGCCTGGAATGGACCGTACCGTCGCCGGCGCCCCACCACACCTTCGAAGAAGCACCGGTGGTGCGTTGAGATGGAGATGGCCGTCGAGCCGCCGAAGCGCCGCAATCTGCGTACTGCCCTGGTGCTGCTGACGATCGCCGGAGCGTTTTTCGCCGGCATCATGGTCAAGGTGGCGCTGTTCGGCCTATGAGCCAGGCGAGCGACAATCGAGCGATGCTGGTGCGCCTCGTGGTGGGCGCGATCGCGATGTTCGGCTTCGGCTTCGCGCTGGTGCCCTTCTACGAGAAGATCTGCGAGGTCGCGGGCATCAACGACCTCGGGCGACGCGACGGCGAGGTGGTCAACACCCAGGTGGATCCCTCGCGCACGGTCACCATCGAGTTCGACACCAACCTTCACGACCTGGCATGGCAGTTCCGCCCGCTGGAGCGCTCGGTTCGGGTCCATCCGGGAGAACTCGTGCAGGTCGCGTTCGAGGTGATCAACACCCGCGACTATGCCGTTGCCGGCCAGGCGATTCCGAGTTACGGCCCGCGTATCGCCGGTGCCCACGTGCAAAAGCTCGACTGCTTCTGTTTCTCGCGGCAGACTCTGGAGGCCAACGAGCGCCGGGTCATGCCGGTGGTCTTCGTGCTGGATGCCGACCTGCCGGCCGACGTCGGTACCGTGACCCTGTCCTACACCTTCTTCGAAGTGGCCGGCACCCACGCCACTGGCGGCAATGATGGCGGAGGTGCGGGTTGATGACAGAGCCACGCGCTGGTTTCCTGGCGACGATGCGGGCGGTGTTGTGGTCCTTCGTCGGTGTGCGCAGGCGGCAGGACTATCAGAACGACGCCCGGTCGCTGGACCCGCGTGCGGTGGTTGTCGCGGGTCTGCTGGGAGGGGTGATTTTCGTGCTCGTGCTGGTGGCCGTGGTCAAGTGGGTGGTACCCGCCTGACTGGCGCCACGACGTGCGCTGGTTCCACATGCCGGTTGGCAATCCATCCGGTTTGAAAGCTGAAATTTTGGGAGACATCAAGATGGGCCACGCTTCCGACCACTATTTCGTACCGGAGCCGTCTCGGTTTCCGATCTTCGGCTCGATCGCCCTGCTGCTGATGGGGGGCGGTGCGGTGATGTGGCTGAACGGCGTTTCGCCCGGCAACTGGATGGTGCTGGCTGGCTTCCTGGTGCTGGTCTACATGTTGTTCGGCTGGTTCGGGCAGGTCGTGCGCGAATCCGAGGGCGGCAGCTACGGCCGCAAAGTGGACAAGAGCTTCCGCTGGTCGATGGGCTGGTTCATCTTCTCCGAAGTGATGTTCTTCGCCGCCTTCTTCGGTGCCCTGTTCTACGTGCGGTCGATCGGCCTGCCGTGGTTGGGGGACGCAGACAACGCGTTGCTGTGGCCTGGCTTCCAGCCGACCTGGCCGAACGCCGGCCCCATCGTCGAGGAAGCGTTCACGCCGATGGCGGCGTGGGGCATTCCGGCGCTGAACACGCTGATCCTGCTGACTTCGGGAGCGACCCTGACCTGGGCGCACTGGGGACTGCTGAAGGAGAACCGCAGCCAGTTGATCAACGGTCTGGCCCTGACCGTCCTGCTCGGCGTGATCTTCCTCGGCTTCCAGGCCTACGAGTACATCCATGCCTACGGCGAGATGAACCTCAAGCTCACCACCGGCATCTATGGCTCGACCTTCTTCATGCTGACCGGCTTCCACGGCCTGCACGTGACGATCGGCGCGATCATGCTGACGGTGATGCTGTTCCGCTCGGTCGCCGGGCACTTCACGCCCCACCGGCACTTCGCCTTCGAAGCCGCCGCCTGGTACTGGCACTTCGTNNNACGTCGTCTGGCTGTTCCTGTTCGTCGTCGTTTATTGGCTATAGCCGCTGGGTGATCAGGCCGGTGCCATAACCGGCCATCAGCAGGATGAACAGGAATATCGACAGACCGACCCGCAGTGCCAGTGCGCGCACCGTGCGTGTACCGCTGCCGCGGTCGCGAAGCAGAAAGAGCAGCGCCGAGCCGAGGCTCAGGACGATCAGCAGCAGTAGCAGGATGACGACGATTCGCACGGGGACTCTCCAGATCGGTGACGTCCAGTCTAATCCCCTCTGCCGTTCGAATACAGCCGGCGAGGATCGGTGATGCGAACGCGCAGCTTGTCTTCGTTGCTGCCTTATGTTGCCGGCATCGCGGTTGCCGTGGCCGGGATTCTCTTGGGTCAGTGGCAACTGCGCCGTGCCGGCGAGAAGACCGAATTGCAGCACTTGATCGACGGGCGCGCCGAGGCACCGGCACAAATGCTGGCGGCAGGCGAGCGGCCGCAAAACTGGCGCCGCATGGTCCTGCGCGGACGCTGGCTGGTTACGGATCCGGTGCTGATCGACAACCGCGGCTACCGGCGACAGCCCGGTTATCACGTGGTGGGGGGCTTCGAACTCGAGGATGGCCGCACCGTGCTGGTCAATCGCGGCTGGCTCGCGGCCGGCGGCGACCGACGGCAACTTCCCTCGATTGCGCCGCCGCCGAAGGGTGTCGTCGATGTCATCGGTGTGGTGCGGGAGCCAGAGACCGAACCGTTCCGTCTCGCGGCGGACCTCGCCGACAGCCGCCTGCGCCAGAATCTGATTCCGCACGAGATCGCCGCGCTGCTCGATCGTCCGGTGGCTACGTGGGTCCTGATGCAGACCGGCGAGCTCGGCGACGGCCTGGTGCGCGACTGGCCGCGACCGGATGCCGGCATCGAGCGGCATCAGGGCTACGCTTTCCAGTGGTTCGGGCTGGCGGCGCTGGCGGCCGGCCTGACGGGCTTCTTCGGTTGGCGCAGGGTACGAAATGGCCGCCCGGCGTAGCGCTCGTTCGACCTTGGTGCTGTTGGCGCTGGTGTGTACGCTGCCGGTGGTGGCGTCCTACGTCGCCTACTATTTCTGGCGTCCGAGCGACCAGGTCAATTATGGCGAGCTGATCCCGCTGACCCCGATGCCGGCGCCAGTGGTCTCAAAGGTACCCGAGGTCCGCGGCCGCTGGACGCTGGTCTATGCCTCCGATGGCGCGTGCGATGCGGCCTGTGAACAGGCGCTGTATTACATGCGGCAGGTGCGAACCGCCCAGGGCGAGCACATGGACCGGGTCGAGCGCCTGTGGTTGCGCACCGGCGACCAGCCGCCGCGTGAGGGGCTGCTGGCCGAGCACGACGGCTTGATCGTGGCCGACGTGGATGCCGGCGCCCTGAGCGGACTACCCGGCTTCGAGCGTGTACTGCTGCTCGATCCGCTCGGCAATCTGATGATGAAGTTTCCCGCCGATCCCGATCCGAAGCGCATGATTCGCGACCTGGGGCGGTTGCTGAAATACTCGCAAACCGGATGAACACACTCAGACGAATGATCCTGGGGGCCCTCGGCCTGACCCTGCTGGTGGTCGTTTTCGGCGCCTACGTCCGGCTTTCCGATGCCGGGCTCGGCTGCCCCGACTGGCCTGGCTGCTACGGCCATGCCACACCGGCTCATGCGGCGCCCCAGATCCAGCAGGCCGAGTCGCTGCAGCCCGGTGGCCCGGTCAGTCTGCCCAAGGCCTGGAAGGAAATGATCCATCGCTATCTGGCCGCAAGCCTCGGGCTGCTGATCATCGCGATCGCTATCCAGTCGTGGCGCAAGCGGCGCGAACCGGGCAGTGCCCCCCTGGTCGCTACGGCGCTGGTCGGCGTCGTAGTCTTCCAGGGCTTGCTGGGCAAATGGACCGTGACCCTGCTGCTCAAGCCGGCAATCGTCAGCGGGCACCTGCTGGGCGGACTGACCACCCTGGCATTGCTGGCCTGGCTGGGTCTTCGGGCGTCTTCCAGCGGGCGCCATCGGGTGCCCGCCGGGTTGCTCGGCGCGGCTCGTCTCGGCCTGGTGCTGTTGGCGGCCCAAATTGCGCTCGGCGGCTGGACCAGCACCAATTACGCGGCCCTGGCCTGCCAGGATTTCCCCCGTTGCCACGGCGAATGGCTGCCCGATACCGACTTCGCCAACGCCTTTCACGTGGTTCGGGAACTGGGCATGGATGCCGACGGTGAACTGCTGTCGCAGCAGGCCTTGACCGCGATCCACTGGACCCACCGTGTGGGGGCACTGGTGGCGGGCAGCTACCTCTTGCTGCTGGCGCTGCTGCTGGCGCGCCGTCGGCCGCTGCGCCGGCATGCCGTGGCGCTGACGGCGGCGCTCGTCGCCCAGCTCGGGCTCGGGGTCGCGAATGTCCTGATGAGTCTGCCGCTGCCGCTGGCGGTGGCCCACAACGCCGGTGCAGCCCTGTTGCTGCTGGTGCTGGTGACAATCAATCACGCCCTGGTGCGCGACCCCGCGTTGCAGCCGGTGCAAGGGAGCAGCAATGCGAACGCTTACGCTTGACGGATGGTGGGGTGCCCACAAGCTCAAGAGCTTCTATGTCATGACCAAGCCGCGAGTAAACAGCCTGATCGTGTTCTGCGCGGTCATCGGTATGTTCCTCGCGGTTCCCGAGGGCCTGCCGGCGGCTTCGGTGGTGTTTGCGGCGACCGTCGGCATCGCCTGCGTCGCCGGGGCTGCCGCGGCGATCAATTGTCTCATCGAACAGGGCCTCGACGCCCGCATGGCCCGCACCCGTGCTCGTCCTCTGCCTCGCGGCGAACTCGGCTCGGGCGAGACCCTGCTGTTCGCCGCGGCGCTGGGCGGGTTCGGCCTGCTGGTGCTGCATCAGGCGGTGAACCCGCTGACGATGTGGCTGACCCTGGCCACCTTTGTCGGCTACGCGGTGATTTATACGGTCTTGCTCAAGCCTCGCACGCCCCAGAACATCGTCATCGGCGGCGCCTCCGGTGCGATGCCGCCGGTGCTGGGCTGGGCCGCGGTAAGTGGCGAGGTGAGCGCCGACGCCCTGTTGTTGTTTCTCATCATCTTCGCGTGGACACCGCCCCATTTCTGGTCGCTGGCGCTGTACCGAACCGCCGACTACGCCCGCGCCGGTCTGCCGATGCTGCCGGTGACCCATGGCCCGGAATTCACCCGGTTGTCGATCCTCCTCTATACCCTGGTGCTGTTCGGCGTCACCCTGCTGCCGTTTGCGACGCGGATGAGCGGAATGCTCTATCTGGCCTGCGCGGTCGTGCTCGGCGCCATGTTCCTGCGCAGGGCCTGGTCGATGTGGCGCGACTACAGCGATACCCTGGCGCGCCGCACCTTCCGCTTCTCGATCGTTTACCTGGCTGCCCTCTTCGCGGCACTGTTGATCGACCACTACCTGCCGCTGCAATGAGCGTCCGCCTGCTGGCCGTGGTGTTGTCGTTGCTGTGTGTGGCGGCCTGCGACGGTGGACCGCCGAAGGCCGCCTTCCATGGCACCGACATCACCGGTGCGGACTACGCCAAAGGGTTTTCGCTGACCGATCCCGGCGGCAAGCGTCGCAGCCTGGCCGACTTCACCGGCCGCGCGGTGGCGGTTTTCTTCGGCTACACGCAGTGTCCGGACGTGTGCCCGACGACGCTTTCGCAGATGGCCGCGGTGATGGAGCTGCTCGGCGAGGACGCCGAACGCCTGCAGGTGATCTTCATCACCGTCGATCCCGAGCGCGACACACCGGAATTGCTGGCTGCCTACATGCCGCTGTTCGACGCGCGCTTCATCGGCCTGTACGGCAGCGCTGAAGAGACCGAGCGGGTGACGAAGGATTTCCGCGTGTTCCATCGCAAGTCGGGCGACGTCTCGGGAAGTCGCTATACCGTCGATCACTCGGCCGGTCTCTACCTGTTCGATCCGGCAGGGCGGTTGCGGCTGTACTTCAAGCACGGCGCGGAGCCGGCACGCATCGCCGCCGATGTGCGGCGCCTGTTGACGGGCTCGTAGCGCCGGCCGCTGCCCTGCCGGCGGGGGCTCAGCCGAGGCCCATGTCGCGCAGGGCGTCGAGCAGTGCGTCGCACTCGTCGTCGGTGCCGATCGTGATGCGCAGGAAGTCTTCGATCCGCGGGCGGGCGAAGTGGCGCACCACCACCCGGCGCCGGCGCAGCCCGTCCGCGAGACTCGCACCACTGTGGCCCGGATGGCGGGCAAAGACGAAATTGGCGGCGGAGGGCAAGACCTCGAATCCGAGTGCGGCCAGCGCCTTGCTGGTGCGCTCCCGGCTTGCGATGACCCGCTGCCGGCACTGGTCGAACCAGGCCTCGTCCGCCAGTGCGGCGATGGCCGCCTGCTGCGCCAGGCGATCGAGCGGATAGGAATTGAAGCTGTTCTTGACCCGCAGGAGGCCTTCGATCAGAGGCGGCTGGGCAAGCGCGTAGCCGATCCGCAGGCCTGCCAGGGAACGCGACTTCGATAGCGTGTGGACGACCACCAGATTGGCGTGCTCGGGCACCAGGGCGGCTGCCGAGCGGCCGCCGAAATCGACGTAGGCTTCGTCCACCACGACCACCGAATCGGGGCTGCCGGCGACGATGCGCTCGACGGCGTCGAGTGCCAGCAGCCGGCCCGTCGGCGCATTCGGGTTCGGGAATATGACGCCGCCGTTGGCCTCGCGGTAGTCGTCCGGTCGGATCTCGAAGCTTGGCGACAAGGGCACCGCGCGGTGGGCGATGCCATACAGGGCGCAATACACCGGGTAGAAACTATAGGTGATGTCCGGGAAGAGGATGGCCTGGTGGTGGTCGAGCAGTCCCATGAAGATATGGGCCAGCACCTCGTCCGAGCCGTTGCCGACGAACACCTCGGCGGGCCGCAGCCCGTGGTGTGCGGCAATCGCGGCCTTGAGCGCTTCGCTTTCCGGGTCGGGGTAGAGCCGCAGGCGCGCACCGTCCGCTCCGAGTTCGTCGCGAATCGCGCTTACCACTGCCGGTGACGGCGGGTAGGGGCACTCGTTGGTGTTGAGTTTGACGAGGCCGTCCACCTTGGGCTGCTCGCCCGGCACGTAGGGGGTCAGGCCATGGACGACGGCACTCCAGAATCTGCTCATCTCGGAACTCACGGGGGTGTGCGCGATGATCGCGAAGCAGCTGAAATGCTATCATGGCGGGCCATACCGCAATCCGGGGTGAGCGCCCCGTCGCAGCGCCATGAGGCAAGCCGAAATCACCCGCAACACGCTGGAAACCCAGATCCGGGTGACGCTCGATCTGGACGGGAAGGGCGTCTCCAGACTGCAGACCGGCATCGGCTTCTTCGACCACATGCTGGACCAGATTGCGCGCCATGGTGCCTTCGACCTCGAAGTCGAGGCGCAGGGTGATCTCTTCATCGACGGCCACCACACCGTCGAAGACGTCGGCATCGCGATCGGCCAGGCGTTCGCACGTGCGGTCGGCGACAAGAAGGGCCTGACCCGTTACGGTCATGCCTACGTCCCGCTCGACGAAGCGCTGTCACGGGTGGTGGTCGACCTCTCCGGCCGTCCCGGTCTGGTCTTCGAGGTGGATTTCACGGCCGCGGCGATCGGGGAGCTCGACACGCAACTCGTCCATGAATTCTTCCAGGGCTTCGTCAATCATGCGCTGGTGACCTTGCACGCGGATAACCTGCGTGGCAGCAATGCCCATCACCAGTGCGAGACCCTGTTCAAGGCCTTCGGTCGCGCGCTGCGCATGGCGGTGACGCCGGACCCTCGCCTGGCCGACAGCATTCCTTCCACCAAGGGCACGCTCTAGCGTGACCGAGCGCGCATTGTTCGAAGCGACAGTTTTCCGATGAGCATGCCAGCATGAACAAGGTCGCCGTCATCGACTACGGGATGGGAAACCTCCGCTCGGTGCAGAAGGCGGTCGAGCATGTCGCCGGTGCCGGCATCGATGTCCGTGTGACCTCCGACCCGGGTGACGTGTCGAACGCCGACCGGGTGGTGTTCCCCGGCCAGGGGGCGATGCCCGACTGTATGCGGGAGCTCGAGCGGCGTGGGTTGCGTGCCGCGATCGTCGAGGCCGCGTCGAGCAAGCCGTTTCTCGGCATTTGCATCGGCCAGCAGATGCTCTTCGAGCACAGCCAGGAAGGCGATGTCGGCGGCCTTGGCGTGTTCGCCGGCGAAGTCCGGCGCTTTCCCGACGCTGCCATGCATGCCGCCGACGGCAGTCGCTTGAAAGTGCCTCACATGGGGTGGAACCGGGTGCGCCAGCTCAAGCCACACTCCCTTTGGGCGGGTATTGCGGACGATGCCCGGTTCTACTTCGTTCACAGCTACTATGTCGATCCGCGGGATGCCGACCTGGCCGCCGGCGAGACCGGTTACGGGCTGCTCTTTACCAGTGCGGTGGCTAGGGCTAATATCTTCGCGGTTCAATTCCATCCCGAGAAGAGCGCCGACGCCGGTCTGCAGATGTTGCGCAACTTTCTCGCCTGGCAACCCTGAGCGCTTCATCGCGCACACACCCAGAACTTCCTCATCCGGTTTCCCGCAATGCTTCTGATTCCCGCCATCGATCTCAAGGACGGCCATTGTGTTCGCCTAAAGCAGGGCGAGATGGATAATGCCACCGTATTTTCCGAAGACCCGGTCGCCATGGCCCGCCACTGGGTCGATGCCGGCGCCCGCCGACTGCACCTGGTGGACCTCAATGGCGCCTTTGCCGGCAAGCCGAAAAACGAGCCGGTGATCAAGGCGATCGTTGCCGAGGTCGGCGACGAGATTCCGGTCCAGCTCGGCGGCGGCATCCGCGATCTCGACATTATCGAGCGCTATCTCGACGACGGCATCAGCTACGTGATCGTCGGCACCGCGGCGGTCAAGAACCCAGGATTCCTGCAGGATGCCTGTACCGCCTTCGGCGGACACATCATCGTCGGCCTCGATGCCAGGGACGGCAAGGTGGCGACCGATGGCTGGTCGAAAATGACCGGTCACGATGTCGTCGATCTCGCGCGCAAATACGAGGACTATGGCGTCGAGGGCATCATCTACACCGACATCGGTCGCGATGGCATGCTCTCCGGCGTCAATGTCGAAGCTACGGTAAAGCTGGCGCGGGCGCTGCGCATTCCGGTCATCGCCAGCGGCGGCATCGCCACGATGGAAGATATCGACGCGCTGTGTGCGGTCGAGGAGGAAGGTATCGAAGCAGCCATTACCGGGCGCGCCATCTACCAGGGCACCCTCGATTTCGCGGCGGCGCAGGCGCGCGCCGACGAACTCGGCGGCTGACGCGAGAATGCTCGCCAAGCGCATCATCCCCTGCCTCGACGTCAATGCGGGTCGCGTCGTCAAGGGCGTGAACTTCGTCGAATTGCGCGATGCCGGCGATCCGGTCGAGATCGCGAGACGCTATGACGAGCAGGGCGCGGACGAGATCACCTTTCTCGACATCACCGCCAGCTCGGACGCCCGCGACATCATTCTCCATGTCGTCGAGGAGGTCGCTGAGCAGGTTTTCATCCCGCTCACGGTCGGCGGCGGCGTACGCACCGTGGACGACGTACGGCGGCTGCTCAATGCCGGCGCGGACAAGGTCAGCATCAACACGGCGGCGGTCGACAATCCCCAGGTGGTTGCCGACGCCAGCGCCAAGGTCGGCAGCCAGTGCATCGTCGTCGCGATCGACGCCAAGCAGGTCGAAGCGGGACGCTGGGAGGTATTCACCCACGGTGGTCGCCGACCGACGGGCCTCGATGCCGTCGATTGGGCACGTCGGGTGGAGGCGCTCGGTGCCGGCGAAATCCTGCTCACCAGCATGGATCGGGACGGCACCAAGAGTGGATTCGACCTCGGGCTTACGCGCGCGGTGGCCGATGCGGTGCGAATCCCCGTGATTGCGAGCGGTGGCGTCGGCAGCCTCTCGCATCTGGCCGACGGAGTGTCGGAAGGACGGGCCGATGCCGTGCTGGCGGCCAGCATCTTCCATTTCGGCGAGCACACGGTGCGAGAGGCCAAGGAATTGATGCAGGCACGTGGCATCGAGGTGAGGCTGTGACGGCCGCCCGCAAGTGGCTCAACGAGGTCAAATGGGACGAGCAGGGGCTGGTGCCCGCGATCGCCCAGGATGCCGATTCGGGCGAGGTGCTGATGTTTGCCTGGATGAACCGGGAGGCGCTGGAGCGGACGGCCGACAGTGGCGAGGCGGTGTACTGGTCGCGTTCGCGGCGCAAGTTGTGGTTCAAGGGCGAGGAGTCGGGGCACGTTCAGCGGGTGCGGGAGATTCGCGTCGATTGCGATGCCGACGTGGTGTTGCTGAAGATCGAACAGGTCGGCGGCATCGCTTGTCATACCGGCCGGCGAAGCTGTTTCTTCCAGAAGCTGCTCGGCGACGGTCGCTGGGAAGCCGTGGAACCGGTCCTCAAGGATCCAAAGGACATTTACAAATGATCGATATCGAAGTGCTGCACCGGGTTGCAACGACGCTGGCCGAACGCAAGGCGGCGGATCCGGATTCCTCGTACGTTTCCGGGCTGTATGCCAAGGGTACCGACGCGATCTGCAAGAAGGTTGCCGAGGAGGCGGCCGAGACCATCATGGCGGCCAAGGATGGAGACCGCCTGCATCTGGTTTGGGAGGTCACCGACGTGTGGTTCCATACGCTGATCCTGCTCTCCCATTTCGGCCTGGGTGTCGACGATGTGCTGGCCGAATTCCGTCGCCGCGAGGGGGTCTCCGGCATCGACGAAAAGAAGTCGCGAAGCGCGAAATAGGGAGACCACGGTGTCCGATTGCATATTCTGCAAGATCGCCTCGGGAGAGATTCCCGCCAAACCGGTCTACGAAGACGACGAAATCCTCGCCTTTCCGGATATCCAGCCCCAGCGGCCGGTCCATATCTTGGTGATCCCGCGTCGACACATCGATTCGCTGGCACAGGTCGGCCCGAGCGACGAGGCCTTGCTCGGCAGGATGCTGGGGGTGGCCGGCCGGATCGCCGAGGCGCAGGGCAGCCCGGACGGATTTCGGGTCATCATCAACACCGGTCCGATCGGCGGACAGGAGGTGATGCACCTGCACATGCACATCGTCGGCGGGCCGGAACCGGTCGGGCCGATGTTGAAGCGGAATTGAGGAGGAAGTCATGGGTTCGTTTAGCATCTGGCACTGGCTGATCGTGCTGATCATCGTGATGCTGGTGTTCGGCACCAAGAAGCTGCGCAACATCGGCCAGGATCTCGGCGGTGCGGTCAAGGGCTTCAAGCAGGGCATGAAGGAAGCGTCGGACGACGAGCCGGGCAAGCTCTCGGAGGGCAGTGCCGGTCAGACCATTGACGGCGAGGCCAAGCAGAAGACCCATTCCTGAAGAGCGGAACGCGGTAGCCCCGAGGCGCTCCGGTCGCGACCATGTTCGATATCGGCTTTTCCGAACTGATGCTGATCAGCCTGGTGGCGCTGATCGTGATCGGCCCCGAGCGCTTGCCCAAGGTGGCGCGTACGGTCGGCCACGTTCTCGGGCGGGTGCAGCGGTACGTGTCGGACGTCAAGTCCGACATCCGGCGGGAGATCCAGCTCGACGAGCTGAAGAAGCTGCAGACGGAGATGCAGGATTCGGCGCGCCAGTTCGAGTCGACCCTGCGTGACGAGGTGTCCGAGGTGAAGTCCTCGCTCGAACAGAGCACCGCGGATGCGCGCGCCAGCATCGCCGAACTCGAAGCCCAGCTGGCGCAGGCCAGGGCGGCCGCAGGGCACGACACGACTGCGGCAGGTGGTGAGCACCGGACCGGGGGCGGGCCTCAGCTCGAACTGGGCCTGGACAAGGATCGTGGTCGTGGCGATTCGGCCTGATCGGACCTGAGTGTCGTGCAGGAAACCTTTCTTTCCCATCTGATCGAATTGCGTGGCCGGCTGGTGCGGGCCGTGGGCACCGTACTGGCCGTGTTCGCCTTGCTGAGCTTCTGGGCCGGCGACATCTACGACATCCTCGCCCAGCCGATGCTGCAAACCCTCCCGGCCGGCACCCGGATGATCGCGACTGGCGTCGTCACGCCATTCTTCGTGCCGATCAAGGTCACCCTGATGGTGGCCTTCGTACTATGCCTGCCGGTCGTTCTGTACCAGGCGTGGGCCTTCGTCGCGCCGGGACTCTACGCCCACGAGAAGCGCCTGGCCTTGCCCCTGGTGCTGGGCAGCACGGTGCTGTTCCTGCTCGGCATGGCCTTCTGCTATTTCATCGTGTTCGGCTGGGTGTTCAAGTTCATCGCCGAATTCGCACCGACCAGCATCAACCTGGCGCCGGACATCGAGGAGTACTTGTCCTTCGTCATGACGATGTTCCTCGCTTTCGGCCTGACCTTCGAAGTGCCCGTGGTGGTGGTGATGTTGACCCGCATCGGCATCGTCGATATCGATGCGTTGAAAAAGGGGCGGCCCTACGTCGTCGTCGGTGCTTTCGTCGTCGCAGCGGTCATCACGCCACCGGACGTCATCTCCCAGTTCATGCTGGCGCTTCCGATGTGGCTGCTGTACGAACTCGGCATCGTCATCGCGCGCACGGTCACGCCCCAGGCGAAGGACGTGGCCGCCTCGGGGGCCGGCGACGAAGCCTAGGAGGCTGTCGGACTCGAGGCTGATCTGCTACGCCGGTGGGGCATCGGTCCATATCGGGCCGTCTTTTCGTTACGTAGTCCCGCTACGCGCCTCAACTCCGACCCAATTTGTCCCCGCTCTCCCACTCGGCTCGCGACGATCGCTCAAGTCCGACATCCTCCTAGGCCGGCTCAGTCGATGCGTGCCGTCGCCCGCGCCGGGCGTGTGCCGATGACCACGCCGAGATCCAGTTCGCGGCCGCTGCGGCGCACGTGAAAATCGTTGCGGCTGCCCGGCGGCAGCCGCGAGATGACGTCCAGCATCTCCCGCGGGCCGATGATGGCACGACCGTCGATGGCGAGCAGCACGTCGCCGGGCCGCATGCCGGCATCGTCGGCCGGCCCGCCCCGGACGACGCCGGCGATCAGCGCGCCGTGGTCGTCTTCGAGGCCGAAGGACTCCGCCAGTTCCGGTGTCATGTCCTGGATCTCGACCCCGATCCAGCCACGGGTCACGGTGCCGCTGCGAATGATCTGCTCCATCACCTCGCGCGCCAGCGAGGTCGGGATCGCGAAGCCGATGCCGAGCGATCCGCCGGATCGCGAGAAGATCGCCGCGTTGATCCCGACCAGGTGTCCATTGGTGTCGATCAGGGCGCCACCGGAGTTTCCCGGATTGATCGCCGCGTCGGTCTGGATGAAGTTTTCGAAGGTGTTGATGCCGAGCTGGGAGCGGCCGAGGGCCGAGACGATTCCCATGGTCACGGTCTGGCCGACACCGAAGGGATTGCCGATTGCCAGCACGACGTCGCCGACCGAAAGGGAGTCGGGTTGCGCAAAGGTGATTGCCGGCAGCGGCGCGTTGGAGCTGATCCGCAGGACCGCGAGATCCGATTCCGGGTCCCGGCCGACCTCGGTGGCGTGGTAGGTGCGGCCGTCGTTGAGAGAGACTTCGATGTCGTCGGCCGACTCGACCACGTGGTTGTTGGTCAAAATGTAGCCGTCGCCGCTGACGATGACGCCGGAACCGAGCCCCGAGGAGCGTCGCTCCGGGCGATTGTCCAGGCGATCTCCGAAGAAGTGCCGGAAGATCGGGTCGTCGAGCAGCGGGTTACGCGGCGAGCGGATGTCCTTGCTGGTGGCGATGAAGACCACCGACGGCAGTACCCGCGCCGCTGCGTCGGCGTACGATACGCGGGCCTCGGGGGCGCCGACCCGGGGCGCCGGCGTTGCGGCCTCGCGCAATTCGACGATGGTCGGCGCGTCGACCTGTGGTTCGACGGCGAGCCAATCGGGACGCAGGCTGGAGATGACGAACAGTGCTGCGACGCTGATCGTCACCGCCTGTGCGAAGATCAGCCACAGGCGGTGCATGGTTCGAATCCGCGCACGGGCGACGGACATCTGCGAGGGGGTAGGAAATGCACAGGGAAGAGCTGGAGCGGCATCTGGGCGAACTGCTGGCGGTCGAGCGTGCGCGGGATTATTGCCCAAACGGTCTGCAAGTGGAAGGCGCAAGCCGGGTGCGCAGGGTCTTGTGCGGCGTCACCGCGAGCCAGGATTTGGTGGATCTGGCCGCGCAGGAAGGCTTCGATACGATCGTCGTCCATCACGGATATTTTTGGAAAGGCGAAGATCCGTGCCTGACGGGCATCCGTCGGCGCCGGATCGCTGCCTTGCTGGCCCACGACATCAACCTTTTCGCCTACCACCTGCCGCTCGACATGCATCCTCGCCTGGGCAACAACGCACAGCTCGGGCGACTCATGGGTTGGGCGGGAGCGGCCTGCTTCGGCGATCAGGATCTGGGCTGGACGGCGCAGCTCGGATCACCGGTCGGCGCCGCCTCACTGTGCCGCGCGCTCACTGCCCGGCTGGGCCGTGAAGCCCTGCTGGTGGGCGACGCGACGCGCTCGGTATCGCGCGTCGCCTGGTGCACCGGGGGCGCGCAAGGCCTCTTCGAAGAGGCGATCCGCGCCGGCGCGGACCTCTATGTGTCGGGGGAAATCTCCGAGCAGACCACCCATCTGGCGCGCGAATCGGGCGTGCCCTATGTCGCCGCCGGGCATCATGCCACCGAGCGCTACGGCATCAAGGCCCTGTGTCACCATCTGGCTTCCGCATGCGCGCTCGAGACTCGCTTCGTGGACCTCTACAACCCGGTGTAGCTGCGGCCCATCCTATTTGGGGTCCATCTCCAGCGGCGGCATGTCGAGCGAGCGCGTGTCTGCTTCGGTGGTGGCGGCTGCGGCGCCACCGGCGTCGGCCGCTTCGTGCTCGGTATCGCCCACGAAATCGCCGGGCAATTGTCTGAACTGGCCGACCAGTTCATTGAGCACGCTGAGCAGGCACAGGATTTCATCGACGACCGCAATCGGAAAGCCCTGGCGCGTCCCGTCGCGATTGTCGCGCAGCAGCGTATGCAGATAGACCTGGGCTGCGCGGGTGGCCCAGAGTTCCCGCAGTCGCTCGACGATGTGGGGCATCGATTCGAGCGTGTCTTCGGCCAGGCGCGCCATGCTGAATTCGTCCCACGACACGACCTTGACGTTGAAGGTCGCGTTGAGTTGCCGGCTCAATGCGTCGAATTCTCCGCGCATGTCGCCCGCCTTGTAGACGTCGAGCAGCTTGATCCACGGCGCGACCCCTTGCCTGGGATTGTGGCGAATGAAATCGGCCAGAGTCTGGGCGGCGCCCTGGATGCGGCCGAACGACATCATGATTTCGGCCAGCTCGACTGCGGATTCGTGCTCTTCTCCGAGTTCCTCTTCGCCGACGACCGTCGCCGCCGCACTGGCCGAAAGATCGTCGGCGGGGGGCGTCCAGTCGAGCGGCGCGAAGTCGACGCTCGGCGCCTCGTCGTTGAGTTCGTCGAGATCCAGGTCCTGCTCCGGCGACGTGGTGTCGGCCGCGGCGTCGTCGAGCGGGAAGTCCACGTCGGTCGACTGTTCGGATTGGCCGGTAAAGGCCGGCGCGAGTTCGGTCACCGTCGCCCGGTCTGCGCTGGCGGGTATCGGTTCGAGCGCATCGTGCGGTTCGAACGCCTGTTCGAGCGCGTCGTCCGCCTCCTCGCGTCGGCGGCGCATCATCACCAGCAGTGCCAGTGCCCCCGCCGCGGCCGCTGCCGCCGCCGGCAACAGCCACTCGGGCCATGCCGAATCGGCCGTTTCGGCAGGTGCTGTCGGCTCGGGGGGAGGCGGCGGGCTGGTCTCGACCACAGGAACCGACGTCTTCGGTGGCTCGGCGGTCGCCGTGACCTCTTCGACACGGCTCGTGTTCTCGATGCCGGCCTGCGTCGCAAGCTGATCGAGTCGTCGGGATTCGGCCGCCAACTGGGCCTGAAGCGCCTCCAGCTCGCGGATTCTGGCGACGATCTCCATCTGCGTCATGATCTTTTCGTCGAGCGCCATCACCAGCCGTTGCTCTTCCCGCAGCCGCTGCCGTTCGGCCTCGGTGGTGGTGTCGGTGCGTCCGGGATCGGACAGCGAGAAGCTGAGCTTGAGCCTGGTCTGCGGGTCGCCGCCGAACAACACCAGCCGGTCGGCGACCGACATGCCGCTGGTACCGCGGACGGCTGTCGGCACGATCGTCGGTTGTGGCTTCGTCGGCGGTTTCGCGACGACTGGCGCAGGTGCGGGCTTCGTCGCCGCCTTGGCCGCTGGTTTCGGCACCGCCTTCGCGGACGGGCGCGCACGAGCGGCGGCTGCCGCCTGCGAAGCCGGCTGCTTGCGGGGCTCCGGCCGGCTGCGGGCGAGTCTTGCGAGTTCGTCGGTGTCGAGGCGGGCGTCGGCCGGCAGCGGTACGTCGAGCGAAGCCTCGTCCGGAAACAGCGTCGGGGCCCGCTTGCGCGCTGCCGTGACGAAACGACGGCGCG
This sequence comes from Rhodocyclaceae bacterium, assembly GCA_020445785.1. Classification (GTDB taxonomy): domain Bacteria; phylum Pseudomonadota; class Gammaproteobacteria; order Burkholderiales; family Rhodocyclaceae; genus Cognatazoarcus. The sequence goes on from JAGRFZ010000150.1 coordinate 16,724, forward strand.
CGCCGCGGTCGGATGGAAAGGCTTGTTCGGCGAGTTGGTTGAGCGAGAGGGCTGCCGCCGGCGCGATGGCCGTGCCGGGCGACGACGCCTGGGCCGACCCCGCATCCCCACGGTCGACGGCGAACGTCTGATTGGGCGGCAGCAGCAAGGTGTATTCGCGCCGGATGCCGCCGTCGCAGCCGGCCGCGATGCCGAGCATCAGGATCGGGTGGTAGGCCGGCTGGGTATGCGAGACGACGAGGAAGGTGTCGGTCAGACGGCGTTCGATGGCCAGCCGCGCATCCCTCACCCAGGGCAGTTCGTGGGAGGCTGCCGGCGCGAGACGCAGGCAGGTGGGGTCGAGTTCCTTGCCGGCACCGACGAGCTGAATCTTGATCCGCAGCGCCTGGCCGATCGAGGATTGTTCGACGACCTCGCCGAGGCCCAAGGCCGATGCCCCGCCGGCGTGCAGAAGGCCGGCGCTCAAAGCGAGAGACGCGAGCAGCCTGCGCTTGGTCGCCGGTCCGGCGATATGGAGGCCGCGTAGTGTGGCTTTCCTGGACAAGTTGCTGCCTATTTTAGTCGAGTCGCAGCAGTTTACGGCAGCGTTTGCGGGGAGTTGACGGTTTCCTGCGCATTGAAGGCAGAAGGGAGCCGAACAGGGGCGGATGCAGTCCGCTGTGGCGGCCGATTGCTGCGCTGCGTCGAGGTGTCAAAATTTGGGGCACTTTCGGCTACAATTAGTGGATTCTCCGGGTTTCACGATTCTGAGAAGCGTGCACGATCGAGGTCGCGCATGGGAGCGGTTGCGAGTCCGGCTGAGGGAGGGCGGAGTCGCGACCGTGGGGGCATGCCCCCGAATGTCCAATAAACCAAAGCGTTCGCGATCCGGCGGGTCGCGGCAACGATCAAAGGGCTACCATGAAGATTCATGAGTATCAGGCAAAGGAAGTACTGAGGAAATATGGCGTCGTCACGCCCCGTGGCGTTCCTTGCTTTTCCGTCGATGAGGCGGTGAAGGCGGCGGAAGGCCTGGGCGGCTCGGTCTGGGTGGTCAAGGCTCAGATTCACGCGGGCGGTCGCGGCAAGGGCGGCGGCGTGAAGCTGGCGCGCTCGCTCGACGAGGTGCGGACGAACGCCGGGCAGATTCTCGGCATGCAGCTCGTGACCCACCAGACGGGCCCCGAGGGCCAGGAGGTTCGCCGCCTGCTCGTCGAGGAAGGTGCCGACATCAAGAAGGAGTACTACGTCGCCGCGCTCACCGATCGCGCCAGCCAGAAGATCGCGATGATGGCCTCGTCGGAAGGCGGGATGGACATCGAGGAAGTGGCCGCCAAGACCCCCGAGAAGATCATCAAGGTGTTCGTCGATCCGCTGCTCGGCCTCTCCGACGAGCAGGCCAAGCAACTCGCGAGCGGCATCGGTGTGCCCGAGGCCTCGATGGACAAGGCCGTCGATACCTTCAAGAAGCTCTACGCCTGCTACATGGAAACCGACGCCTCGCTGGCCGAGATCAACCCGCTGATCCTCGAGGGCAATGGCAACATCAAGGCGCTGGACGCCAAGTTCAACTTCGATTCCAACGCGCTGTACCGCCATCCCGACATCGTCGAGATGCGCGACCTCGACGAAGAGGATCCGGACGAACTCGAGGCCTCCAAGTACGACCTCGCCTACATCAGCCTCGACGGCAACATCGGCTGCCTGGTCAACGGCGCCGGTCTTGCGATGGCGACGATGGATACCATCAAGCTGTTCGGTGCTTCGCCCGCCAACTTCCTCGACGTGGGCGGTGGCGCCACCACCGAGAAGGTCACCGAGGCCTTCAAGATCATGCTCAAGAACCCCAAGGTGAAGGGCATCCTGGTCAATATCTTCGGCGGCATCATGCGTTGCGACACGATCGCCACGGGCGTCGTCGCTGCCGCCAGGGAAGTCAATCTCTCCGTTCCGCTGGTGGTTCGGATGAAGGGCACCAACGAAGACATCGGCAAGAAGATCCTCGCCGATTCCGGTCTGCCCATCATTTCCGCCGACAGCATGGCCGAAGCCGCGACCAAGATCGTCGGCGCGGTCAAGTAAGGAGAGTACGAATGTCCATCCTCATCAACAAAGACACCAAGGTCATCACCCAGGGGATTACCGGCAAGACCGGCCAGTTCCACACCGAGAAGTGCATCGAGTACGCCAACGGCAAGAACTGCTTCGTCGCCGGCGTGAACCCGAAGAAGGCCGGCGAGCGCATCTTCGATGTGCCCATCTACGGCAGCGTGAAGGACGCCAAGGCGGCCACCGGCGCCACCGTGTCGGTGATCTACGTGCCGCCCGCCGGTGCCGCCGCCGCCATCTGGGAGGCCTGCGAGGCCGATCTCGACCTCGCGATCTGCATTACCGAGGGGATCCCTGTGCGCGACATGCTGGAAGTGCGCAACCGGATGCTGCAGAAGGAAGCCAAGGGCGGCAAGAAGACCTTGCTGCTGGGTCCCAACTGCCCGGGCCTGATCACGCCGGACGAAATCAAGATCGGCATCATGCCGGGTCACATCCACAAGAAGGGGCGCATCGGTGTCGTTTCCCGTTCCGGCACGTTGACCTACGAGGCGGTCGCTCAGCTGACCGAGCTCGGGCTCGGCCAGTCGTCGGCGGTCGGCATCGGCGGAGACCCGATCAACGGGCTCAAGCACATCGACATCATGAAGGCCTTCAACGACGATCCCGATACCGATGCGGTCATCATGATCGGTGAGATCGGTGGACCCGACGAGGCCGAGGCCGCGCGCTGGTGCAAGGACAACATGAAGAAGCCGATCGTCGGCTTCATCGCCGGTGTCACGGCGCCTGCGGGCAAGCGCATGGGGCATGCCGGTGCGCTGATTTCGGGCGGCGAGGACACGGCCAACGCTAAGCTCGCGATCATGGAGGAATGCGGATTCACGGTGACCCGCGATCCGTCCGAGATGGGGCGTCTGCTCAAGGGTCTGCTCTGAGCGGAACCTGTCGCAAGCGTGACAAGGCGCCGTGTGATCGGCGCCTTTTTTGTATACCGTTGCGCGACCGGAGTATCGCGCGAAAAGGGGGGGCAATGAAGGAAGGGCGGAAGACGGCTTCCCCGCGGTTCGATCCGCCGGCCAGCCGGGCGCGTCATGAGCCGAGCGCGCATGGTTGAGGGAAGCGCCAAGCGCATGGCGATGGCTTCCGATATCGGCCGGGTCCGTGGGCGCAACGAGGACAGTGTCGCCGGTGACGTCGATGCGGGCTGGGCGGTGGTCGCCGACGGCATGGGCGGACACCGCGGCGGCGACGTCGCCTCCGCGATCGTCGTGCGCGAAGTGACGCGTTGCCTCGCGCAGACGATCGGCAAGACAGCCGGCGATCGCGATCGGGCCGCCGCCATTGCCGACGCCATCGGCGAGGCCAATCGCGCCATCATCAAGGCATCGAACGAAGACCTGCGCCTGCATGGCATGGGCTCCACCGTCGTGCTCGCGAGTTTCGCCGGTTCGGTGCTGACCATCGGCCATGTCGGCGACTCGCGGGCCTATCTCTTTCGTCGTGGTGCGCTCGAGCGCATGACGGTCGATCATTCCCTGTTGCAGGAGCTCGTTGACGGGGGCATGATTAGCGCGGCCGAGGCGAGGCGGGCGCCGGGGCGCGGGGTGCTGACCCGGTCGCTCGGTGTCGATCCCAAGGTGGAGGCGGTCGTCGCCAGCTTTCCGGTAGCGCCGGGAGACCTGTTGCTGCTGTGCTCCGATGGCCTGACCGAAATGGTCCCCGACGCCGAACTTTGCGAAGAGTTGTCTCGTGGCGACGACGATCTGGGTGAAATGACCGCTCGGCTGATCGAGTGTGCAAACCGAAACGGGGGGCGGGATAATGTCAGCGTCGTACTGGTGGCGTTTTGACCAGGCGGCGGTTCGGGCCCCACGGGTGGGCACGCGCCGGGCGGGTACCTGGGCGCTCGGCTTGCCGCAGTAAGCGGCTGGCGGCTGGCGGATGTGGGTGGAGCAACGATTGCCCGATGTGGGGTGGAAGTGAGACTGGGTTTCGACAATGCCTAAGCTGATCCTGAGTATGGATGGACTCGTGCTGAAGGAGATTGAGCTCAACAAGGAGCGCCTATCCATCGGCCGCAAGCCGCACAACGATGTCCAGATCGACAATCTTGCGATCAGCGGCGAACATGCGGTGATCACCACGATCCTCGATGATGCCTTTCTGGAAGACCAGAACAGTACCAACGGCACCTACGTCAATGGTCAGCCGGTGAAAAAGCACGTGCTGCAGAACAACGATCTGATCGAGCTCGGCAAGTATCGGCTGAAGTTCATCAAGAACAGTTCGGAGCGCACCGTCAACCCATCCGAATTCATCGAGACCGCGGCGATCAAGCCGCTCGCGCTCGATGCGAACGGCGAGCTGATCGAGACCCATGTCATGGATCAGCCGGTGTCCACGCCGACCAGTGGCTCTGCCACGCAGATCATCGGCAGCCATCCGGCACCGGCTGCTCGCGAGCCGGAACCGGCCGCGACGGCAGCCGAAGCTTCGCAGCCGGAGGTCAGCGAAGGCGTGCTGCAAGTGCTCAACGGCAGCAACGCCGGCAAGGAACTGGCGCTGACCAAGAGTCTGACGACGATCGGCAAGCCCGGCGTCCAAGTTGCCGTCATCACTCGCCGGCCACACGGCTATTTCATCACCCACGTCGAAGGTGCGACCTTTCCTTCGGTCAATGGCAAGACGCTGGATGCCCAGGCCCATCGACTCAACGATCAGGACGTGATTCAGATCGCCGGCGTCAAGATGTCCTTCTTCCTGCGCTAGGCAAGGTGTCCGTCCTCGACAGAACCGCCATCGGCTCGGCGACCGGAAGCCCGGTCGCCGAACGCCGGCGCCACCGGCCGTCTAGCGCCTTGTCATTGAGGCGGCATGTGACTTAGTGCGCGCCCGAATCGGCGGTCGCGCGGTATCGTTCTGTGATGCGTATAAGCTTGCCATTCCTTTGCCGACCGGAGCCGATGCAGATGGTGGCTGCCTGAAATGAAGCTGACGGTTCTCGGCTGCAGTGGCGGCATTGGAGGCGCCCATCGGCGGACGACAGCCTATCTCGTCGATGATGACATCCTGCTCGATGGCGGCAGCGGCGTCGGCGATCTCGACTACGAAGATCTGTTGCGCATCGACCACGTCTTCGTCTCCCACGCCCATCTCGACCATGTCGCCTTCATCCCCTTTCTGGTGGATACGGTGGGCGAGGAACGTCGGCGACCGATCACGGTGTACGGCAATGCCGAAACCTTGCGGATTCTGCGCTCTCATCTGTTCAACTGGCTGATTTGGCCCGATTTTTCGACGATCCCCGATCGCAGCGCTCCGTTCCTGAGGTACCAGGAGGTTCGGGTCGGCGAGGCGGTTCGCTTGGGAGAGAGGACGATCAGGCCGTTGCCCGCGCTGCACACGGTGCCGGCGCTCGGCTACTGCCTGGACAGTGGGCGGGGGAAACTCGTCTATACCGGCGACACCACGTACTCGGACGAGCTGATCGAGCACATCAACCGGATCACGGATCTGCGATACCTCATCGTCGAGTCGGCCTTCCCCGACGCCCAGCAGGGCCTGGCCCTGGCCTCGCGCCACATGTGCCCGAGCCTGCTCTCCCGCATGCTCGATCAGGTGAAGGGCGATCCGCAGGTGCTCGTCACCCACCTCAAACCGGGTAAGGGAGAGCGCATCATGACCGAGATCCTGTCCTACGAGGGACGACTGTCGCCGAAACGGCTCGAGCCCGGCATGCGGCTCGAGTTCTAGGAGCACGATCGCTGCGTCGCCGGTGGCTCTGGGGGGCGGACCGCGTCACCAGGGGCATGCAGAGCCGGGCGTCGAAACGACGGCCGGCCAGGAATCGATTGCACTTCTGGGCCATTTCATGATGCACAGTTAGAATCGTGCGGATCGGACCGGCATCTGCGACACGGCCGGCATCAGGAGACGGAGACTGCGAGCATGAATTCCCCGAGTCTGAAAGCTGCGGGCGGGACGTCCGACGTCACGGCCCGCCTGGCATTCTTCAAGGGCTTGCAGAGCATTACGACCCGCATCCACGCAACGAAGAACATCGACGAAATCATCTTCGAGCTGTCGCCCGATCTGTGCAGCCTTTTCCACGCCGAGCGGATCAGCATCTATACGTTGGACGATTCGCGCAGCGCGATCGTGTCCAAGATCAAGTCGGGGCTGCACGAGTTCAACGCGATTCGACTGCCGATCAGTGCCTCGAGCGTCGCTGGCTACGTGGCCATGAGCCGGCAACTGCTGAACATCGCCGACGCCTATGACGAAGAGGAATTGCGTCGAATCCATACCGAGCTGCACTTTCGGCGGGACGTGGACGAGCGGTCCGGCTTTCAAAGTCATCAAATGCTGGTGGCGCCGATCGTCGATGCCCACAAGGGGCAGCTCCAGGGCGTCGTGCAGCTGATCAACACGACCCACGGCGGACCCTTTCCGACGCTGGCCCAAGAAGGTCTGATGGGGCTCGCGCAAACGCTCGGCACCGCCTTTGCCCAACGGGTCCAGTCGACGGTCGGCCTGCGCTCTCGCTACGAGGCGTTGGTCGCCGAGAAGGTCGTTTCCGACGAAGACCTGTCGGAGGCCTCGCGCAAGGCGCGCGCCGCGGGGGTCCGCACCGAAGAGGTGCTGATCGACGAATTCGGCATCCCGCTGGCGCAGATCGGAGACGCACTCGCCAAGTTCTATCGCATGCCGTACGAGCCGTTCCGGCCGGAGCGGGTCAAGCCGCTCGACCTGTTGCGCAACCTCAAGCGGGAATTCATCGAACAGAACCTGTGGCTTCCGATCGACGAAAGCGACAAAGGTATCGTCATCGGCACCGTCGACCCCGATCAGGTGCAGGCCGCCAAGGTCGCCAACAACGTTTTTCCGAAGGCCAGGCTGCAGTACCGGGTGATGACCTACCGTGAGTTCGAGCAGACCGTCGCCCAGTTCTTCCAGCAGTCCCTCGAACTCGGCTCGGTGGATGACCTGCTGTCGGATCTGACCGAGGAGGAGGGCGAGAACTCGGTCGCAGAGGAACTCTCGGCCGCGGCCGACAACGAGCTGGTCAAGCTGGTCAACAAGGTGATCATCGACGCCCACCGGATGGGGGCTTCCGACATCCATATCGAGCCGCGGCCCGGCAAGGAAAAGACCCGCATCCGCCTGCGCAAGGACGGATCCCTGGTGCCCTACATCGAGATCCCTTCGAGCTACCGCAATCCGCTGGTGACGCGGCTCAAGATCATGTGCGATCTCGACATCTCCGAGCGGCGAAAACCGCAGGACGGCAAGATCAAGTTCCGCAAGTACGCGCCGCTGGACATCGAGCTGCGGGTGGCGACGGTGCCCACCGCCGGCGGGGTCGAAGACGTGGTGATGCGCATTCTGGCCAATGGCGAGCCGATCAAACTCGACCAACTGGGTCTGAGCGACGCCAACCTGAAGCGGCTGCGGGATGCCATCGCCAAGCCCTACGGCATTTTTTTCGTGTGCGGCCCCACCGGTTCCGGCAAGACCACGACCCTGCATTCGATCCTCGGCCACATCAACACGCCCGACACCAAGATCTGGACCGCCGAAGACCCGGTCGAGATCACCCAGAAGGGTTTGCGCCAAGTGCAGGTCAACCGCAAGGCCGGGCTCGATTTCGCGACCGTGATGCGCGCGTTCCTGCGGGCCGATCCGGACGTCATCATGGTCGGCGAGATGCGCGACAAGGAGACCGTCACGATCGGTCTCGAGGCGTCGCTCACCGGTCACTTGGTGTTCTCGACCCTGCATACCAACAGTGCGCCGGAATCCATCGTGCGCTTGCTCGACATGGGCATGGATCCGTTCAATTTCGCCGACGCGCTGATCGGTGTGCTGGCCCAGCGCCTGGCGAAGCGCCTCTGCAAGGACTGCAAGGAGACCTACGCGCCCGACGAGGCGGAGGTGTCGTCGCTGCTCGACGAGTACTGTGAGGACATGCGCCACACGCCGGCGTTCGTCGAAGACGCTGCAGCCGCGCGAGCTGCGATGTTGGCAGACTGGCGAACCCGGTTCGGCGACGCCGAGGGTCGCCTGCATTTCTGCCGGGCGAAGGGCTGCGACCAATGTGCGGATTCCGGCTATCGCGGCCGGGTCGGCCTGCACGAACTGATGATCGGTAGCGACGAGGTCAAGCGCTTGATCCAGGAGCGGGCGCGGGTCGCCGAACTCCTGTCGCTGGCCCTCGACGAAGGCATGCGGACGTTGCGCCAGGACGGTATCGAGAAGGTCCTCGCCGGTGTCACCGACATGCTGCAGGTGAGCCGCGTCTGCGTTCGATAGCAATCCGCTGGCGACTGCGGGCGTCGACCGCGCATCTGCCCAAAAGTCTTGCAGATTCATGCCCTTATGCTGATCTGGCGGCGGCGATCCGGTCAATCTGAGGTAGAATCACGGCTTTTTCGCGGATTGCCTCCATGCCCGATTTCGCCCTGCTCGCCCTTTCCCCCCTCGATGGCCGCTATCAGTCCAAGACCGAAGCGCTGCGTGCCCATTTTTCCGAGTTCGGCCTGATCCGCAATCGGATCCGGGTCGAGATCGAATGGCTGAAGGCGCTTGCGGCATCCGACCGGATCCCCGAGGTGGCGCCCTTCTCGCCCGCCACGCTGGCGCAGCTGGACGCGGTTCGCGATGACTTTTCCGCGGCCGACGCGCAGGCGGTCAAGGACATCGAGGCGGTCACCAACCATGACGTCAAGGCCGTCGAGTACTGGCTCAAGAAGCGTTTCTCGGCTGTGCCGGAGGTGGCCGTGGCGGGGGAGTTCTTCCACTTTGCCTGCACTTCGGAGGACATCAACAACGCTTCCCACGCGTTGATGCTCGAAGACGCCAGGCGTGACGTGGTGTTGCCGGCCGTTGACCGCGTGATTGCGCGTTTCGTCGAGTTGGCGCATCGTCACGCGCAGCTGCCGATGCTGTCGCGGACCCACGGCCAGACCGCCAGCCCGACGACCCTCGGCAAGGAGATGGCAAACATCGCGTACCGCCTCCAGCGCGCACGTCAGGGAATCGCGGCGGTGGTCATGTGTGCCAAGTTCAATGGGGCCGTAGGCAATTACAACGCCCACCTGTCGGCCTACCCGGATGTGGACTGGGAGGCCTTCAACCGGGGCTTCATCGAGGCCCTCGGGCTCGGGTTCAATCCCTACACGATACAGATCGAGCCTCACGACGCGATGGCCGAACTGTTCGACGCTACGGCCCGCTGCAATACCATACTGATCGATGCCTGTCGCGACATCTGGAGCTACGTCTCACTCGGCTATTTCCGGCAGAAGCTCAAGGAGGGCGAGGTGGGGTCTTCGACGATGCCCCATAAGGTCAATCCGATCGACTTCGAAAACGCGGAAGGTAACTTCGGCATCGCCAATGCCGCGCTGCGCCATTTCAGCGAGAAGCTGCCGATTTCCCGCATGCAGCGCGATCTGACCGACTCGACGGTGTTGCGCAACATGGGGGTGGGCTTCGGGCACACGGTGCTCGGGCTCGACTCCTGCCTCAAGGGGCTGGGCAAGCTCGAGGCCGATGCCGTGCGCCTGGCAGCGGACCTCGATGCCGCCTGGGAAGTGTTGGCCGAGCCGGTGCAGACGGTGATGCGTCGCCATGGTATCGAGAACCCCTATGAGCAACTGAAGGCGCTGACCCGCGGAAAGGGCATCACCCGCGAGGCGCTGCAGCGCTTCATCCAAGGGCTGGACATCCCGGAGGCGGACCGGACCCGGCTGCTGGCGATGACGCCGGCCAGTTATCTGGGCATGGCGGCCGAGCTGGCCGCCCGTATCTGAGGCGGGCCCGATGTCCTTCGCCAGCACCCTAAAGCAGTTGCCGGGCATCTCCCATGTCGAGGCGATCGAATTGATCGACGGAGTCGGCGCGGTGGTCGGACGCATCGAGAACAAAGCGGGGCAGGTCGGCTCGCTGGCGGTGTACAACCATCTCGCCCAACTCTACGGCGCCATGACGCCCGATGCCGCACGCAAGGGGCTCGAGCTGTATGCGGAGCACACCGAGGATGCGCGTCAGAATCCGGGAAAACACCCCAACATCGACCGCCTGTTCGGGCTGGCCGAACGGGGCGAAACCCTGCGCGTGAGGCACATCTTCGCCGTCTGAGCCCGGTTCGTCGGGAGAATAGAAACGGGCCGCCGACGGCGGCCCGTTCTTCGTTGTCCGAATCGCGCTCCGGGGTCAGACCACCGCTTCCTGCTTTTCCTGCTTGGGCTTGATGAACTGCTCGCGCGACACGCCCAGCCACATCACCAGCGGGCTCGCCACCAACACCGAAGAGTAGATCCCGAAGAGGATGCCGATGGTCAGGGCGAGGGCGAAGTAGTGCAGGGTCTCGCCGCCGAACAGCAGCATCGACAGCACCATCATCTGGGTACTGCCGTGGGTGATCACGGTGCGCGAGATGGTGCGCGTGATGGCGTGGTTGAGCACCGCAGGCGTGTCCATGCCGCGCTTCTTCTTGAAGGTCTCGCGCACGCGGTCGAACACCACCACCG
>JAGRFZ010000151.1 GCA_020445785.1 Rhodocyclaceae bacterium
GCGACTATCGAACCGGTAATCATGGAAGTTCCACAACGCAGAGGGAAGGACCGCGATTGTACCCGATGCACTGCAGGCTTTCAGGCGCCGAAGGGCGCCCGCCCGCAGCACGGGCAAGCGGGAATCGCACGCGGTGACGGAGGGCCGGTCCGGCCGGGCCCTCAGGCTAGAGGTCGGCCAGACACTTGACGTGGGCCACTGCGCTGCGCCCCAGCGCCGAGAGCGCGTAGCCACCTTCGAGCAGCGATACGATGCGGCTTCCGCAGAATTCGGCCGCGACGCCCTTGAGCTGCTCGGTGGCCCATACGTAGTCGGCCTCGACCAGACCCATGGAGCCCATGTCGTCCTCGTAGTGGGCGTCGAAACCCGCCGAAATGAACAACATCTGGGGTTCGTGCTTGCGCAGCGCGGGCAGCCAGACGTCGCTCACCGCCTGGCGGAAGGCATCCCCTCGGGTGCCCGCCGGCAGCGGCACGTTGACCATGTTCGGCGCCGGGTTGTCGGTGCCGCTGTATGGGTAGAAGGGGTGCTGGAAGATACTCGCCATCATCACCCGCGGATCGCTGCGGAAGATATCCTCGGTGCCGTTGCCGTGATGCACATCGAAGTCGATGACCGCCACCCGCTCCAGTCCGTGGGCTTCGAGCGCGTGCAGTGCGGCGATCGCGACGTTGTTGAAGAAGCAAAAGCCCATCGCCTTGGCGCGCTCTGCGTGGTGGCCGGGCGGACGCACCGCACAGAAGGCGTTCTCGACATCGCCGCCGATCACCAGGTCGGTCGCGAGAATGCCGGCACCGGCCGAACGCAGTGCGGCCTTGACGGTATGGGGGCACATCGCGGTGTCCGGATCGAGATGGCGGATGCCGTGCTCCGGCACGCTTTCGAGGATTTCTTCGACGTACTCGCGCGGGTGGGCCCTGGCAATCTGATCCACCTCGGCAGCGGGCGCATCGTGAAACTGCAGGTACAGATCAAGTCCCGCAGCGATCAGCCGATCATTGATGGCAGACAGCCGGTCCGGGCACTCGGGATGGTGCTCTCCCATATTGTGCAACCAGCAGTCGCGGTGCGTGATGAACGCGGTGGACGTCACGAATGCCCCTCCCCCAAAACGGCACGAAACCTTTTCGATCGGACGTTTTCAGACCATTCGCGCATTCCTGCGCAAGCCCGTCCATGATCGTCGGTCCATTATCCACTCAACCCATCACAACAACAAACTCACCCATGCAAGACGCCCGCCTGACCCAGCTCATCGATGCGGCCAACCAGATCATCCTCGGCAAGGATCGCCAGATCCGCCTGGCCATCGCCTGTCTGCTGGCACGCGGCCACCTGCTGATCGAGGACGTGCCGGGGGTCGGCAAGACCACCCTCGCCCACGCCCTGGCCCGGCTGCTGGGGCTGAAGTTCCAGCGCATCCAATTCACCAGCGACCTGCTCCCTGCAGACATCCTCGGGGTGTCGATCTACGACCGCGAGTCGGCCCGTTTCCGCTTCCATCCCGGCCCGGTGTTCGCCCAGTTGATTCTGGCGGACGAAATCAATCGGGCCACGCCGAAGACCCAGAGTGCATTGCTGGAAGCCATGGAAGAAGGGCAGATCACCGCCGACGGCGACACCCTGCCCCTGCCCGAGCCGTTCTTCGTCATCGCCACCCAGAACCCGCAGAACCAGATCGGCACCTTTCCGTTGCCGGAAAGCCAGCTCGATCGATTCCTGATGCGGCTCTCCCTCGGCTACCCGAGCCGGGCTGCCGAGCGCGCACTGCTGCTCGGACAGGACCGGCGCTCGATGCTCGCCGGGCAATCGCCGAGCATGAACGACAAGGATTTTCTCGAACTCCAGGGCCAGGCCTCGCAGGTGCATGTCTCAGATGCATTGGCCGACTACGTGCAGGCGCTGCTGGCGGCCAGCCGTGAGATGGACGCGGCGGGCGGAGGCCTGAGCCCGCGGGCCGGGCTGGGCTTGCTCAATGCGGCGCGTGCCTGGTCACTGATCGAAGGCCGCGACATGGTCGTGCCCGAGGACGTGCAGGCGGTCTTTGCCGCGGTCGCCGGCCATCGGCTGCGCCGACAAGGCGGTGACGCCGAGCAACCGGGCGCGCTCGCCGAGCGCATCCTGCACACGGTTCTGCTCGGCTGAAGCGGCAATGGTCACGGCCGAGAATCCGATCCGACAACGGCTGAGCGGTCTGCTCGATCGCCGGCTGTTCCGTGTCCGCCGCGAAGAGTCGCTGCCGGCTCGGCTGGGCCATCGTCGCATCTTCGTGCTGCCGACCGCCACCGGCGTGGCGTTCGGTCTGACCCTGCTGACGATGTTGCTGGCCTCGATGAACTACGTGCTCAGCCTCGGCTACGCGCTCACCTTTCTGCTGGTCGGTGTCGGTCTGGTCGGTCTGCACCAGACCTTCCGCAATCTGGTCCATCTGGAATTGCTCTCGGCGAACATGGAACCGACCCACTGCGGCCAGACGGCGGCGTTGCGATTGCGGTTCCGTAATCCATCGGAGCACGCCCGGATCGGCCTGCGGCTGCGACGGTCCGGCGGGGGCGAGTGTCGCTTCACGCTCGCACCGACCAGCGACACCACGGTCGTCGTGGCGATCCCGACGCAGCGCAGAGGCTGGCTCGATGCGGGTCGGCTGGTACTGGAGACCCGCTATCCGCTCGGCTTGGTGCGTGGCTGGAGCATCCTCACCCCGGCGGCCCGATGCCTGGTCTACCCGGCCCCGGAAACCCCGGCCTGCGATTTTCCGGCCACGGTCGCTGCGGGACAGTCCGAGCAGACGGGAAGGCTCGGCGAGGACGACTTCTCCGGGCTGCGCGAGTATCGCCCCGGCGACCCGCTGCGCCATGTCGCGTGGAAGCTCTCGGCGCGCTGTGACGACCAGATCTATACCAAGCAGTTCGACGGCGGCAGCGCCGCCGAGCTCGATTTCGACTGGCACGGACTGCCACCGGAACTGGACACCGAGGCCCGCCTGTCACGCCTGACCCGCTGGATTCTGGGGGCCGAGGCGTCCGGCCTCGCCTATTCGCTATGTCTGCCGGACCGCCGCATCGACGCCGACCACGGCCCAGCCCACCAGCGCCGTTGCCTGCGGGCACTGGCGCTCTACGGAATCGCCGATGGAAACGCCTGATGCCGGCAGCGCGCTGCAGCCTCGACACGGCCACTGGCTGGCTGCCTGCATCGCGATCACCCTGCTCCCCCACGCCGAGCATCTGCCGATCTGGTTGAGCGCGAGCTGCGCCCTGCTGTTGGTCTGGCGCGTGCTCGCCGACCGCGGACTGACCCCCTTGCCCGGTCGCGCGGTTCTGCTGATGGTCGCCGCCGCGATGGTCGCCAGCACGGCGATCGAGTACAAGCAACTGCTGGGCAAGGATCCGGGGCTCGCGCTACTCGCCGCGTTTGCCTGCCTCAAGCTGCTCGAATCCCGCACCCTGCGCGACGGGCGCGCCGCGGTCCTGCTCGGATTCTTCCTGCAGATGGGCCAGTTTCTGAACGGCCAGGAAATTTCGGTCGCGGCCTTCACCTTGTGCGGCACCCTGCTCGCCGTCGGCGCGCTGCTGGTGATGGAGCGCGAGGCACCCTGGCAGGCGGTGATCGGCAGCGCCGGCCGCCTGTTGTTCATGGCGGCGCCCTTCATGCTCGCCCTGTTCGTGCTGTTCCCGCGCATTCCCGGCCCCCTGTGGGGACTGCCGGCCGATGCGTTTTCCGGAATGACCGGACTGTCGGAATCGATGAGCCCCGGCAGCATCAGCCGCCTGATCCGCTCGGGCAAGATCGCCTTTCGAGCGGACTTCGACGGCGAGGCACCACCACCACGGGACCGCTATTGGCGCGGCCCCGTGCTGAGCGAGTTCGACGGTCGGCGCTGGGAGCCGGGTCTGACCACCTTGGCGTCGGGCCCGGGCTACGAGACGACCGCACAGGCCTACCGCTACCGACTGACCGTGGAACCCCACAATCGTCACTGGCTGCTGGCGATGGACTTCTCTACCACGGAGGATCCCAGAACCCGCTACTCGTCGGACCTGCGCCTGGTATCGGTGACGCCGCTGCGCAACCGCCAGCGCTATGAACTGACGGCCCACCCGACGGCCCACGCCGGACGCCACGAGCCCGAGCACGTGATTCGCCGCAACCTGCGGCTGCCCGAAGGCAGCAACCCTCGCACGATCGCGCTCGGGCGCGACGTGGCCGACCGCGTCGAAGCACCCGCCCACCGCGTCGACGCCCTGCTCGAAGCCTTCCGCGATCTTCGCCTCGAGTACACCCTGAGCCCACGCCCCCTCGGCCGACACACGGCCGACGAATTCCTGTTCGACAGCCGAGAAGGATTCTGCGAACACTTCTCTTCGGCCTTCGCAATCGCCGCACGCGCCGCCGGTGTGCCGGCAAGGGTGGTGACCGGCTATCAGGGCGGCGAAATCAATCCCCATGACGGCAGCCTGGTGGTGCGCCAATCCGATGCCCACGCCTGGGTCGAGGTCTGGCTGCCCGACACCGGCTGGCGCCGCGTCGATCCGACCGCCACTTCGAATCCGACCCGGATCGACAACGGCATCGCCGGTGCCCTGCCGGACCTCGACTCCCTGCCCCTCTTCATGCAGCCACGCATGGCCTGGCTGCGCTCTCTCCAGCTTCGCTGGGACGCCGTCGCCAACGGCTGGAACCAATGGGTGCTCGGCTACAATGACGAACGCCAGCGATCGCTGTTGCGCGGCTTCGGATTCGACGGCGGCGACTACCGTCACCTGGCGGCGGCCATGGTCACCCTGGTCGGCCTGCTGATGCTCGGCTACATCGCCTGGGCGCTGCACCGGCGGCAGCGGGGTGACGCGCTCGACCGCCAGTGGCGTCGGTTCTGCCGGCGCCTGTCGCGCGCCGGCACCTGCCGGGCGGATTGGCAGGGGCCGCTGGATTTCGCCGATCAGGCCGCGGGTCGCCATCCCTCACGGGCCGACGACATCCGCTGGATCGGCGCGCGCTACGCGGAACTGCGCTACGGCAGGAACCCGCCGACCCGGCGGGATCTGGCCGACCTCGAAACCCGAATCAGGCATTTGGACATCCCATGACGCTTCGACATCTAGCGCTGATCCAGACCCTGCTGGTGAGCACCGCGGCAATGGCCGAAGGGCCCACCGGCCTGGCGGCCCACCCCGCAGCCGCGGCATTCGTCTCCCGCATGGAAGCCGAGCACGGATTCGAGCGCGAGGCGCTGATCGCGGCGCTGGCGAGGGCGTCCTACCAGGACAAGGCGCTGCGACTGATCGCCCCGCCGAAACAGCGGACGAAGCGCGCGGTACGATCATGGACGGGCTATCGGGCCCGCTTCGTCGAGCCGATCCGGATTCGTGCCGGGCTCGCATTCTGGGATGCCCACCGTGCCACCCTGGAACGGGCGGAGCAGCGCTATGGCGTGCCCTCGGAAGTGATCCTGGGGATCATCGGGGTCGAGACGGTGTACGGCCGCATCACCGGCTCCTTCCCCCTGCTCGACGCCCTGGCGACCCTCGCCTTCGACTATCCGCCACGGGCGACCCTCTTTCGCAAGGAATTGGAGAACCTGTTCCTGCTGGCCCGCGAAAACGGGCGCGCAGTCGGCAGCTACACCGGCTCCTATGCGGGCGCGATCGGCTTTCCACAGTTCCTGCCGAGCAGCATCCGGCGCTATGCGGTCGATTTCGACCACGACGGGCTCGTCGATCTGGAACGCAGCGAGGCCGACGCCATCGGTTCGGTCGCCCACTACCTCGCCGAGCACGGCTGGCGCAGCGGCGAGCGCGTGGCCGACCCGGTGTCGCTGCCGGCCCATGCCGACATCGACGCGATGCTTGCCACCGGGATCGAGCCTCGGCTCGACCGCGCGACCCTGGCCGACGCCGGGCTCGCACTGCCGCGAGGCATCGAACGGGCCACGCTGATCGATCTGGAATCGCCGGGTAAGCCGACCGAGTACTGGCTCGGCTATCGAAATTTCTACGTACTGACCCGCTACAACCGCAGCAGCTTCTACGCGATGTCGGTATTCCAGTTGGCGCAGGCGCTGCGCGAGGCGCACATCGCATCTCGCCAGGTGGCAAGCAGCGACACGGACTGAACGAGCGCCTACAACAGCGCGTCGCGGGACATGCCGTGCCGCTTGAGGATGCGCCGCAGCTGCCCCAGCGCCTCGAGCTGAATCTGGCGCACGCGCTCACGCGTGAGTCCGAGTTCCTCGGCAAGCTCCTCGAGGGTACGTACCTCGGATTCGTCGAAACCGTAGCGGTGGCGGATGACGAAGCTCTGCTTGTCGGACAGCAGCCCGAGCCATTCGCCGACCAGTGATTCGACTTCGTTGCACTGCACCTGCTGGTCGAGGGTCTCGAGTTGGTCGTCGGCCAGCGATTCGCCGATCGACAGGCTGGGATCGATGTCCAGCGGTGCATCGAGCGAGGCGGTATGCTCCGAAAGTGCCAGGATGCTGCGCACGACTTCGATCGGCTTGTCGAGCCGTCGCGCCACTTCCTCGAGGCTGAACTGCCCCCCACCTTCGGCCTCGACGCTGCGCTGGGCCCGCAGCACCTGATTCAATTCCTTGACCACGTGCACCGGCAGACGAATCGTGCGCGACTGGTTCATGATCGCCCGCTCGATGTTCTGCCGGATCCACCAGGTGGCATAGGTCGAAAACCGGAAGCCCCGTTCCGGATCGAACTTCTCGAGCGCGTGCATCAGGCCGAGGTTGCCCTCCTCCACCAGATCGAGCAAAGGGATGCCGCGGTTCAGATAGTGCTTGGCGATATTTACGACGAGACGCAGGTTGCGCTCGATCATGATCTGCCGGGCGTCGAAGTCGCCGTCACGCACCCGGCGGGTGAGGGCCAGCTCCTCCTCCGCGGTCAGCAACGGATTGGCACCGATCTCGTTGAGGTAGAGCTGGGTCACATCGCTCAGGAACTCGCTCTCGAACGATGGCGCGGGCGTCTGCCGGAAGGCTTCCAGTTCGGGAGGCAGATCCGGATCGCGGTTCTCTTCGTCTTCCCTGGAGACCCGATCGAACATGCGCATCCTCTCAGCGGGCAGGCAGGTATCTCGACGGGTCCACCGGTTTGCCCTGGCGGCGGATCTCGAAGTGCAGCTTCGGCTTGTCGCTGTCGGTGCTGCCGAGCGTCGCGATCTGCTGGCCCTTGCTGACCGACTGGCCCTCCTTGACCATCAACTGATCGTTGTGCGCGTAGGCGCTCAGGTAGTTGGAGTCGTGTTTGATGATGACCAGTTTACCGTAGCCACGCAAGCCGGTTCCGGCGTACACGATCTTGCCCGACGCCGCCGCATAGACCGGATCTCCGGTACTGCCGGCGATGTCGAGCCCCTTGCGAGCGCTGCTCTGGGAGAACTGCCCGACCAGCGTGCCGCCGTTCGGCCACGACCAACTGATGCCGTCCACCCGCCGACTTTCGGTCGGCGGGGCGGCCGGTGCCGTGACCTCCGCCGGCGCCGTCGTGGGCTCCGGACTCGCCGACGGCGCGCTGGCGGGCGCGCCGGAACGTGCCGCCGCCCAGGCTTCGTCGGAATACGGCTGGACGCCCCCGATCGGTCCGCTCTTGACCTCTGGAGGCGCCGGCGACGGCTCCTGCGCGGGCCCGTCGATCGGCGTCACCACCACCGGCGCATCGGGACTGATCGGCCGCACCACCACCCCGTCGGGCGGAGCAATGCGGATCTCGCGGCCCACCTCGAGGCGATCGGGATCTTCGAAGGCGTTCCACTCCGTCAGCTCGGCAAGCGTCACGCCATGCTGCTGGGCGATCTTGTGGAGGGTATCGCCCGGCTGGACGATGTAGTGTCCGGGCTGTGCCACGCGCGGCGCGGGCGGGACCATTTCGGTCGCGTCGCGGTCGGAGACCGGCGCTGCGACACGCGTGGTGCAGGCGCCCAGCGCAACGCTCAGGACGAGGCAGGTCAGGGAAGTGGTCTTGAGGAATTGGCGCACGTTCATTCTGTTCCAGTCAGCAGGGGCACGAAACGGACGGCTTCGCAGCGCGTCTCACGAAACGCATTGCCATTGCGCTCCACCAACACCAGCCGCTGCTCGGCATGGCCCACCGGCATCACCAGGCGACCACCGTCGGCAAGTTGGTTCAGCAGTGGCGGCGGCACCCCAGGCGCCGCCGCCGCCATCACGATCGAGTCGAATGGCGCCGCCTCGGCCAGACCGATACTGCCGTCGGCGTATTTCAGGCGCAAGTTGGGCAAGCGAAGCGTTCGCAGGTTCTCCTTGGCACGCTCGAGCAGTTGACGGATGCGCTCGACCGCGTAGACCTCGCTCGCAAGCTGGGCGAGGATTGCCGCCTGGTAGCCACAGCCGGCACCGACTTCGAGGGTCTTTCCCATGCCACGGCCGCCCGAACCGAGCAACTCCAGCATGCGGGCGACGACATAGGGCTGGGAAATGGTCTGCTGCCGCAGCAACGGCAATGCGGTGTCTTCGTAAGCACGCGAAGCGAGCGCCTCATCCACGAACAAATGCCGCGGCACGGTCTGCATCGCCCGCAGCACGACTTCGTCGCGAATACCCTGCTGACGAAGGCGCTCGACCATGCGCGAACGGGCTCGCGTGGCCTGCGCGGAAAACTCGCCATGCCGCGCGTTCATGACGCCAGCCATTCGCGCACGGGATCGATCAGACCACCATGGGTGAGATCGATCTGCAACGGCGTGATCGAGACATAACCATGCTCGACCGCGTGGAAATCGGTGCCGTCACCCGCGTCCTGGGCACCGCCTGCGGCGCCGACCCAATACACGGTCTCGCCCCGCGGCGTCTTGTCCCTGACCACCGGCTCCGCCTTGTGGCGCCGCCCGAGCCGGGTCACGCGTACCCCGCGGAGTGCGTCGTAGGGACCTTCCGGGACATTGACGTTGAGCAGGATCGGCTGACGGAACGGTCGGCGCTGAACCCGTTCGACCAGTTCTCTCGCGACCCGCGTCGCCGCACTGAAATCGGCGGCGGCTCTCGACGCGAGTGATATCGCGATCGAGGGGACACCGAGCAGAAAGCCCTCGGTGGCCGCGGCGACGGTACCCGAGTACAAGGTGTCGTCGCCCATGTTGGCGCCGTGGTTGATGCCCGAAACCACCATGTCCGGCAACTCGTCCAGCATCCCCGTGACGGCCAGATGCACACAGTCCGTGGGGGTGCCGTTGACGTAGTGGACGCCACTGGGCAGGCGCCTCAGGGTCAGCGGCCGATCCAGCGTCAGCGAATTGCTGGCCCCGCTGCGATCGCGCTCGGGGGCCACCACGGTAACCTCGGCGATCTCCGCGAGCGATTCCGACAGGGCGCCGATTCCGGGCGCAAAATAGCCGTCGTCGTTACTGATCAGTATGCGCATCGGGAGAACGGTCAGGCTCCGCGGTAATGGCTCCGGCGGCGCCGAGGACAGTGCCGCAAACAGCCGTCGATGTTAGCACAGGCGAAATTCCGACCATGCCCGCCCACGATCCGGGATGCGCGCCTCACCGACTGCGCCCGAGAACGCAACAGGATGGCCCAGAAAACAATCGGGCCGGTCTGTCGACCGGCCCTAATTTCTTGTTTTTGATGATTTTATTCTGGCGCGCCCGGCAGGATTCGAACCCACGACCCCCTGGTTCGTAGCCAGGTACTCTATCCAACTGAGCTACGGGCGCAAAGAAGCAAGAATTATACCGCCAATCCTGCTCCTGTAAACTGATTTTGGCGGAGAGAGAGGGATTCGAACCCTCGATACGGGTTTTGCCCGTATGCTCCCTTAGCAGGGGAGTGCCTTCGACCTCTCGGCCATCTCTCCGCGCGACGGAGGCGGAATAGTAAAGACTCCGCGGCGTCCGGTCAAACGGAATCGGCGCAGGCCGCAAGCCGGCCATCACCCCCTTGGCGGAGGTACGAGAGGCGCGCCCTTCGGGGCGGCCACGCGGGGGCGCCCGTCATGACCCACCCTTCGCTGCGCGCGCGCCTTTCCGAGAACCGGCATGGGACTCGGCCATGGCACCCGGCTTGGTGCAGCGGGATCGGAAGCGCTTCCATCGCAGTCCGTTCGCCGGTGGGCTCGATCACGTCGCGCGCACGACCGCCCTGGCCCATGTGATCCGTCGGTCCCTTTCGCTGCTCATCGCCGATGCGACGACGACCATCTGCCGCCCTTGCGCATGGATACGCACCGCACGTCGGGAAGGTGCTCGATTCAGCCCGGATCACCGACCGGGTTGCCGGCATACTTGCGGTCGATCAGTGCCGTTGCCGTTCGCCGGATGAGGACATGACGGCCGCGAATGTAACGCCTTTGGACGTATGCGACCGGCTCATGCAAAGTTATCGATCGGGGGACGATGGAACTCGTGGCGGCGAGTGCCCAACTAATAGTGAAATGCTCCCCACAGGTGACGTGATCGATTTAACATCTGCATGAATTGCTTGGAAATTCTTCGTTGTATGTACTTCGAATACTCGCATATACTCGACTCACCCTATGACTAAAGTTGTAGGAATAAAACGGGCTTGGCACCTGAAAGGAACGAGCACTACAGTCAGTTTGAGAGGACAAGAATCCATGAAATCCAGCGATCCGAAAGATGTCCGCGAGATTCGTCGCAAACTGGGCATGAACCAGTCCCAGTTCTGGTCGAAGATCGGCGTTACCCAAAGCGGCGGTTCCCGCTACGAGAGCGGCCGCAACATTCCTCGCCCGGTGCAGGCGCTACTGCGTCTGGTGCATGTCGAGCAGATCGACATCAACAAGGCCCGCCGTGAGGACTTCGAAGTCGCCGAGTACCTGAAAAGCACCAATCCGGAGCTGTTCAAGTCCCTGAAGAAGGAAGCTCGCGCCGCGAAGAAGAAGTAATCCACCGGCACCGCCGGTCGTCAGGGGCTGACGCCTGCCGTCAGCCCCGTTTCGTTGACGATGCGCCGTCCCACGCCTTCCAGCCACTCGCGCGACAGGCGCGACACGCGCCCCGCCTCGGGCTGCAGCGACGGCCTGGCGACACCGTAGAGCAGCACGCCGCGCACGCCGTCGGCGGCCGCTCTCCGCAGGAATGCGAGATACGCCTCGATCGCCGCTTCATCCGGCGGCATGCCGTCCCAGCCAAACAGGCAGGTCTGCACCCAGGTGGGGCATTGCCCGGCACAACGGGCGAGTTGACGCGCCATGTGGGCCGCGTCGCGCTCGACGCCATTGATGCGCCGGATGTCCTCGACCGACACCGCATCCACCTTGAACCAGACTTCACCGCCGAAACCTGCCAGCCGCCGGATGCCTTCCAGCACGCCCTCCTGCCCGACCAGCGACCCGTTCGTAATCAAGCGAAGCGGCACCTCGTCGCCGAAACCGAAGCGCTCACGCACCGCACCGACGCGCGCCACGATGTCGGCAAAACCGGCTGCACTGGTGGGCTCGCCGTTTCCCGAGAAGGCGATGTCGCACAATCTGCGCAAGGCCTCATCGACGTGCACGGCCATGAAGTCGCCATCGCGGATGTCATGCAGCATGTGCGCGAGCTCCCGCTCCAGGCGATCGACGTCGATCTGCGGCGCCCGTCCCCGTTGCAGGTCGGGTACCTGACAGTAGACGCAATGCCAGTTGCAGGCATTGTTCGGATTGAGATTGATGCCGACCGACACACCGCCGGCGCGTCGTGAGACCACCGGATAGACATACGTCAGCCCCGCGACGTCACGGTTGTGGTCTTCGACCGTCAGGTTTCCCTTCATGATGGCAGCGATCCGATACGTGGCGCGGCGCCGATTGGCCGCGCCACGCCGATGCTACAATCGCTCCCCACCCGCCATCAATCAAACCCATGCAGATCACCCGCCGCCTGGAGTTCGACGCCGGCCACCGCATCCCCGATCATGCGAGCCAGTGCCGTCACCTGCACGGCCATCGCTATGCGCTCGAAGTGACGCTCGCCGGCCGCGTGATCTCCCAGCCGAACGACCCGGCCAACGGCATGGTGATGGACTTCGGACGGATCAAGGAAATCGCCCGAGAACACCTCGTCGACCGCTGGGACCACGCGTTTCTCGCGTTTTCGGGTGACACCCAGCTCACTCGGCTGCTGGCCGCGATTCCCGGCCACAAGACCGTGCTGCTCGACGCCGTGCCGACCGTCGAGAACCTGGCCCTGGCGGCCTTCAAGATTCTCGACCCGGTCTTCGTCCATGCCTACGGCAACCAGTTGTCGCTGGCCCGCGTCCGCCTCTACGAAACGCCGAACTGCTGGGCGGATGTGGACCGCCAGTCACTGGACGACTGACACCCTGCCCTCGGTCGATGGCGAAATCGCGCAGCGGCCGGAGGGGCTTCATCGGCGCCGGCAGGCACTCGAAAGCACGGCACCGGTCGACGATTCTCGGTAGGGTCCGCTGGTGCGCCATCGTTCTTGCGTCCGCATCGAGGATGCTCGACGGCCTGCGCCCGCCCATGGCGGGCGACCCAGGACTGGCTCGCACCCCCCGCTCAAGCAGCCCCTTGTTCCATCCCGCGATGTCGCAGATAGCGGCGCAGGCCGCCGGCCAGGCCGACGGCCTGGACCGAATGACCCGCGAACAGCAGGAGACCGGCGGCCGCAGCGCAGGGCGGCCACCACGGCGCTGGCAGCGAGAAGAGGAGTGCGGCGGCGTGTATCCGCAGGTGCAGGCGCATGGTCGATTCCGGAATGACCTGATGCATCAGCAGCGGCGGGGCCCCGGCCCGACTCAAGTGGAGCCACACCAGGAACGGGACGATCTTGTAGATCATGGCGCAGATCACCGAATCGAAGCCTCCCAGCAGCACCAGGGCGCCGAGCAACACCTCGGCCCGCGTCGGATCCGCCATCCAGCCCAGGGCCGGCGCCAGCGCGGCGGCCAGCATCGTGCTCGCCAAGGCGATGCGCCAAAAGGCGAAACTGGCGTCGGTGCGCGGGCGTCGGCGGCGCTGCTGCAGCCGCAGGGTCAAGCCGGCGTAGCCGGCCGCGAGCGCGCACACCAGGATGTCGCCGAGCGGGGCCGCGATGCCGCTGGCTGCGGCCACCACGGCCAGCGCCAGCAGCGGCGGGAACCACCGCTGGAAATGCTCCGGGTAGGCGGGCGTCATCTGGAACATCGGTACCACCATGAAGCTGGCGGCACACAACAGGGTCAGCCCCCAGAGCAGCCAGCCGACCCGAAGGTGGGCGGCGACGGACAGTATCGTCGCCGGCAGCTCGAAGCCCGCACGCGCCAACGCCAGGGCGAGGCCGAGGATCACCGTGAACACGAGGCCCACCAGGGCAATGCGCATCGCCTGGCGCGAGTGATTGCGGGCCGGCGTGCGGGCCAGCGACGTCAGCGCGGCCGCCGCCAGCAGCAGGGCGGAAAGCGCGACGGCGAGTCCGCCGGCGGTCAGCATCGGCGCGCTGTGCAGGAAGAGACCTGCGGCCAGACAGATGCCTCCGATCGTCATTGGCGGATGCACCAGCCAGGCAAGCAGACGGGGACGAGGCAGGTTGGCACCGATCGCAACCGGCGTCAGCTGCATCAAGGCGCCGCACATCGCCTGCAGCATGAACCCGGCGGTCATCAAGTGGGTGATCGCCAGGCTCTCGCGCGACCAGCGCGTCGCCAAGGCGTCTCCGGAGAGCGCCAGCAGCAGACCGGCCGCCATCGCAAACGGAATCGCGGTCAGCAGGAAGCGCAACGGCACACTGAAGGGCGGTGCCTGTTCGAAGGTGAGCAGTTCTCTCACGGCCGGTCTTGTCGTATCAGAATGCGGAAGGTGCCGTCCTCGAGCGATTCCGTCTGGTACTCATAGCCGTTTTGCACCAGATAGGAATAGAGCGGCCCCGGTTCGCGGTGGATCAGCAGCACCAGTTCGCCATCCTCGGGCAATTCGTCGAGCGCATCCAGTGTCATCTCGAACGGCGTCGGCGGTGACTGCCAACGCGCATCCACCACGAGCCGGCGGCTCACCGGATCACCCGCCAGGTGCCACCCCACTGCCACCGCGAGCCACACGACTGCCGGTGTAAGAGGCGCGGCCCGGCACTGTTCGAGCGGGCTGGCCGAAAGTGCGCGATCATGCCCTGCCACCCACGCGCTGTTTCAAGCGCTCGGCCAATCCCTCTCGATCCGAGATGCGATCGTCGCACATCGGGTAGAGGATGCCCTCCTCCTTCCGGTTGTGCTGCTCCATCAGTATCGCCAGCGTGTCGCTCGCACCGAAGAAATCGTCTCCGGACGCCGCCGCCACCGCCGCGTCCAGACTGGCGATCAACTCGCGTATCTGCTCGTGTTCCGTCCGCATGACCTCGGTAGGGCCTCCAATGGCATTGGTGTCGCGCTCGAATGCCGGGAACAGCAGGTCCTCTTCTGCGCGGAAATGCACTTCCATGGCCTCGGCAAATCGCGTCAGTTGGACCCGGCACGCATTCCAGTCCCGTGCGCTCGCGGCATGCTCGGCATCCGCGAACAGATGATCGCAGTGTTCGTGGTGCGTTTCCATGATGGGCTTGATCGTGTTCATGCAATGGGCTCTCCATATCGGTCGATGCAGATGTCGCGGCGGCGACGAAGCGATCGGCAACGCTACAGTCCGAGATATCGCTGGACCGTTTCGGGCCGGCCGCGCAACTCGGCGGAACTGCCGTGATACGCGACCCGACCCTTGACCAGCACGACAGCACGATCGGCGACCTCGGTCAGTGCCGCGTAGTTCTTGTCCACGATCACCGTGGCGATGTTCGAAGCACAGATGTGGCGCACGATCATCCAGATCTCCAGCGCAACCAGCGGCGCCAGGCCCTCGGTGGCCTCGTCGAGGATCAACAGGCTCGGATTGGTCATCAGCGCGCGACCGATCGTCAGCATCTGCTGCTCGCCACCGGAGAGCTGCGCCCCGCCGTTGCCGAGGCGCTCGGAGAGCCGCGGAAAGGTCTCCATGACCCGCTCGAAAGTCCATTCGCAATCGCCGTCGATTCCCGGGCGCGCCGCCATCTGGAGGTTTTCGCGAACGGTCAGGTTGGGAAAGATCCCCCGGCCTTCCGGAACGTAGGCAATGCCGCGCTGGGCGATGCGGAAGGTCGGCTGTCGCGACATGTCGTCGCCGCGCACCAGGATCCGGCCATGACGGGGTGGCACGATCCCCATCATGCTGCGGATCAGCGTCGTCTTGCCCATGCCGTTGCGCCCCATCAAGGCCACCGACTCGCCCGCGCCGACATGGAAATCGACACCGTGAAGGATGTGGCTGCTGCCATAGTAGGTGTGCAGATCCTTCGCTTCGAACAGGGTATCGGCCATGTTGCGACATCTCCTCTCGGCTTGCCTTGCGGTCGTTCGACGTGTGCGCGGGCCCGCCGGGCTCGTTGTCCGGCGCGCCAAGCGCGCAACTGCGTTGCGTCAGGCGCGGCATGTCGCCGACCCGTCTCGCGTTCCGGCAGGCGGCGCTGCGCGCGCGGGGGCTCTCGGTGGCGCACCGCAACCGCTGACCGCGCTGGCGGGCGCCTCGTCGCCGAGATAAGCCTGCTGGACCTCGACGTTGGCGCGGATCCGGTCGGGGGATCCGGAGGCGAGCAACTGACCGTTGACCAGCACCGTGATGGTGTCGGCCACCGCGAAGACCGCGTCCATGTCGTGCTCGACCAGCAGGATCGCCCGCGTGCGCCGCAGCCGGTCGAGCAACGCGACCATCTTCGTCGCCTCCTCCGAGCCCATCCCCGCCAGCGGCTCGTCGAGCAGCAGCACGTCGGCGTCGGTCGCCAGCACCATCGCGATCTCGAGCTGGCGCTGCTCGCCGTGCGACAGCGTGCCCGCGATGCGATCCTCCCGCCCCGCCAGGCCCGCCTCGGCGATCACCGCCCGCGCCTTGTCCAGCGTGTCGCCGAGCGCGCAGGCGTCGGTGAACAGCCGCCACGCCCGCTGCCGCCGCGACTGCGCCGCCAGCCGGCAGTTCTCCAGCACCGTGAAGCCGCCGAAGATGTTGGTGCGCTGATAGCTGCGCCCGATCCCCACCCGCGAGCGCTGCGGCGCCGAAAGACGGGTGATGTCCCGGCCCTTGTAGTGGATCTGCCCCGACGAGGGCGGCAGGTCGCCCGAGAGCAGGTTGATGCAGGTCGACTTGCCCGCGCCGTTCGGGCCCAGCAAGGCGTGCAGCTTGCCCCGCTCGAGCGTGATCGAGACATCCTCGTTGGCACTGAGCCCGCCGAAGCGACGGCTCAGCCGCTCGGCCACCAGCAACGCTTCAGTCATCGCCGCCTCCCTTGAGCAACAGGCCGCGCAGCCGCCCCGGCAGCCCGATCAGCCCCCCCGGCAGGAACAGCACCACCGCCACGATCACCAGCCCCATCAACAGTTGCCAGTGCTTGGTCAGCATCGAGAAGGACTCCTCCAGCGCCACCATCGAGCCCGCACCGATCAGCGCACCGACCGGGCTGCCCATGCCCCCCAGGATCACCATCATCAGCACCTGCCCCGACTCGTGCCAGGACAACAGCTCCGGTGTCACGAAGCCGAACAGCACCGCATACAGAAAGCCCGCCGTGCCGGCCAGCGCGCCGGCCAGCACGAAGGCGCCGAGCTTGTAGCGGAAGGTGGCGTAGCCGAGCGAGCGCATCCGGTGCTCGTTCTCCTTGATGCCCACCAGCACCCGGCCGAAGGGCGAGCGCAGCACCCGGACCAGCAGCCCATAGACCAGCACCAGCACGATCAGCACGAAGTAGAAGAACTGGTGCCCTTCGGCCAGATCGAACGCCAGCCACTCGCCCAGCCGGGGCTCCGGCCGGAAGTTGAGATAAATCCCGTCCGAGCCGCCGCCGAGCGCAGTGTCGTGAAACAGGTAGAAGGCCATCTGGGTGAAGGCCAGCGTCACCATGATGAAATAGATGCCCTTGGTGCGCAGCACCAGCAGGCCGATCACCAGTGCGGCCAGCGCCGAGGCGAGGATCGCCGCCGGCATCACCAGCCATAGGTTGGCCGGATCGTACTCGGGCGAGATCAGCGCCACGGCATAGGCGGCGATGCCGAAGAAGGCGGCGTGGCCGAGGCTCACCAGGCCGGTGAAGCCGACCAGCAGGTCCAGGCTCATGGCGAAGATGCCCAGGATCATCATCTCGGCCATCATCTCGACGTAGAACTCGCCGCCGTAGAAGGGGAAGGTGAACAGGCCGGCCAGCACCGCCAGCAGCAGGGCCATGGTGGGGCGGGACATGGTCATGCGCGCCTCCTCAGGCCTTGCCGAACAGGCCCTGGGGCCGCCACAGCAGCACCAGGGCCATGACGGCGTAGATGACGATGCTGGCGAATTCGGGCACCAGGACCTTGCCGAAGGTGTCGGCCAGGCCGATGACCATGGCGCCGATGAAGGCCCCCTTCACCGAACCGATGCCGCCGATCACCACGACGACGAAGGAAATGATCAGGATCTGGTCGCCCATGCCGGGAAACACCGAACTGATGGGCGCGCCGATCATGCCCGAGAAGGCGGCCAGGGCCACGCCCAGGGCGAACACGATGGCGAACAGGCGGCTGATGTTGATGCCCATGGCCTGCGCCATCTCGCGGTCCGACGCCCCGGCGCGGATCATCATGCCCAGGCGGGTGCGCCCGATGACCAGGTACAGGGCCGCCACGATGGCCAGGCAGACCACGGAAATGAACAGGCGGTAGACGGGATAGTCCAGGTTTTCCGTCAGCGGGATGGAACCGCTGAGCAGGTCGGGCTTGGGCACGCTGTAGAAGTTGGTGCCCCAGATCTCAAGCTGGGCCTCGTTCAGGATCAGGATCAGGCCGTAGGTCAGCAGCACCTGGTACAGGTGGTCGCGCTTGTACAGGTACGAGATGGCGAAGCGTTCGATCACCAGCCCCAGCACGATGACCAGCGGCAGCCCCAGCAGCACGCCCAGGGTCAGGCTGCCCGTGTAGTCGGTCAGCCAATAGACCACGTAGGCGCCGAACATGTAGAAGGCGCCGTGGGCCAGGTTGATGATGCCCATGATGC
>JAGRFZ010000032.1:0-11998 GCA_020445785.1 Rhodocyclaceae bacterium
GGCTACTCCAAAAGCGCTCCGGGCGACTGCGCGGGCCTCGTGAGTCCTCGCAGCCGCCTCGGTCAGAGCGGTTTCTGCGCCGCCGGATCGTTTTCCGGCAGCGCTCGTTTTCAGTGGATGTCCTGCCAGTACGCCTTCTTCAGGGCGAATGAGAGTCCGAACAGAATCGTCAGGCCAGCCAGCACGAAGGCGCCGATGGTCTTGCGCTTCTCGGCGACCGGCTCACCCATCCAGACGACGAAGGAAACCAGATCAGCCACTGCCTGATCGTATTCCTCGGCGGTCAGCCGCCCCGGCTCCACCACCTCGAGTTCGATCTCCTTCTTCTTGCCGCCATGGCCGTCATCCACCTCGCTGACCACCGCGTGCTGTTCGCCCTGCAGTTCCCACAGGACGTGGGGCATGCCGACGTTTTCGAACACCACGTTGTTCCAGCCGGTGGGGCGGCTCGGATCGCGGTAGAACTGGCGCAGATAGGTGTAGAGCCAGTCCGCGCCGCTGCCGAACTCCGAGGCACGCGATCGGGCGATCACCGTCAGATCCGGCGGTGCCGCACCGAACCAGGCCTTGCCGTCGTCGCGGCGCAGCGCGATCTTCATCTGCTCGCCGACCTTGTCCGCCGTGAACATCAGGTTGTCGCGGATTTGCTCCTCGGTCAGGCCGATCTCGGTCAATCGGTTGTAGCGCATATAACTCGCGCCGTGGCAGTTGAGACAGTAGTTCACGAACAGCTTGGCGCCATTCTGCAGATTGGCGGGCTCGGTGGATACCGGCGCCGAGTCGAGGTGAAGTTCGGCGCCTGCGGCCATCGCCAGAGCCGGCACCAACATCGCCGCGCCCAGCAGCTTCTTCAGTACGTTCATTGCGCGGATCCTCATTTGAAGTTCACCCGTTCCGGTTCGGGTTGGCACTTGTCGAGCTTGGAGTACCAGGGCATCAGCAGGAAGAAGGCGAAGTAGATCAACGAGCAGATCTGCGAGACCAGGGTACGGCCCGGGGTCGGCGGCAGCACGCCGAGGTAGCCGAGGATGAAGAAGGACACCACGAAGATCGCGATCGCGAACTTGAAGATCGGCCCCTTGTAGCGGATCGACTTGACCGGGCTGCGGTCGAGCCAGGGCAGGAAGGCGATGATCACCACCCCGGCACCCATCGCGACGACGCCCCAGAACTTCGCATCGAGACCGAACAGCGGGTAGGTGACCGCACGCAGCATCGAATAGAACGGCGTGAAATACCATACCGGCGCAATGTGCGGCGGCGTCTTCAGCGGGTCGGCCGGGATGAAGTTGTTGAACTCCAGGAAGTAGCCGCCGCCCTCGGGCATGAAGAACACGATCACCGAGAACACGAACAGGAAGCCGACCACGCCGACGATGTCCTTGACCGTGTAGTACGGGTGGAACGGAATGCCGTCCAGGGGAATGCCCTTGGCATCCTTCTTCTTCTTGATCTCGACGCCGTCCGGGTTGTTCGAGCCGACCTCGTGCAGCGCGACGATGTGGGCTGCGACCAAGCCGATCAGCACCAGCGGCACGGCGATCACGTGGAACGAGAAGAATCGGTTCAGGGTCGCGTCCGAGACGACGTAATCGCCACGGATGACGACCGACAGGTCCGGACCGATGATCGGGATTGCCGAGAACAGGTTGACGATCACCTGGGCACCCCAATACGACATCTGCCCCCACGGCAACAGGTAGCCCATGAAGGCCTCGGCCATCAGCGCGAGGAAGATCAGCGTCCCGAAGACCCAGATCAGCTCACGCGGTTTGCGATAGGAACCATAGATCAGGCCGCGGAACATGTGCAGATAGACGACGATGAAGAACGCCGAGGCGCCGGTCGAGTGCATGTAGCGGATCAACCAGCCGCCGGGTACGTCTCGCATGATGTATTCGACCGAGGCGAAGGCCACCGGCACACCGGCCGCGTTGAGCGAGGCATCCGGCTTGTAGTGCATCACCAGGAAGATGCCGGTGACGATCTGGATCACCAGTACCAGCAGGGCCAGCGAGCCGAAGAAGTACCAGAAGTTGAAGTTCTTGGGCGCATAGTATTCGGACAAATGCGCCTTCCAGGTCGCGGTCAGCGGAAAGCGCGCATCGACCCAGTCGAGGAGTTGTTGTGATTTTGTGGTCATGGATTAGGCCGTCCCGTCATCGCCGATGAGAATGGTCGCGTCCGTCAGATACTTGTGCGGAGGCACCTCGAGGTTGTCGGGCGCCGGCTTGCTCTTGTAGACGCGGCCGGCCAGATCGAAGGTGGAGCCGTGGCACGGGCAGAGGAAACCGCCGGGCCAGTCATTGGCGATTCCGCTCTCGGCGCCGGTCTTGAACTTTTCGGTCGGAGAACAGCCCAAGTGGGTGCAGATGCCGACCACGACCAGGTACTCGGGTTTGATCGAGCGGGCTTCGTTCTTGGCGTAATCCGGCTGCATCGGCTTGTCCGAGTTGGGATCACTGACCTCGCTGTCGGTTTGTTGCAGCGATTCCAGTTGTTCCGGCGTGCGATGCAGGATCCACACCGGCTTGCCCCGCCATTCGACGGTCATCATCTCGCCCGGTGCGAGCTTGCTGATGTCTGCCTCGACCGGTGCACCGGCTGCCTTGGCGCGCTCGGACGGCGTCAGGCTGGCGACGAAGGGCACTGCGGCGGCAACGGTCATTGCCCCGCCGGCCGCGGAGGTGGCCAGCAACAGCCGCCTGCGACCGCAGTCCATTTTGTTTTCAACGCTCATAGACCCGATTCCCCTGTGCAAGGAAAAATGTTTGTTGCAGGAATAAAAACCCCGGGAGTCTAGCAAAAAAAACCTACAGGATGAAAGCCTTTTGGTGCTTTATCCTTATATTTCAATAAGTTAATGTATAATTCCAGGCGCCGGCCACGACCACGGGGTACGACTCCCCGGCATGCACCCACCGCAGCGCAACAGAGGGCTCAGACGGCCCCTTCGGCGCGCAGGGCGGCAATTGCGGCGGCATCGCGGCCGAGTTCCTGCAGGATTTCGTCGGTGTGCTCGCCGAGCGCCGGTCCCGGCCAGCGTGTGCCGCCCGGCGTTGCCGACATCCTCGGCACGGTGCCGGGCATCGCCACCTGGCGGCCATCCGGCAGGCGCATCTGCTCGATCATGCCGCGGGCCAGATACTGGGGATCACGCACCATGTCCTCGACCGAATAGGTCTGGGCGGACGGCACCTCCGCCTCGCGCAGGCGGGCCAGCACGGTGTCGAGGTCGTGGCAGCCGACCCAGTCGTCGATCGCAGCGTAGAGTTCCGCGGCCCGCCCATCGCGTCCGGCGTTGTCGGCCAGTGCCGGGTCTTCGGCCAGGTCGGCACGCCCGATCGCCGTCATCAGGCGGCGAAAGATCGCGTCACCGTTGCCGCCGACGATCACGTGCCGGCCATCGACGGTGGTGTGGGTATTGGACGGCGTGATGCCGGGCATGACGTTGCCCGTGCGTTCGCGAACGAAACCGAACATGTCGAATTCCGGCACCAGGCTCTCCATCATCGCGAACACCGCTTCGTACAGCGCGACATCCACCACCTGCCCAGGGCCGCCGGCGACTTCGCGGTGGCGCAGCGCCATCATCGCGCCCAGCGCGGCCCACAGCGCGGCGATCGAATCGCCGATCGAGATCCCGGTCTTGACCGGCGGCCGGTCCGGATAGCCGGTGATATGACGCAAGCCCCCCATCGACTCGCCGATCGCGCCAAAACCGGGCTGGTCGCGCTGGGGCCCCGTCTGGCCGAAGCCCGACAGGCGCACCATCACCAAGCCGGGATTGCGCTGGGAAAGCACCGGCCAGCCCAGACCGAGCTTCTCCATCACGCCGGGACGGAAGTTCTCGACCACGATGTCGGCGGCCGCCGCCAGCTCGAGGGCGATCGCGCGGGCCTCCGGGTGCTTCAGATTGAGGGTCAGAGAACGCTTGTTGCGTGACTGCAGATACCACCACAGCGACGTTCCCTGATAGAGCTTGCGCCATTTGCGCAGCGGGTCGCCGCCGTTCGGCGATTCGACCTTGATCACTTCTGCGCCGAACTCCGCCAGGATGCGCGCGCAGAAAGGCCCCGCGATCAAGGTACCGAATTCGAGCACCCGTACGCCGGCCAGGGGCAGCTTCGTTTCAGTCATCGCGGCTCCATCGCGCGTTGCCGGGCTCCGTCCTCACAGGGGCCGCCGCTCGAGCAGTGCCTGGGCGATGGTACCGGCATCGGTGTGCTCGAGCTCGCCTCCGACCGGCACACCGCGCGACAGCCGGCTGACCCGCAGGCCGCGGGCATGCATCAGTTCGGAGACGAGGTGGGCGGTGGCCTCGCCCTCGTTGGTGAAGTTGGTGGCCAGGATCACCTCCTCGACGACACCGTCGGCGGCGCGTGTCAGCAGGCGTTCCAGCCCCAGTTCACGCGGGCCGATGCCATCGAGCGGCGACAGCCGCCCCATCAGCACGTAATAGAGCCCGTTGTAGCTGCGGCTTTGTTCGAGCACCGCCAGATCCGCCGGCATCTCGACCACGCACAACTGGCGGGCGTCGCGTCCGGGGTTGGCGCAGCGGCCGCAGACATCTTGTTCGGAAAAGCTGTTGCAGCGCTCGCAGTGGCGCAGCACCTCGAGGGCCCGACCGAGGGCGCTGGACAAGCGCCGCGCACCGGACTGGTCCCGCTGCAGCAGATGATAGGCCATGCGCTGGGCCGAGCGCGGGCCGACGCCGGGCAACACCCGCAGCGCCTCGATCAGCGCCTCCAGACTGGACGGGGAACCCACTGCCCGACCCGCGGCCTCAGAACGGCAACTTCATGCCCGGCGGCAGATTGAGTCCCGCGGTGAAGCCGGCCATCTTCTCCTGGGTGGTGGTCTCGACCCGACGCACCGCGTTGTTGACGGCGGCGGCAACCAGGTCTTCGAGCATCTCCTTGTCGTCCATCACCGAAGGATCGATGCTGATCCGCCGCACGTCGTACTTGCAGGTCATCACGACCTTGACCATGCCGGCGCCGGACTCGCCCTCGACCTCGATCGAGCCGAGCTGCTCCTGCATCTTCTTCATGTTTTCCTGCATCTGCTGGGCCTGCTTCATCAGCCCGGCAATACCGCCTTTCATCATGGGTTCGACTCCACTTGCAATGTTCTCAAGGGCCTGACCGAGGACTCCAGCAGGGTCGCATCGAAACGCTCGATCAGTTCGCGCACGAATGGGTCGCGTTCCAGCGACGCCACTGCAGCCGCGTGTTGCTCCGCCCGCAGCTGCTGGTCGCGCTGGGCCGGTGTCTCTCCGGCGATCTCGCCGATCTCGATGGCGAGCCGGATGTCTCGGCCCAACAGCCGACCCAGCTCCGACTGGATCTTGTCGCCCGCCGCCCGATTGACGCTCAGCAGGTGGCGGTGGGTCGGTCCCAGGCGCAGCCGGACGTCGCGCTGGCCGATCGAGGCCAGTTCGCAGTGCTGGGCCAGTTCGCGCACCATGCCGCCCAGGCCCATTGCCCGGATCAAGCCGTGCCAGTCGTCCTCATCGCCCGGCGCAGCGACCGACACCGGGCCGGCGGTCTCCGCCGCCGGCGGCACCAGCGGCATCGGCTGCGCCTGTGGCGCTGGCGCCTCATTGCCGTCGCCTCGGTCGGAAGGGGCCGGCCAGTCTTCCCATGGCGCCACCGGCACGGCATCGTCCGGCATCGCCGAGGGGGGGGCCTCGTCGTCCTCGGCCGGCACCGCGGCTTCCGCCCCGGAAGCTTTCGGTTTCTCCGCTTCGCCACCGGCAGGCATGGCCGCCCCGGCCAGCGCCGCTCGGGCCGCAGCGACGCCCGCCCCGCCGCCCGGCAGGCTACGGGTGCGTCCGCCGGCGGCCGGCTGCGGCGGTGGACGCGAGCCTGCAGCACCGGGTTGCTCGGGACGAAAGGCATGCAGTCGCAGCAGGGTCATCGTGAAGCCGGCATAGCCGTCGGGCGCCAGTGGAAGATCGTTGCGTCCGTGGATCGCGATCTGGTAGGCGAGTTGCAGGTACTCCCGGTCGAAGCGATTGGCGTAGCCCAGCAGGCGCTCCCGCTCGACCTCGTCGGCCTCGGCGTCGGGCGCGAACTGCAACACCGCAATGCGCTGCAGCATCGACGCCAGGGCCTGCAGACCGGCCTCGAAAGACAAGCTGCGGGCGGCCATCAGATCGGCCACGCCGATCAGCGCAGCCACGTCTTCGGACGCCAGCGCGTCGAGCAGGCCGAACAGGTGGTCGTCGCCGACCGTGCCCAGCATGTCCACCACCTGCTGCTCGTGGATTTCGCCGGCCCCATGGGCGATGGCCTGATCGAGCAGCGACAGCGCGTCGCGCATCGAGCCGTTGGCGGCCCGCGACAGGTGACGCAGCGCGGCCGGCTCGAACGCGACTTGTTCGGCCTCGAGGATGCGCTGCAGATGCTCGACCACCTGCAGCGGCGGCATCTGCTTGAGATTGAACTGCAGGCAGCGCGACAACACGGTCACCGGAATCTTCTGCGGGTCGGTCGTCGCGAGGATGAACTTGACGTGCTCGGGGGGTTCTTCGAGGGTCTTCAACATGGCGTTGAACGCATGCCCGGTGAGCATGTGCACCTCGTCGATCATGTAGACCTTGTAGCGCCCCTGGACCGGCGCGTACACCGCCTTGTCGAGCAAGGACGCCATGTCGTCCACGCCACGGTTCGAGGCGGCGTCCATCTCGACATAGTCGGGAAAGCGATCGGCGTCGATCGCCATACAGGCCGCGCATTCGCCGCAGGGCGTCGCGCCGACGCCGGTCTCGCAATTCAGCGACTTGGCGAGGATCCGCGAGATCGTGGTCTTGCCGACGCCGCGGGTGCCTGTAAACAAATAGGCGTGGTGCAACCGACCGGTCGCCAGGGCATGTCCGAGCGCGCGCACCACGTGCTCCTGCCCGACCAGGGTCTCGAAGCTCTTCGGTCGCCACTTGCGGGCCAGCACTTGATACGACATGGGCGCCATTCTACCCGAGGGCCGTTCCACAGGCGGCCAAAGCGCATGCCGCAAAAACCAACCCCAAGGACCGCTTCGATCGCCCTCGATGCGCAGGCCCTATGACGAGCATTCTATAAATCAATTAGATCGCCTTGCAAGAAGTCAATAGGATGAACACATCTAAACGTCGTGCAGACGCGACCGGAGACCGAGCATGGGAACGATGATCCTGAAGACGATCGAAGCGGCACCGCGGCCCGCCCCACGCCGCTTGGCCGGCGCCTTGATCGCCGCTGCCGGCGCGCTCACCCTCGCCGCCCAGGCGATCGGCGCAAGCGTCGACGCCCTCGCCCGGCCCGCCGTGGGCGCTGCCCTCGAGGGCGGTCTGATCGCAACCCTGGCCACGGCGGCCGGCGCGTTCCCGGTACTGCTGGCGCGCAACATCTCGGCGCGCGGCATCGACACGCTGCTCGGGTTCGGCGCCGGCGTAATGCTCGCCGCCACCGCATTTTCGCTCGTTCTGCCAGCGATCGACGCCGCCGGCACCCTCGGCTTCGACCGCTTCGGTGCCAGCAGCATCGTCGTCGCCGGCCTCGCCCTCGGTGCATTGACCCTGCTCGGTGCCGACCGCCTGCTGCCGCACGAGCACGTCGAACATGCCCCTGCGTCCGGCGGCAACCGCATCGCCCGAGTATGGCTGTTCGTCGCTGCCATCGCCTTGCACAACGTGCCGGAAGGGCTCGCCATCGGCGTCGGCTTCGGTCAGGAATCACTGGGTCGGGCAACCGCGCTGGCCAGCGGCATCGCGATCCAGGACATCCCCGAGGGGCTGGTGGTCGCCGCCGCGATCGTCGCCGCCGGCTACGGCCGCAGCCTCGCCTTCGCGGTCGCGGCAGCGTCGGGGCTGGCCGAACCACTCGCCGCCTTCGCCGGTGTCGTCCTGGTCGGTGTGTTCGGTGCGATGCTGCCGTGGGCGCTGGCCTTCGCCGGCGGCGCGATGCTCTTCGTGGTCGCCCACGAGATCATTCCCGAGTCGCAGCGCCGCGGCCACCAGACCCTCGCCACGCTCGGGTTGATTGCAGGCTTCTGCGTGATGATGCTGCTCGACACCGCATTGGGCTGAACGTCGGCAAAAAAAAAGAGAGGGCGTCGGATTTCCGACGCCCTCTCGGCTGTCAGGGTGGCGAGCCTGACCCTCGGCACTTGCGGGAAACGGCTGTGGCTGCTGCCTTCCGGCCCTGACCAGGTTCACCGCGCCGCAATGCGAGGAGACCCGCCACGACCCATTGTATCAGCTTGCCCTGTTCAGAGCATCGCGGGCCAGCGCAAGCAGCCCGGCTTCGTCGTCGGCCGAGGCCGCGAACGCGATGCGCCGCCGCCGGCCGTCGGCGTCGCGCAGATCCAGGCCGTCCCAGTCGAGACCGATCGGCCGCCGAGCCTCGCCGCCCGCCGCTGGCAACTGCCCCAGCAGCGTTACCTCTCGTCGCTCATCGAGGGGGCGGGCCTTCCATTCGTCGGGCTCGATCCAACCCGCCCGCGCGAAGCCGCCGACCAGCCGGACCCGCGACACC
Organism: Rhodocyclaceae bacterium; assembly: GCA_020445785.1. Classification (GTDB taxonomy): domain Bacteria; phylum Pseudomonadota; class Gammaproteobacteria; order Burkholderiales; family Rhodocyclaceae; genus Cognatazoarcus. The sequence continues at coordinate 8,520 of JAGRFZ010000032.1, forward strand.
TCGAGCCGATAGAATCGAAAATCGCCGAATCCGAGATAGGCGCCGGCTTCGGGATGGAAGCGCAGGTAGCGATCCTGCCCGGCCGGCGTCAGCCGTTCTCCGTGCAACTGTCCGACCAGGGTCAGGCGGGGCTGGGCCTGGGGGTCGGCGCCGCCCAGCGTCGCCATCATGCCGACCCGCGGATTGGCCGCCAGGTTGCGACTGTGCTCGGCCAGGCGTGACAAGAGCATCACCACGCGGCCTTCGCCATCGCGGGCAAACGGTGCGTGCGATACGAACGGAAAGCCCGCCATTCGCGCGGACTGGGTGGCCAGCGCGACGAAGTCGCACGAACCGAGGAGATTGCGCGCCTCGCGGGCGTCGAGCTTCATGGCGCGGCCGCCACCCGCTGGCGACGCGCTTCGTACAGACACACGCCGCTGGCGACCGAGACGTTGAGGCTATCCACCGAACCGTACATCGGAATCCGCACCAGTTCGTCGCAGGTCTCGCGGGTCAGGCGCCGCAGGCCCTGGCCCTCGGCACCGAGCACCCACGCGGTCGGACCGGTGTGCTCGACCTGATAGAGGCTGCGGGACGCCTCCCCTGCTGCGCCCAGCACCCAGATGCCCGCTTCCTGCATCTCGCGAAGACTGCGGGCGAGGTTGGTGACGGTGACGTAGGGAATGTGATCCGCCGCCCCGCTGGCGACCTTCACCGCGGTCGCGTTGAGCCCGGCGGATCGATCCTTGGGCGCGATCACGGCGTGGGCACCGGCGCCGTCTGCGACGCGAAGGCAGGCGCCGAGATTGTGGGGATCGGTGACGCCATCGAGCACCAGCAACAAGGCCGGCTCGGACAGCGTCTCCAGCACGTCGGCCAGCTTCGGTTCGCGGCGTCGCCCATCGATGCGCGCCACCACCCCCTGATGATGGTGGGTGCCGACCAGGCGCTGCAACCGCTCACCGTCGGCCGGCGTGACGCGGACCCCACAGGCTTCGGCCTGGCGGACCAGATCGCGGGCGCGCGCATCGCCGCGCGTGGCCGCGACCAGAACCTCGAACACGCCGTCGGGCGACTGGCGCAGGCGCGAGACGACGGCATGAAAACCGTAGATATAGCGATCCGACGCCTTAGCCACGACCCCGCCCTCCACGCCTGCCGCCGGACTTGTTGCGGCCCCGGTCGCCCGCCGCCGCGGATTCCGCACGGGCCGCGTCGCGTGCGGTCTTGCCGCGACGCTCGGTGACCCTCTGCGGTCCCTCGATGAGCCGGAAGTCGATCTTCGTGGTTTCCAGATCGACCCGTACCAGTTGTACACGCACCCGGTCCGACAAGCGATAGGCGAGCCCGGTACGCTCGCCTTGCAGCTCGTGCCGGGTTTCGTCGTAATGAAAGTAGTCGCTGCCCAAGTCCGAAATGTGGACCAGCCCTTCGATGAAGACATCGTCGAGGGCAACGAACAGGCCGAAGGGCACCACCGCCGATACGCTGCCACTGAACGCCTCGCCGACCCGGTCCTGCATGAAGTAGCACTTGAGCCAGTTCTCGACATCCCGCGTGGCTTCGTCGGCACGGCGCTCGGTCATCGAACAATGGGTGCCGATCGCGTCCCAGTCGCCGGGGCGGTACTTGTCACCGGCCAGCACCGCCTTGATCGCCCGATGGACCAGCAGATCGGGATAGCGTCGGATCGGCGAAGTGAAGTGGGTGTAGCCCTCGTAGGCAAGGCCGAAATGGCCGGCATTGTCGGGGCTATACACGGCCTGACGCAGGGACCGCAGCATCATCGTCTGCAGCAACTGGGCGTCCGGCCGTTCTCGGATCTTGTCGAGCAGGCCGGCGTAGTCCTTGGCGCGGGGCTCGTCGCCGCCCCCGAGGGTGAGGCCGAACTCGCCGAGGAAGGAGTGCAATCGCGTGAGCTTCTCTTCGGTCGGCCCCTCGTGCACCCGGAACAAGGTCGGCTGTCCGCTCGTCTCCAGGAAATCCGAAGCGCAGGTATTGGCCGCCAGCATGCACTCCTCGATCAGGCGATGGGCATCGTTGCGATGGACCGGCACGATCCGCGCAATCTTGCCGTTGTCGTCGAAGATCATCTGGGTTTCGGTGCTCTCGAAGTCGATCGCGCCGCGCTTGTGACGCGCCTTCAGCAATACCCGGAAAACCGCGTCGAGCCGCTCGAGTTCGCCGAGCCTCGGGGCGAGTCGCTCGCGCTCGGCGACATCGTCCTGGTAGAGCGCGGCCGCCACCTGATCGTAGGTCAGGCGCGCATGCGAATGCATTACCGCCGGATAGAAGCGGTAGTTCTTGACCTGGCCGGAGATCGAGATCGCCATGTCGCAGACCATGCACAGGCGATCCTCCTCGGGATTCAGCGAACACAAGCCATTGGACAGCTTTTCCGGCAGCATCGGGATCACCCGGCGCGGGAAATACACGGAGTTGCCGCGATCGAAGGCATCCTGGTCGAGCGCCGAGCCGGCCTCGACGTAGTGGGAGACGTCGGCGATCGCGACGATCAGGCGAAAGCCGCGCCCCTGGCGCTCGCAATACACGGCGTCGTCGAAGTCACGGGCGGTCTCGCCGTCGATCGTCACCAGCGGCAACGCGCGGATGTCCTCGCGTCCCGTGAGATCCTTCTTGCGCACGGCACGCGGCAGGCGCCGTGCCTCGGCTTTGACCGCCGACGAAAATTCGTGCGGCATGTCGTGCTTGCGCAGCGCGATCTCGATCTCCATGCCGGGGTCGGCGTAATCGCCGAGCACCTCGCACACCCGGCCGATCGGCTGGGCGACCTTGGTCGGCTGCTCGATCAGTTCGACCACCACGACTTGCCCCGGGCGCGGCTTGCGACGACCCCGGCCAGGCGCCGGCGTCAGCAGGATGTCCTGGGCGATGCGTCGATCCTCGGGCACGACGATGGTCACTCCGTGCTCCTCGATCACCCGCCCGACGATGCGGCTATGCGCCCGCTCCAGCACTTCCACCAGCTTGCCTTCCGGGCGCCCGCGCCGGTCCGTGCCGACGATGCGCGCGATCACCCGGTCGCCGTGCAGGACTTCGCGCATCTCCTTGGGGCCGATGAACAGGTCCGGTCCGCCGTCGTCGCGGATGACGAAGCCGAAACCGTCGGCGTGGCCCTGGACCCGGCCGCGGATCAGATCCGCCTTGTCGGTCAGCAGGTAGGCGCCGCGACGATTGCGCATGATCTCGCCGTCGCGCACCATCGCCGACAGTCGGCGGTGGAAGTACTCGCCTTCCTTCGGCTCGATCTCGAGCGTCGCCGCCAGCGCCTCGAAAGCGAGCGGCACGCCGCGCTCCTCGAGGATCTGGAGGATGTATTCCCGGCTCGGGAGCGGATGCGGATAGCGCCCACGCTCGCGCTCGAGGAAGGGATCCGCCGCGCGGGTGCCTGCACCGCGTGGCTCCTGCCCCGCCCTGCCGGTCTTGTTGTTGGCCATTGACAATTGATTCCTTGTATTTATAATGCGCGCCTCTTG
>JAGRFZ010000032.1:12112-17265 GCA_020445785.1 Rhodocyclaceae bacterium
AGCCGGTCATCGACCGGCTTTTTTGTCGGCGATCCACCGCCGCAGGCGCCACACGAATTTTCCTTCACAGGTCGCTCGCAAGCCTCTATAATCCTGCGTCTTGCCCAGATGGCGGAATTGGTAGACGCGCTAGCTTCAGGTGCTAGTGTCCTTACGGATGTGGAGGTTCGAGTCCTCTTCTGGGCACCAGATTTCGCAGTTCGCGATGTTGCGGCTTGCAAGGGCCGGTCGAAAGACCGGCCCTTTTTCTTTGCCGCACCGGTTCTGGCGACGCCCAGACGGCGCCGGCGCTCAAGCGCCGAAGGGGTGACGCCTGAGGATCGTTTCGTCACGCTCCGGTCCGGTGGAGACCACGTCGATGGAGACCTCGCAGATCTCCTCGATGCGATGCAGATAGGCCCGGGCTTCGGGGGGGAGGTCGTCCCATTTCTGGGCGCCGTACGTGGTGCCGCGCCAACCCGGCATCGACTCCAGGATGGGCTCGCAGCGTGCGACCTCGTCGGCCCCCATCGGCAACAGATCGATCCGCTCGCCGTCGAGCAGATAGCCGGTGGCGAGCTTCAGTTCGGCCATGCCGTCGAGCACGTCGAGCTTGGTGATGCAGAGGCCCGAGACACCGTTGATGATGATCGAGCGCTTGAGCGCAGCCAGATCCAACCAGCCGCAACGGCGCTTGCGCCCCGTCACGGTGCCGAACTCCCGCCCCTTGACCGACATCTGCTGACCCGGCGCGCCTTCCGACTCGATGTCCAGTTCGGTCGGGAAGGGACCGCCGCCAACGCGCGTGCAATAGGCCTTGGTGATGCCGAGCACGTAGTGCAGTCGTCCCGGACCGACCCCCGATCCGGCCGCCGCTTGGCCGGCGACGCAATTGCTCGAGGTCACGAACGGGAAGGTGCCATGGTCGATGTCGAGCAGGGTGCCCTGGGCGCCTTCGAACAGCAGGCTGCCGCCCCCCTTGTTGATCTCGTAGAGTTCGGCCGACACGTCCGCGACCATCGGCCGGATCCGTTCGGCATCGGCCATTGCCAGATCGAATACCGTCTGGAATGCCACCGGCTCGGCGCCCAGGTGCTGGGTCAGCACGAAATTGTGGTACGCGAGGTTGTCCTTCAGCTTGGCCGCGAAACGCTCCGGATCGAACAGGTCATAGACCCTCAGGGCACGGCGGGCCACCTTGTCCTCGTAGGTCGGGCCGATGCCCTTGCCAGTGGTGCCGATCTTGTCGCCGGCGGCGCGGGCGGCCTCGCGCGCATGATCGAGGGCGGTGTGGCAACCGAGGATGACCGGGCAGCCCGGACTGATCTTGAGGCGGTCCGAAACGCTGATTCCGCCCGCCTCGAGGCTGTCGATCTCGGCCAGCAAATGGTGGATATCGAGCACCACGCCGTTGCCGATGAAGCAGCGCACGCCCTCACGCACGATGCCCGACGGAACCAGGTTGAGCTTGTATTCGTTGGAACCGATCACCAGCGTGTGGCCGGCATTGTGCCCGCCCTGAAACCGCACCACGCCTTCCGCATGATCGGTCAGCCAGTCGACGATCTTGCCCTTGCCTTCGTCGCCCCACTGGGTACCGACCACCACCACGTTCTTCGCCATGCCGCTCACTCTCCCTCGAGCGGCAAGATCTTCCAGCCGCCGTCGACCATCGCGAGGCGCCGGTCGCAGCCGGCCTCCCGCCAGTTTCCGTCGTGGCCCGGCAATTCCGGCACGACGACTTCTCCGGCGGCGCGCAGTCGCGCCACCTCCTGCACCAGATCCGCCTCCCCCGCAGCCGGCGCCAGCACGGCCCCGATCGGCACGGGCGGCTCGATCCGCAGCGCGAGTTCCCGCAGGTCCATGCTGAACCCGGTGGCCGGACGCCCACGCCCGAAGGCGGCGCCGATGTAATCGTAGCGTCCGCCGAGGGCAATCGCGCTGGGCGAATTGCCACAGTAGGCCGCAAACACCACCCCACTGTGGTAGTGGTAGCCCCGCAGATCCGCCAGGTCGAATCCGAGCGGCAAGTCCGACAAGGCGTCGGCCAGGCGCTCGAGTTCGTCGAGCGCTGCCCGCAGTCCGGCTTCGTCCGGCAGGACGGCGCGCGCCTCGGCCAGCACCGCGCGGTCTCCGTACAGGCCGGGAAGCGCCAGCAGCGCCTGTCGTGGCACCTCCGACACCGGCGCCAGAAATTCGTGCAGGGACGGTACGTCCTTGGCCTGCAGCAGCGCAAACAGGGTGCGCTGCTGATCGGCGTCGAGCGCGGCCATCGAGGCCAACGAACGGAAGATGGCCATGTGGCCGAGATCCACCCGGCTGGCGGCGAGACCGGCCTGGTGCAGCGAGCCCGCCAGCAACTGGACGATCTCGATGTCGGCCTCGAGGCCGGCGTGGCCGTATATCTCGGCACCGAGCTGCCACGGCTCGCGCGTCGCCGACAGCGACGCCGGCTCGCTGTGCAGCACGCTGCCGCAATAGCACAGGCGCGTGACGCCGCCGCGATTGAGCAGGTGGGCGTCGATGCGTGCGACCTGGGGGGTCATGTCGGCACGCAGGCCGAGCAGCCGGCCCGACTGGTGATCCGACAGCTTGTAGGTCCGCTGGGCGAGGTCTTCGCCGGCGCCGGTCAGCAGCGAATCGAGATATTCGAGCAGTGGCGGCGCCACCAACTGGTAGCCACGCAGGTGGAAATCGTCGAGCAGACGACGGCGCAAGTCCTCGATCGTGCGTCCCTCGGAGGGCAGCACGTCCTGGATGTATTCGGGCAGTACCCAGCGCATGATCGGTTCAACCAGCCAATGAAAGGAGCAACAGGCCGAGCAACACCGAACTCAGGCCGATGAAGCGGATCTGCCCGTTGGCGAGTTCGGTCACCCGGCGGAAGGTGTCGCGCCAGAGGTCGGGGGCAACCAACGGTAGGATGCCCTCCACCACCAGCATCAGCGCGAACGCCGTCAGCAGGGTGACGCCCATCACGGGGCGCTCTTGGGCGACTGTCCGGTGGCGCTGCGCAGATAGCGGAAGAAATCGCTGCTCGGTTCGACCACCAGCACGTCGGACTTGCCGGCGAAGCTCTGCCGGTAGGCCTCCTGACTGCGGTAGAAGGCGAAGAACTCGGGGTCTCGGCGGAAGGCCGCGGCATAGATGGCCGCCGCTTGGGCGTCCCCGTCACCCTTGGTCTGCTGAGACTCGCGATAGGCTTCGGCAATGATGACCTCGCGCTGGCGATCGGCGTCGGCGCGGATCTTCTCGGCCGCCGCCGCACCTTCCGAGCGCAATTCGTTGGCGACCCGCTTGCGCTCGGCCTCCATCCGCCTATACACGGACTCGGAGACTTCCAGCGGCAGATCGACCCGTTTCAGCCGCACGTCGACGATCTGCACGCCGATCTTGCGTGCATCGAGGTCCGCCTTCTCGCGCATCTCCTCCATGATCGCGTCGCGTTGACCGGACACCACCTCGTGCACGGTCCGCTTGCCGAACTCCTCCCGTAGGCCGGCATTGACGGTCTGCTGCAGACGCGTGACCGCGCGCGCCTCGTCGCCGAGCACCGAGATGTAGTAGAGCTTGGGATCGGCGATACGCCATTTGACGAACAGATCCACCAGCACGTTCTTCTTCTCGGAGGTGATGAAGCGCTCCGGCTCGGGCGTGTCCATGGTCAGGATCCGCTTGTCGAAATAGCGCACGTTCTGGATCATCGGCCACTTCCAGTTGAGGCCGGGTTCGTCGATCGCCTTCTTGATCTCGCCGAGCTGGAACACCAGCGCGAACTGGCGCTGATCGACGGTGAACAGCGACATCGAGGCCACCACCAGGGCGACCAGCACGAAACCCACGAATACCGACAGTTTGTCTCGCATCATCGACCTCCACCGCGATTGCGCAGCGCCTCGCGGTCGCGGAACTCGCTGCTGGAACTTCTGGACGCATCGGGCGGCACGACCATCGGCGGTCCCGGCTCCGTGGTCACCGCCGCGCCGCCCCCGCGTGCGCCGGAGGATTGTTCGATCAGCTTGTCGAGCGGCAGGAACAGCAGATTGCTGTTGCTCTGGGCGTCGACGACGATCTTCGAGGTATTGCTGAATACCTGCTGCATGGTTTCGATGTACATCCGTTCGCGGGTCACCTTCGGTGCCCGGCTGTACTCGGCCAGCACCTGCTCGAAGCGGCTGGCATCACCCTGGGCCTGCGACACGACGCGGGCCCGGTAGCCGTCGGCCTCCTGCAGCAGGCGTGATGCCGTACCGCGCGCCTTCGGGATGACGTCATTGGCATAGGCCTGACCTTCGTTGCGCTGCCGCTCCAGATCCTGGCCGGCCTTGACCGCATCGTCGAAGGCCGCCTGCACCTGCTCCGGCGGCTGGGCGTTCTGCATCGTCACCTTGCTGATCTGGATGCCCGTACCGTAGCGGTCGAGGATGGACTGCATCAGTTCGTGGGCGGTCGTTGCGATTTCCTCACGGCCCTCGTACAGCACGAAGTCCATCCGGCTCTTGCCGACGATCTCGCGCATCGCGGTCTCGGCCGCCTGGATCACCGACTCGTCGGGTTCGCGCGTATTGAACAGGTAGTCCTCGGGATTCTTGAGGATGTATTGCACCGCGAACTGGATGTTGATGATGTTCTCGTCGTCGGTGAGCATCAGCGCTTCGTTGAGGATCGTGTTGCGCGCAGCCCCCCGGTAGCCGACCTCGACGGTCCGCACACTGGTGAGATTGACCAGCTCGTGGTTCTCGATCGGATACGGCATGCGCCAACGCAGACCCGGCTCGGTGGTCTCGGTGTATTTTCCGAAACGCATCTCGACGCCGCGCTGGCTCGCATCGACGATGTAGAAGCCGCTGGCCGCCCACACGCCGAGACCCAGCAACGCCAGCACGCCGATACCGCTGCCGAAGAACTTGGCGTTGAAGTTGCCACCGCCGCCGCCATCGCCGCCCTGGCCGCCCGAACCCTTCTTGCCGAACAGCGAGCGCCATTTGCGGCTGAGGTCGCGATAGATCTCCTCGAGATCGGGAGGCCCCTGATTGCCTTCGTTGCGGTCTCGATCGTTCCCCTGGTTGCCCCAGCGCGGATCGTTAAGTGACATAGTTGGTTCGGCCCGTCGTTGCATTGCTGTCAGCCGGCATCGGCCGATAGCATGGTGGTCACATGGTCAGGATCGGATT
>JAGRFZ010000152.1 GCA_020445785.1 Rhodocyclaceae bacterium
CGTCCATGGCCGAACCACGGGCTCCAGCTACCGTCGGCAAGACCGAGATCCTGGAAGCCGCCGTTGTCGAACGGCGCGATCGGCGAGACGTCCCAGGCGGTGTCGCGGTCGTAGTCGGCCGGCGGCGTGCGTGGGTAGGGTGTCGCGTCCAGGTCCTTCGACGCCGTTCGTCGCAGGATCGACGCCAGTTCCAATGCCGACAGCGTCGGGTTGGCCGACAGCACCAGCGCGGCGATGCCGGCCACCAGCGGCGTCGCGCTGGAGGTGCCGCCGAAGTCGTTGGTGAGGCCACCGCTCTCGCCGGTGGTGGTGGTGACGCCGAGCCCTGCGACCATCATCCGGAAATAGGCGTGGCTGTTGGAGGTGGGCGCGCACAGGTCGATGCCGCTGCCGTAGTTCGAGTAATGGCTGCGCCGCGCGGTGCTGGCGAGTGCCGCGACGTGCATCACCCCGGGGATATTCACCAGGTTGTTCTCGAAGCGCCGGGCGGTGCGCGGCCCGGCCCACTGCCAGCTGCCGGCGACCTCCTGCCAGCCGTGGGTGTAGGGCACGTCCTGCGCCGCCTCATGCAGGATCGGGCAGTTGTCGTTGCCGGCCGCCCACAGGAACAGGATGCCGCGGCCGCGTCGCCCGCCGTCGGTCGCCAGTTGCCGGATGCGGTTGATCACCGGGCCGGCGAACAGGAACACCGGCACGGCGCCCCAGGAGTTGGACAGGATGTCGACCTTGTCGGCGACGTAGCCGAGCGCGGACAGCATCTTCGAGTCGTTGATCAGCAGCGACGGTCCCTGCGACTCCCATTTCACCGGCAGCAGGCGGCAACCCGGCGCCGCACCGACCGTCAGCCGGGCGTCGGTCTCGCCGGCGATCACGCCGGCACACGAGGTGCCATGGTTGGCACCGGTCTGGTACATGCCGCCGGGCTCGGCGTCGGCATCGCTGTTGACGAACAGGCGCGTCCCGCGGAAGTAGCCCCAGCCGGCGAACTTGCCCGGCGAGTCGAAGTCGTCGTGGTCCAGCTTGCAGCCGTCGTCGGTGACGCCGATGACGACGCCGGCATCACCGAAACCGTCGAGCAGGCGCCAGGCGGACTCGCAACGCACGTGGGACCTGGGGTCGATGTCCGGGTGGCCGCCCTGGCCGTTGAGGTGCCACTGGCGGCGGTAGTCCGGATCGCTCGGAGGTACGAAGGCCTGCTTGGCGACGACATAGTTGAGATCGTTCTCGGCCATCGCCACCAGCGGCTCGTCCTCGCTCAGCCGCACCACCAGCTTCACCGGATTGATGCCGGTGTGGTTGGTGAGCTGGAACAGGTACTCGCGGGGCGAGTAGCGCTCGCGCTGGATCAGACCGTAGCGGCCTGCGAATTCGGCCACCGCCTGCGCCGTCAGATCCTCGCGGAAGGTGACGAAGATGCGATCGGTGATCAGGAAGTCCTGACCACCGTCGGCCACCGTGTACGCGTGGTGGGTCGGCGCCAGCGATCGCGCGCGGGCCATCAGCTCTTCGAGCTGAACCGGCGAGGCGATCACCCGCGAGGATGCCGACGACACCTGCTCGGCGTCCACGGCGATGCCACGCGCCCGCAAGTCGTCCGGCAGGGCTCGGGCCACGAACTGGTCCGGGCGCTTGTCCAATTCGAGCTTTTTGCCGCCGCGATAGGTATAGGTCATGTCTCGTCTCCTGCCTGCGTTCCGGGTTCGGCGTTCACGGGATCCGTAGCGATCCGCCGTGCGTCGACGCGCCAGCGTCCGTCCGATCCCAGGTCGATCTCGAGGCGCGTCAGCCGCGCCTGGGGATCCCGCCAGAAGAACACCAGCGGTGGCCCACCCGTGGGGCCGTCGTAGGCGGGCGCAAGGCCCGCGTCCGTCGCCACTTGTGTCCCATCGTCATCCACGGTCGCCAGCACCCGATGGCGACGCTCGGCGTCGAGCAGAAAGGCGCAGGCGCGGGCGGCGGTGGTCGCGTCCGGCGGTCCACCGAGGTGCGTACGCCAGGCGTCGAACAGCAGCGCGATGGCGTCCAGCGCCCGGCTGACGATGCGCTCGCCGGCAATGACGCCGGCCACCGAGCGCTCGCCCTCGTCGTCCTGCCATTCCGCCCGAAACATCGCAGTGGCCGGCACACCCGCCACCGCCACCCGCTCGATCGCGATGGCCGTGCGCTCCGGTGCCCCGCCCAGCTCGCGCGCCCGCGCAGCGACATGGGCTCGCAGGGCCGCATCGGTGGCGATGGCCGGGGTGGCGGTGGGCATGTTCGTCGCACTCATCGGCTGGTGGCCAGGGTGTCCACGTTGTTGTCGAAATAGGTCTTGGTGTCGGGATCCACCTTGTTCAAGCGATCCCCCTTTTGCTTGTTGGCCGGGTCGTAGTAGGCCTCGTAGCACTCGGCGAACCATTCGCCGGCGTCGCGAAACTGGTATTTCGCGACCAGCCGGTTGCGCGCCTCGTGGCGGTAGCGCACCCAGGTCGGCTGATAGCTCTCCTGGTAGATGTGGTCGCCGAGGTGCTTGCCGCCGCCGTCCGCGGTAAACCACGGTTTCTGTAGGCCGATCGGCAGCGCCTCGAGCACCGGATCGTCCATCACCTCGCCTTTGTCGGCGGCGGGCAGCCCGGCATACCAGGCATGGCCTCGGATGTCGCTCCGCAGCGTAGCGGCACTGCGGTTCCCCATGGCGGCGACCATGTCGCTCTCGACGTCGCCGCGTTGGGCCGCGCTCAGGCGGGTGCGGATGCCGGCATTGGCGTCATCGACCATGTCGTGGGCGCAGGCGGCGTGGCCGACGTATTCGCGCCAGCCGCCGCGCTGTGGTCTGGCCGGTTCGGGGCCGGTGCTCCAGCCCATCTGGGCATCTACCGCATGGCCGGTTTCGTGGATCAGGGTGCCGGCGATGTCCCCTTCCTTCTTGACGTTGACGGCCAGTTCGGTACGGGCCTGGCTATAGGTGCCGGCGGTGATCGCGGTGTCGCCGTTGGCAAGCGTGGTGCTGGGTTTCTCGAACTGACCGAAGCGCTGCAGCATCGCGTTGCGGGCGACGTGGGCATCCGGCAGGTCGTCGAGCGCGAGGTAGGTCTGGCGCAGCATCCTGGCGTTCCAGGGGACCGGTGTACGTCCGGGGATCGTGGTCGGCCCGACCGCGACGTCATAGCGCAGCCGGGTGGCCTGGACCAGCAGGTCGATCGGATCCTTCGGGCCGTGCTTGACCAGGGCCTTCATGACCTTGCGCTGGTCTGCGGTCAGGCGGCCGGCGGTCAGGCCACCCAGCCAGGGGCCCAGATGCATGGTGATCTGGCCGTAGGAGGCATTGCGCAACAGGCGCCCGAGCTTGCCGGCCTTCTCGAGCCCGACCAGGAACGGCTCGCGCTGGCCGGCCGGCAGGTTGGTGAACACATTGAACACCCGCGCCACTTCGTCGCTGGTCACGGCCCAGTCGAAGACGCCGTAGCTCAGCTGCTCGTCCACGAAGTCCATCGTTCCGCTGCTGCCGAGCGCGGCGATCACTCGCTGGTAGGCTTCGCCGCTCTTCGCCGCATCGGGCAGATTGTCGAGCAGGCGGCTGACGTACTTGGTGCCGAGGCGGGTGAGTTCGGCCGGCAGATTGGCCTCCGGAATGGTCGCCAGCAGCGCCAACGAGTCGTTGGCCTCGGCGTCGGTGATGGCCCAGTCGATGAGGCCGTAGGAGAGCTTGTCCCGGACATCGTCGATGACGTCGCGCTGGATCACCGGCTGCCCGCCGTGGCGTTGCTGCACGACGTGGCTCAATTCGTGGGCGAGCAGGTGGCGGCCCGATTCGCGCGTCGGCGCGAACTGCCCCGCGCCGAATACGATGCGCTCGCCACAGGTGTAGGCGCGCGCGCCCAGGCGTTCGGCAGACGCATTTGCCGACGCGTCGCTGTGGATGCGCACGCTGCCAAAGTCGTGGCCGAAGCGCGACGCCATTGCGTCCTGCGTCACCGGGTCCAGCGCCGCGCCGGCGCCACCGAGCACGCGCGACACCGTGGTCGCGGCGTCCCGGTTCAGGGCCGTGCCGGAGCCGGCGGAAATCGCTCCCAGTGGCAGCGGCTCCCAGCCTCGATGGACGCCCGCATCCGAACCGACGCGTTGGGCGCTGCGCTCGGCCTCGCGCTCGTGGGGATCGGCACGGTGGGTCCGCAGGGCGTCGGCGTGAGGCTGCGTTGCCCGGCCTGGGGTGCTTGGCGACAAGGCGATGCGATGGCTCATCCCGCGCCCCCACGGACGATGGCCCGCGCCAGGGCGTGGCCCAGGCTGCGGCCGCTGGCGTTCGCGACCGGCCGCCGACCGAGGTCGAGTCGGTCGATGCTGTGGGCGAAGCCGTCGGCCAGGGCCGGATCGGACAGCAATCGGCGCAGCTCCCGTCGCAGGCCGTCGGCGACGGCGGCGGCGTCGGATCGATCGACACCGTCGAGCACCAGCCGGTCGATGTGTAGCACGATGCGGGTCATGGGGTGCGCCTCGTCGCGCCCGTCTCGCCCCAGCCCCGGGTCTCGGCGTCGGAGAACGGCTTGTCCCGCTTGGCGGCGTCCAGGTGCGCGGCGCGCCGCAGCAGCCCCATGGTCACCGGCGTGCCCGCATCGGCGGCCATGAAGGCGGCGCCCAGCGCGATGTTGCGGATGGTGCCGCCGGCCACCGCAAGGCTCCCCAGGCGCGCGAAATCGACATCTTCCAGCGGTACCGCGGGCGGGAATACCGCCCGCCAGATGGCGGCGCGCTGCTTGCGGTCCGGGAACGGAAAATGCACCACGAAGCGCAGACGGCGCCCGAAGGCGGCGTCGAGCGCGCTCTTGTGGTTGGTGGTGAGAATGGCCAGTCCCTGGTAGGTCTCCATGCGCTGGAGCAGGTAGCTGACCTCGATGTTGGCGTAGCGGTCGTGGCTGTCGCGCACTTCGCTGCGCTTGCCGAACAGGGCGTCGGCCTCGTCGAAGAGCAGGATCGCCCCCTGGGTTTCTGCCCCGTCGAAGACCCGGCGCAGGTTCTTTTCGGTCTCGCCGATGTACTTGCTGACCACCATCGACAGATCGATGCGGTAGAGCGGCATATCGAGGGCCCGGGCCAGCACTTCGGCGGCGAGGGTCTTGCCGGTGCCCGAGTCGCCCCAGAACAACGCTGCCAGGCCCAGCCCGCGTTGACCGGCGGCGGCGAAACCCCAGTCGTGCCACACCGCCAGGCGATGGCGAACATGGAGCACGATCTGTTGCAGGCACTGCTGCTGGGCCTCGGGAAGCACCAGGTCCCGCCACTCGGCGCGGGCGTCGATGCGCCGCGCGAGTTCGCCGAGGTCGGCGCCCGCGCTGCGACAAGCCCGGTGCAGACCTGCGAGTTGCCGGGTGGGGTCGTCGTCGCCGAGCGCTGCCGCCAACGCCCCGATCCGATGTGCGCCGAGCCGATAGTTTGCCGCCAGCGCATCGGCCGCGTCCGCCATGCCCGGCAGGCGCTCGTCCAGCACGCCGCGCCACAAGGAACGGCGGACGTCGGCGCCGGGGCGGGTGACGCGATGGCGCTCGCAGGCCATGGCGTCCACCGTCGGCCGCTTTCCACTGACGAACACCAGGCCCTCCAGCCCGGCGACGAAATGCGACAGCGGCGGCGTGGCGGTGCTGCCGTCGTCGTGGATCAGCAGGGCACTGCCGAGCAGTGCCGATTCGCGCCGCCACAGGGCCGAGAGCGCGGCCAGGGCGTCGTCGTCGGGGGGCAGGGCGGTGCGGGCGATGCGGTAGAGCGAGGCCTCCAGCCCCCCCGCTACGCTCGCCGCCACGTCGCGCTGGGCGTCCTCGTCGTCGCCATCGAGCACCACCAGTGGCAGTGGACCGGCACGGCGTTGCAGGCGGTTGGCGAGGTGGGCGGCCAGGCTGCGGTGGGCGTCGGTCATCAGACCCGGCGCCGCCACCTTCGTCAGCTTCGGCGCGAGCCGTGGCTCGAGATAATTGAGCCCGCCCAGATAATGCAGCACGCGCTCCTCGATGTGCAGCCTCGCGCGGCTCAGGCTGTCCGCCGGATCCACCGTCAGCAGGCGATGGCGGCGCAGCGGTGCGACCGGCGTCAAGGCGCTCCAGTGCGCCTCGGGCAGGGCCGCGAGGGCGAGGCCGAAGCTCGCCCATGGCGCATGACGGTGCCCATCCGCGCCGGCGCAGCGCTCCGCGAGGCGCGCATCCATCTCGACACCGGCGACCAGCAGCAGCACCGCGCGCTCGAAGTCCGACAGCCCGAACCGGTCCGCCAACGTGTCGATGGCTGCGGGTGCGGGCAGGGCGGCACGGGCACGATCGAGGACCCGACGGCAAGCGGCTTCGTCGCCATCCCCCAAACGCGCCCGCAGCAGGGCGAACTCGGCCACCAGCAGACGCTGGTTGGCGGTACGCCAGTCGAGCTCGCAGGGCGCGTTCATGTGATCGTCACCGTCGTATCGAGAAAGCGCGGTGGCTGCGCGCTGCGGTCGATGATTGGGCTGTCGATGCCGTCGATGCGCAGCCGGGTGGGATAATCGCCGGCCGCCGCATCGCTGATGACGAAGTCGAGGCTGGTGGTCGGCGCGGTGTAGGGCTGCGGCGCGATCTCTCGGCTGCCGAGCAGCAGACTGGCCCGTTGACCGGCACGCAGCCCGGGCGTGAACTGCAGCGTGAGCTGGGCACTGCCGCCTACGATCGCCACGCTCTGGGGCAGGTTGGTGATATCGGGCGCAAGCACCGCACCCAGGCGGTTGGTCTCGCGGGTCTGCGTCTCGCCGTCGGGCACCAGGCGGGCCGAGACCTCATAGACGCCCACCGGAAACTCGTCGCTGCGGCTGGCCGGAATCAACAGCTCGATGCGCTGCGGGTCGCTAGTTCCGCTGGCCGCGACCACGGTTTCGATGTCGAAGCGGTCGTTGGCGAGGCGTACTTCGCGGCCGCCGCCGTCCAGTCGGTGGCCGGACAGCACGACCGTTTCGCCGACACGCATCACCGGCTGTCCGGCAGCCGGCGTCACTGCCGACAGGGTCGGCAACGGCGGCAGCATCTTCGGTTGGACGACGATCCCGCGCTCGCGTCCGGACACCGGGTCCACCTCGCCACGGGTCAGCACCGGCAGGCTCGGCCGTGTCGCCTGCCGGGCCTCGATCAGCACCACCGACACCTGGTAGGCGGCGCTGGGTCTGAGGCTGGCCTGGGTCGCGGTCCACAATCGCGACGCCGCTTCGGTGTCGAGCGCCGCCGGGGTGATGCGCAGGAGCTCGAGCTGGTCCGCGAGCCCGCAATCGGCCAGCGCCTGCAGCGTCGACGGCAGCACGATGCCGACGTCCGGCGACGGGTTGAGGGCGCGCCGAATCGACTCGCGGCTGATCACCGGGAACTCGTGCATCAACTGCATGGCGTAGCCGAGCAGGATCTCGGCATGGAGGTCGCCTTCGCTGTAGGCCGAGATCAGGTAGTGCAGATCGAGCGCCAGCGGTGGATTGCTCAGCCGGTGGCGGCCGCTGCCGTCGTGGGACGGCAGGCGCTCGTTGCGCCAGCCCGCATGGGGCGTGACCTGATAGAGGAACAGGTTGAGGCCGCTCGACTCGGTGCCCTCCGCCGGCACCACCCGATCCGGGGCGGCCACCGTGACGTGTACGGTGCTGCCGGTGATGCCGGCGACATTGTGATTGACCAGGCCGTCGTTGAGGCGGTCGCGCAGCACCGCGGTGACACCGGCAATGGCGAGGGCGGTGCTCATGAACCCTCCTGGCGCCTTGCCAGATATTCGTCGAGGGACAGCGGCGCCCGGCCCTTCGGCGGCGGCCGCTTGGCAACCGGGGCATCGCGAACCGCGGTCACTTCGATCCGGCCGATATGGACATGCACCTCGCGATCGGTGGGCGCGCTCGCCGATGCGATCCGGGGTCGAACGGCGCGATCGGCGGCCGCCTCCTCGGGCCGCGCGAGCGCGCTCCCCGGCCTGTGCGCGGCACGGTCCTGTGGGCGGGCCGGCGCCACCAGGGGCGGAGGCAGGGGGCGCGAAGCAGGGACGACCGCAGCGACCGGGACGGTGGTCGTGCCGGCAACCGGCGGGCCTTGCTCGGCTGCGTCCGGCTGCCCGGGCCGGCGCCGTAGCGACACGGCCGCCGTCGGAACGGGTCGATGTGCAGCCTCCACGTCGGCGCCGGCGTCAGCGATCGGTGGACGCGGCGCACTGCGGCCAGCACGCGGACCGGGCCCGGTGCGCGCAGCGACGATGCCGTCGATCGACGGTGCCGGTGACTTGGAGGGGGTTGCGACCGGCTCTCGCTCGGCATCCCGCGTCGGGGCCGGTGCGCGAAGCGCGCCGGACCGCAGCGGTCGGGGTTCGGATTCGTCGGATTCGTCGGCTTCCGGCCGCGATGGCGGCTGCCGACGGTCCTCTCCGATCGCGTCCGGCACGGGTACGCCACCGGGAGGCATCGTCGGCTCCGGCCGATCGGGAATCGGCGCCGAAGCGAAGGGCAGGGCGGCATCGGCGCGAACCCGCAATGGGGCGGGACCGACCATCTGGCGAGCGAGGCGCTGGAACAGGTCGCTCACGGGGCTACCCTCCCCAGTCGCCGCGAGCGCGCGCGAGATAGGCTTTGCGGCGGGCCTCGCCGAGCGCGAGGACCTCGGCCTCGCGCCAGCCGTAGGCACTTGCCAGACAATGCACGTCGTCGAGCAAGCGGTTGACGTAGGCGTCCAGTTCCTCCCACAACAGCGCCGCCACATCGAGGGCCACCACGTGCTCGTGGCCGCAGGCGGGGCAGCCCACGGAGAGGGACAGGTCGGCCCACGGATCCGCCTCGTCGAGCGCCGCGGCCACGGCCCGACGCAGCGCGGCCCGATCGGTCGGCAGGGCTTCGGGGCGCCGGGCGCAAGCGAGCAACAGGGCATCGGCCGCGTCCGCGACATCGGCGTTGGCCGCCAGCGCCGCCAGGTGGCGGCTGGACGGACGCGCGAACTCGTGCCCGTCGACGGTGACCGGTGCGCGACCTTCCGGCGGCTCCGGCAACAGTTCGGCATCGAGCGCGATTTCCATGCGTTCGCCGCAGGCCGGGCAGTCGCACCAGCCACCGAGGCGCGCGTCGAAGCAAGCGGTACGCAACGCCATCAGCGCCGAATTGCGTTCGCCCAGCGGGGCGTCGGCGAGTCGATCGACGGGGATGTCGGGTGAAGCGAGCGCGAACAGCAGCAGCGCACGATCCAGCGGCTGCCGCCGCGCGCCCGCCTCCCACACCGCGAGCCAGCGGTCGGGGGTGGGCATTTCCATGGTCTCAGGCCGGTTCGGTGAAGCTCGGTTCGGTGGGCTCGGTGACGTCATAGTCCCGTTCCCAGCCCTCGTTCTCGAGCTTGATGGTCTGGATCAGCACCGCGTTGGCGTTGGCGTCCAGATCGGCAACGGCCTGGTATTCCGACACCCAACAGCGATACACCTTGTAGGCGAGCGCCAACTGCCCGGCCTCGTTATAGACCTCGATGATGAGATCCTTGCGGAAGTCCTGCAGCGACACTTCGGCACCGAGGCCGGACCCGAAATTCCAGACCTTGTTGGCCCATTGCTCGAAATCGGTGTCGTGGGTGACGCCCCGCTCGAGGGTGATCGCGTCGAACTTGGTGCGCCCGGGCGACTTGCGCGAGGTGGACGGGTCGCCACCCTCCCGGTGCTCGACCAGTTCGGTGCTGCGCTTGAGGGCGCCGACCTTGCTGATGCCGGCGACGTAACGGCCGTCCCACTTGACCCGGAATTTGAAGTTCTTGTACGGATCGAAGCGCTGGGCATTGACGCTGAACTGTGCCATTTCCTCCCCCTTGTTCAGACCTCGACCTGGCCGGCCATCTGCTG
>JAGRFZ010000153.1 GCA_020445785.1 Rhodocyclaceae bacterium
CCTGCCAGGGCGACGGCATGATCAAAGTGGAGATGCATTTCCTGCCCGACATGTACGTTCCCTGCGATGTCTGCCACGGCAAGCGCTACAACCGGGAAACTCTGGAGATCCGCTACAAGGGCCGCAACATCTTCGAGATTCTCGAGATGACCGTCGAGCAGGCGCTGGCGTTCTTCGCGCCGGTGCCGCCGGTGGCGCGCAAGCTGCAGACCCTGGCCGACGTCGGTCTCGGCTACATCCGGCTCGGTCAGAGCGCAACCACGCTGTCCGGCGGCGAGGCCCAGCGGGTCAAGCTGGCGCTGGAACTGTCGAAGCGGGATACCGGCCGCACGCTCTATATCCTCGACGAACCGACGACCGGCCTGCACTTCCACGACATCGAGCTGCTTCTGGGCGTGCTCCACCGCCTGCGCGACCATGGCAATACGGTGATCGTCATCGAACACAATCTGGATGTCATCAAGACGGCCGACTGGATCGTCGACCTGGGACCGGAAGGCGGCGGTGGCGGCGGTCGGCTGGTCTGCGCCGGCCCCCCCGAAGTGGTCGCCAACGATCCGTCCTCCCATACCGGACGATACCTTTCGGCACTACTTGCCTGACATACGTCAGGAAATCGCGCGATGGCGCACGGCCAAGCCGCCCAGTGGTGATAGTCTGTATCGTGCAATGATGCACCGGAGAGCACCCATGGCGAGCCCGCAAGAGATTCAGGAGCGCTTTCTCGAACGACTGGAGCGCAGGGCGAAATTCCTGATCACCATCGAACGCAGCGGCATGGGCATCTTTCTTCCCTCGGAAGAACGGCAGCGTGCCCGCCTGCTCGAGAGTCTGGCGAGGGCGGTGGCGAGGCCGTCGGAGTTGCCCCACATCAGCGCCGAAACCCTCAAGACCGCCACCGCTCGCCTCAACGAGATTCTCGAAGCGATGCAAAAGCACTTACCCCACGACGTCCAATACCGCAATCGGATCCGGCGCGACTGGTAGCCTGGTCGATTCGTGCGGCAAGGCGCATGCCGCGTTTCCGGAAGCCATGTCAGGAGAGGGTCGGGCGTGCCCAGGCGGCGTTTCCGAATTTACGCGGCATGGCGCTTGAGCACGTCGAGGGAGACGATCTGAAGCACCGCCTCGTGGGTCGACGCCAGCACCACCGGCGGTGCGACGCCGGCCTCCAGTGCCTCCAGCCAGCGCGCCGTGCACAAGCACCAGCGATCACCGGCTGCCAGGCCCTTGAAGCGCAATTCCGGCCGCGGCGTGGAAAGATCGTTGCCCCGTTCGACGCTGAAGTCGAGAAATTCGCGGGTCAGTCGAGCGCAGACCAGATGAAGCCCCTGGTCACGCAGATCGAAGGCGCAACACCCATCGCGATGAAAGCCCGTCAGCGGCGCGTAGGAACACGCCAGCAGCGGGCCACCCAATACGTTTCTCTCCTCGCCCATACCCGTTCTCCCCAAGGGCCTCATGCCGACTACAGGCCCGTCGTCCCACTCGACCCTTCGCGCCCCGCAACGGAAACGACACCTGGACGCACCGCGCGGGATACCGAGCGCGCTCCGTACTTGCCAGCGCTTGCCGGCCGCCAAGCCCGGATCATGGCGTGCTCGCCGAGTCACGCCAACACTTGGCACCCCGAACCGTTCGCGCCCGCCGCGAGCGCCCACCGTTTTGGCGCGCAACCCTGCGCGCCGCCTAGCCGTCCGGAAACCCGTCCGGGTTTGCCGCCTGCCAGCGCCAAGCGTCGGCGCACATCTCGTCGATGTCCCGCTTGGCGTGCCAACCGAGCACCGCCTCTGCCCGCGTCGGGTCCGCCCAGCACGCGGCGATATCCCCGGCACGTCGCGCGACGAGTTCGTAGGGCACCGGGCGGCCGGAGCAGCGCTCGAAGGCAGCCACCATCTCGAGCACGCTGTAGCCCCTTCCGGTACCCAGATTCAGGGTCAGCACCTCCGGCTCACTTCGGATCAGGTGCTCGACCGCGCGGACGTGTCCGGCGGCCAGATCGACGACGTGAATATAGTCCCGGACACCCGTTCCGTCCGCTGTCGGGTAGTCGCCGCCGAACACCTGCAAGCGTTCGCGCCGACCCACCGCCACCTGGCTGATGAAGGGCATCAGGTTGTTCGGAATACCGTTCGGATCCTCGCCGATCCGACCGGACGGATGGGCGCCGACCGGGTTGAAATAGCGCAGCAAGGCGACCGACCAGCGCCCGTCGCTCGCCGCCAGATCCTGCAGCACGTACTCCATCATCCACTTGGTCCGCCCATATGGATTGGTCGGGCCGGTCGGGAAATCCTCGCGAATCGGAACACTGGCCGGATCGCCATACACGGTGGCAGACGAGCTGAATACCAGCCGCCGCACGTCGCAGGCAGCCATTGCAGCCGCCAGCGCGACCGTGCCCCCAATATTGTTTTCGTAGTAGTCGAGGGGACGCGCGACCGACTCTCCAACCGCTTTGAGCGCGGCGAAATGGATCACCGCCGTGACGCCATGACGGCGCAGGGCGGCTTCGATCGCTCCCCGATCGCGAACGTCCGCCTCGATGCGTGCGCCCAGCGCACGTCCGGCCAGCTCTTCGACCCGATCGAGTGCCGAAGGCTTGCTGTTGCAGAAGTTGTCGACGACGACAACCTCATGTCCGGCTTCCATCAGCGCCAAACAGGTGTGGGTCCCGATGTAACCGGCCCCTCCAGTCACGAGGATCACTGCCATCTCCTTGCTCCACCCATGCAGACCACTACCCGACGTCGGCCGAAGAGCCCACGCCACCAGAGAGATTATGGCTGTGGGACGTGCGACGGGCATCAACGAAAAAAAAACCGGGCTGCAAGCCCGGTTTCGTCGACGCTGGCAAGCCGCCTATTCTGCGACCGCCTCCGCCACCTCGACGACCTCCTCCGCGGGACGGTCGAGCAGTTCGACCAGCGCCATCGGTGCGTTGTCGCCATCGCGGAAGCCGCATTTGAGGATGCGCAGGTATCCGCCGTTGCGGCTCGCATAGCGCGGACCCAACTCGTCGAACAGCTTGACCACCATGTCGCGATCGCGCAGACGATTGAAGGCGAGCCGGCGGTTCGACAGGCTCGGCTTCTTGCCGAGCGTGATCATCGGCTCGACCACCCGGCGCAATTCCTTGGCCTTGGGCAGCGTGGTGCGAATGACTTCGTGCTGCAGCAGCGAGTTGGTCATGTTGCGCAGCATCGCCTGACGATGGGCGCTGGTGCGATTCAGTTTGCGAAGACCGTGACGGTGACGCATGATCGTTCCTCTATTCTTCCAGGCGCTGGTCAGCCGAGCTTTTCGAGCCCTGCCGGCGGCCAGTTTTCAAGTTTCATTCCCAGGGTGAGGCCGCGCGAGGCCAGCACTTCCTTGATCTCGTTGAGCGACTTGCGCCCCAGGTTGGGCGTCTTCAGCAGCTCGGTCTCGGTCCGCTGGATCAGGTCGCCGATATAGTAGATATTCTCGGCCTTGAGACAGTTGGCCGAACGCACCGTGAGCTCGAGATCGTCCACCGGACGCAGCAACACCGGGTCGATGGCCGGCGCCTTGGGCTGCTCTACTGCGGCGGGCGTACCCTCGAGGTCGGCGAATACCGACAGCTGATCCATCATGACGCGTGCGGCGTAGCGAATCGCTTCCTCGGGATCCACAGCACCGTTGGTTTCGATATCGATCACCAGGCGATCCAGGTCCGTCCGCTGCTCGACGCGAGCGCTCTCGACCTGATAGCTGACCCGTCGCACCGGGCTGAAGGATGCGTCGAGCACGATCCGGCCGATGACTTTCGCATCGCCAACCGGCAGCCGCACATTGCCGGGCACATAGCCCCTGCCTTCCTCGATCTTGATCTGCATGTCGAGCTTGCCGCCGGGCGCCAGATGCGCGATGACGTGCTCGGGGTTGATGATCTCCACGTCGTGCGACAATTCGATGTCGCCCGCCGTCACCACGCCGTCCCCTTCTTTGAACAGCCGCAGCGTGGCTTCGCTTCGGCTGTGCATCTTCAGGACCACGCCCTTCAGGTTGAGCATGAGGTCGACGATGTCCTCGCGGACGCCGTCGAGGGTGCTGTATTCGTGCAGCACGCCCTCGATCATGACCTCGGTCGGCGCGCACCCCGGCAGCGAGGACAGAAGAATGCGCCTCAGGGCGTTGCCGAGCGTATGTCCGAACCCGCGCTCGAACGGCTCCATGGTGACTTTCGCATGCACCGGCGAGACGTTCTGCACATCAATGATACGAGGCTTCAGCAGCGCATTGCTTTGCATCGATATTCCCTTGGATCCGTACTGGTTGCAGATCTCGCCGATCAGCGAGAATACAGTTCGACGACCAGACTCTCGTTGATCGTCTGCGGCAGTTCTGCACGCTGCGGGTAGGCCTTGAAGACACCTTTTCCGGCCTTGGCATCCACCTCGATCCACTCGGGGAAGCCACGCGAATCGGCGGCCTCGATCGACGCCTTGACCCGGAGTTGCCCGCGGGCGGACTCGGTCAGTTCGACGGTATCACCGGGCTTGACGGTATACGACGGGATATTGACGCGCTTGCCATTGACCAGGACGCCGTTGTGCCGGACCACCTGTCGGGCCTCGGCCCGGCTGACGCCGAAGCCCATGCGGTAAGCGACGGCATCGAGACGACCTTCGAGCAATTGCAGCAGGTTCTCACCGGTCTGGCCCTTGCGGCGGTCGGCTTCCGCATACACCTTGCGGAACTGGCGCTCGAGCACACCGTAGAGGCGGCGGATCTTCTGCTTTTCACGCAACTGAATGCCGTAGCCGGACATGCGCTGTCCCGAGCGCTGGCCGTGCTGGCCCGGCGCATAGGAGCGACGCTCGATCGAGCATTTGTCGGTAAAGCACTTCTCGCCCTTCAGGAAGAGCTTTTCACCCTCACGACGGCACTGACGGCACTTGGGATCTAGATTACGAGCCACTGCTAACTCCTTAGATGCCGCGCTTCTTCGGCGGACGGCAGCCGTTGTGCGGAATTGGGGTGATGTCGGTGATCGAGGTGATCTTCATGCCCAGTGCATTCAGGGCGCGAACCGCGGATTCGCGACCGGGACCGGGGCCCTTGATCCGCACCTCGAGGTTCTTCACACCGCATTCCTGCGCCGCCTTGCCGGCCGCATCTGCCGCGACCTGGGCGGCAAACGGAGTGCTCTTGCGGGAGCCCTTGAAGCCGGCCCCACCAGCCGTTGCCCACGACAGGGCGTTACCCTGGCGGTCGGTGATCGTGATGATCGTATTGTTGAAGCTCGCATGAACGTGCGCGATGCCTTCCGCGACGTTCTTTTTGACCTTCTTGCGAACCTTGGTTGCAGTCTTAACCATGTCGGGTTCCTATCACTTCTTGCCGGCGATCGGCTTGCGCGGCCCCTTGCGGGTCCGGGCATTGGTTCGGGTCCGCTGACCGCGCATGGGCAGCCCGCGGCGATGCCGGAAGCCGCGATAGCAGCCCAGGTCCATCAGACGCTTGATGTTCATCGTGACTTCACGACGAAGGTCACCCTCGACCAGAAACTTGCCCACCTGTTCGCGCAGGCGCTCCATGTCGGATTCGGTAAGATCCTTGATCTTGACCGATCTCGTGACACCCGCTGCGTCGCAGATACGTTGCGCGCGGGAACGACCGATACCGTAGATCGCGGTCAGTGCGATCTCAGTATGCTTATGGTTGGGAATGTTTACCCCAGCGATGCGGGCCATTCATCTCACCCCGGAAAGCTAAACGTTAAATAATAATCGATCCAGACCGACAACTCAACCTTGGCGCTGCTTGTGCCTCGGGTCGGTACAGATGATGCGGACCACGCCTTTGCGACGAATTACCTTGCAGTTGCGGCAAATGCGCTTGACCGATGCCTGAACTCTCATTTTCTACTCCATTCAATCCGTTCGAACTTCTACTTCGATCTGAAGACGATCCGTCCCTTCGAAAGGTCGTACGGCGTCAGTTGCACGGTGACCTTGTCCCCCGGAAGAATTCGAATGTAGTGCATCCGCATCTTCCCGGAGATGTAGCCGAGAATCATGTGCCCATTCTCGAGACGCACCCGAAAGGTCGCGTTGGGGAGGTTCTCTGTGACCTCCCCCTGCATCTCGATGACATCTTCCTTGGACATTGGGTCACCTCAGAGGAAGCCCCGCACCCTTGAAGTTCGCCTTCTTGAGAAGACTTTCGTACTGGTGCGACATCACGTAGGCCTGGACCTGGGACATGAAGTCCATGGTCACGACAACGATGATCAGCAGTGAGGTACCGCCGAAGTAGAACGGAACGTTCCACTTCAAGATCAGGAATTCGGGCAATAGACAGACCAGCGTGATGTACACCGCACCAGCCATGGTCAGCCGCATCAGTATCTTGTCGATGTAGCGCGCCGTCTGTTCTCCCGGCCGGATGCCCGGAACAAAGGCGCCGCTCTTCTTGAGGTTGTCTGCCGTCTCCCGCGCATTGAATACCAGCGCGGTATAGAAGAAGCAGAAGAAGACGATGGCGGCCGCGTACAGCAAGACGTAGATCGGTTGCCCCGGCGCCAGTGTCGAGGCGATGTCCTTGAGCCAGGTCATGCCTTCCGAGGAACCGAACCATTGTCCGATCGTAGCCGGAAACAGGATGATGCTGGAGGCGAAGATCGGGGGGATCACGCCGGACATGTTCAGCTTCAACGGCAGGTGCGAACTCTGGCCGCCATAGACCTTGTTGCCCACCTGTCGCTTGGCGTAATTGACCAGGATCTTGCGCTGACCGCGCTCGACGAACACCACGACGCCGGTCACGACCACCACCAGAATGCAGATCATCAGCGCCACCACCGGGTGCATCGCACCGGTTCGCACCAATTCGAAGAGGCCACCGATCGCACTCGGCAGGCCCGCCGCGATGCCGGCGAAAATGATGATCGAGATGCCGTTGCCGATGCCCCGCTCGGTGATCTGCTCGCCCAACCACATCAGGAACATCGTCCCGGTGACCAAGGTCGCGACGGTCACCAAGCGGAACATCATGCCCGGCTCGAGCACCAGGCCAGGCTGACTCTCCAGTGCCACGGCGATACCGAAGGATTGGAACAGCGCCAACGCCAGCGTTCCGTAGCGGGTGTACTGCGTGATCTTGCGACGCCCTGCCTCACCCTCTTTCTTGAGCGCTTCGAGCTGGGGGCTGGCCACGCTCATCAACTGCATGATGATCGACGCCGAGATGTACGGCATGATGCCGAGCGCGAAGATCGTGAAGCGCGACAGCGCACCACCCGAGAACAGGTTGAACACCCCCAGAATCCCGCCCCTCTGCGAATTGAAGAGCTGAGCGAGTTGGTCGGGGTCGATCCCTGGAACCGGGATGTGGGCACCGATGCGATAGACGACCAGTGCCCCCAGCAGGAACATCAAGCGGCGCTTGAGGTCGCCGAACTTTCCTGCGCTTCCTACTCCGGGTGCTTGCTTGGCCACGATGCTGGAACCTTTGTTATTCCGCGCTCACGGAACCGCCGGCCGCTTCGATCGCGGCACGCGCGCCCTTGGTTGCGCCCACGCCCTTCAGCACAACCTTCTTGTCGATCGCGCCCGACAGCACGACCTTTGCGGCCAGCGCATCGGCGGCAACCACGCCGGCCTGCTTGAGAACCAGCAGATCGATCTCCTCCACCGGCACCTTGGCCAGTTCGGTCAGTCGCACCTCTGCATTGCGCGCACGAGTCATCGAGACGAAGCCGCGCTTGGGCAGGCGCCGTTGCAGCGGCATCTGTCCGCCCTCGAAACCGGTCTTGTGGAAACCGCCGGCCCGGGACTTCTGACCCTTGTGGCCGCGTCCGCAGGTCTTGCCGAGGCCGCTGCCTATGCCGCGCCCGACTCGCTTGCCGGGGCGCTTGGCGCCTTCGGCGGGCTTGATCGTATTCAGTCGCATGTCAGGCCTCCAGCTTCAGCAGGTAAGACACCTTGTTAATCATGCCGCGGATCTCGGGAGTGTCCTGCAGCTCCACGGTCTGGTTGATACGCCGCAGACCGAGCCCGCGGACCGTCGCCCGGTGCGACTGCTTGGTGCCGATCACACTCTTCTTGAGCGTGACTTTCACGGTATTGTCAGCCATCTCTTACCCCTGCAACTGCTCGACCGTGAGGCCGCGCTTGGCGGCAATCTCGGCCGGCGTATTGACGGCATTCAAGCCGTTCAGCGTGGCCCGCACGACGTTGTACGGGTTGGTCGAGCCGAGGCACTTGCAGATGATGTCGGTCACGCCCATCACCTCGAAGACCGCACGCATGGGTCCGCCGGCGATGATGCCGGTACCGGCCGGTGCAGGCTGCATCAGTACGCGGGCGGCACCGTGGCGGCCGATCACGGCATGGTGCAGGGTGCCTTCCTTGAGCGACACCCGCTTCATCTTGCGGCGCGCCTCGTCCATCGCCTTCTGAACGGCCACCGGCACTTCACGGGCCTTGCCCTTGCCCATGCCGATGCCCCCATCGCCGTCACCGACCACGGTCAGGGCGGCAAATCCGAGGATCCGACCACCCTTGACGACCTTGGTCACCCGGTTGATCGACACCATCTTTTCCCGCAGGGAATCATCGCGCTCATCGGCGATCTGCGGCTTTCTGCTCTGCT
>JAGRFZ010000154.1 GCA_020445785.1 Rhodocyclaceae bacterium
CATCGGATCGCCGATGACCGCTTCTAGCCGAAGGCGCTGGTACGCGAACGGCAGCTTCGGGGCAGCGAACCTCGGCGACACCAAGCATGCCTGAACGGCAGCTTAGGGGAAAGCTGGATGACCGGATTGGGTCGGTGGCAGTCCGTCGCCGTCCGATGCACGCAGCATGAACGACCCAGTCGAGTTCGCAGTGCAGCATGCGGTGGCAATCCGTTCGACACGAATGGATGTCAACTGCCGGAGTGATCTCTCCTCTTGCGAACAGGACGCCCTGTTCGCGGCGCTGCCCGGAAGGACCGACTAGCCTGTAAGCTGGGCGAACCGCCAATCGCGATTCGGAATTCCGATGGCAGGAACGGACCGATCCAAGCTATTCATCTCGTACTCGCGCGCCGATCTCGCATTCACCGACGAGCTCGTCGCGGCACTCGAGGCGTCGACGGAATTCGAGATCCTGATCGATCGCGAGGGGATCGGTCATGGCGAGGACTGGCGCGCGCGCCTCGGGCGGCTGATCGTCGAATGCGACACCCTGGTGTTCGTGCTGTCGCCCGAGAGTGTCGACTCCGAGGTTTGCGCCTGGGAGATCGCCGAGGCACAGCGGCTCTCCAAGCGCATCATTCCGGTGCTCTGGAGAACGGTCGATTTCACTGCGGTTCCCACCGAACTCAGCGCCCTCAACGCCGTGCCGTTTCACGGCGCCCACGCGGTCAGCGGGCTGCCGAAGCTGGTCACCGCGCTGAAGAGCGATCTCGGCTGGCTGCGCGAACACACCCGGCTGGGCGAGCGGGCCGCCGAGTGGGAGGCATCCGGCCGTGCGGCGGCCTACCTGCTGCGGGGCGACGCCCTCGCGGCGGCGCGTGCGTGGTTGGCCGGGCAGCCGGTCAGCGCGCCGGCGCCCACGCCCTTGCTGCTGGCCTTTCTCGAAGCCAGCGAGGCGGACGAGCGCCGCCTGCTCGGGGAAGAACAACGCCGCATCGAGGAGCTGGAAAAGGCCAAGGCCGTCGCCGAGGCGGAACGCGATGCGGCGCAACAGGCGCGTGCGCGAGAAGCCCACGCCGCGCGCCGCGTGGTGCGCGCAACGACGATCGGCCTGGTCGTCGCCGTGGTGCTGCTGATCGCCTCCGCGGCGGTGGGCTGGTATGCCCAGCGCAAGGCCGACGACGCTCGGCAGGCGGCCGAACGCGCCGCTGCGGCGGCCGAGGATGCCGAGACGCGGCGCAAGTCCGCCCAGCTCATCCAATCGCGCTTTCTCGCCCGTGCCGCCCAGGGCTACCTGACACGGGGTGACGCGGCGAACGCAATCGGGCTGGCTCGCGCCGCCCTGCCTTCGGCGCTGTCGAATCCCGACCGTCCGTTCGCGATCGAGGCGGCCCAGGCAATCTTCGATGCCTACGGAAAGCTGCACGAACGCGCGACCCTGCGCGGCCACAGCCGCGGCGTCACGGGGGCGCTGTGGCTTCCGGACGACCGCATCGTCACCTGGGCGCGCGACGGCACGCTGCGTTTCTGGGGCGCCGAGGGCGGCCTGCAGAACACCGTCGTCGCCCACAAGCACCCCACCCAGCCGGACAGCGACGACGACACCGGGGTGCACGGCGTGCTGCGGCTGGACGACGGCCGGCTGCTGTCCTGGGGCGTGGACAAGACCGCCAAGCTGTGGCGCGACGACGGCGGCGCGATCGGCAGCTTCCTCACGGAGGACGACTGGATCCGGATCGAGCGCCTGCGCGATGGCCGCATCGCCGCAACCATCGGCAACGAATACCGTGTCTGGAGCGGAGCACTCGAACCGCAGCTCGTCCTGCGCAGCCCACTGCCCTGGCTGCGCGGTGCGATCCTGTTGGCGGATGGTCGCTTCCTCACCTGGCAGTCACGGATCCAGTCACCGGACCGTCACACCGCGATGCTGTGGCGTGCGGATGGCACCCCCGGGCCCGAGCTCTCGGGCCACGAGCGAATGGTGCCAGGGGCTTTCGAACTCGCCGACGGACGCCTGGTCACCTTCGATCTGGGGCTCAACCTGCGCATCTGGTCGGCCGTGGGCAAGCTCGAGACGGTGGTCGACAAGGCGCACAAGCACGCCAACTGGAACAAGCCGCTCGGGTTCGGGTTTGCGCTGCGCGACGGCGGCTTCTACACCTGGGGCCAAGAGGCCTATCACAATCGTGTCTGGTGGGCCCGCCTGTGGAATGAGCAGGGCGAGTCGCAGGCCCTGATCGAGGGCAGTGATACGTCGCTCGCGGGCCTACAATTGGACGACGGCCGGTTGTTGCTGGGCATCGATTCCGCGACGCCGGCGATCTGGCACACCGACGGCACGCGCGGCCCCTTGCTGAGGGGCCACGAAGCGCCGGCCTTCGACGCAGCGCAGTGGCCCGACGGACGCATCGCCACCTACGGTGCCGACCATACCGCGCGGTTGTGGAGCCGCGACGGCGACCCGCTGCGCATCCTGCGCGGGCACGAAGGCGGTGTCAGCGGATTCGAGCCGCTACCGGGTGCGCGCTACCTGACCTGGAGCTTCCGAGATCGCAGCGCGCGAATCTGGGGAGAGGAAGCGCGGCCCCGCAGTCGCATCGACCTCCTGGGCCGTGCTGCTCAACGTGTTCAGGCGCTCCGGGACGGCACGCTGGCGGTCCACACCACCACTTTTGAAATCGCGCTCTACACCCCCGATCTCAGGCCGGTCCGGGTGCTGCGCAACGAGCGACGCGAGATCGACGAACTGGTCGAACTGGCCGACGGTCGACTGCTGACTCGGAGCCAGAACCACAGCAATCGCGAGCCCGGCCCGGCCCTGCGCCTGTGGCGCCCGAACGGTGAATTCATCGCCGACCTGGCGGGCGCCGAGGTTGAACTGATCCGGATCGCCCAGACCCCGTCGGGGCAGATCCTGGGCTTCGATCAGGCCGGGCAGGTATGGCGCTGGTCGGCCGATGGACGCCTGCTCGGCAAGCGCGGCCATGATGGCGCAGGATCGCTGTACTACGTGCATGCGCTGGCGGATGGGCGCTTCGTCACCCGCCGAGGCGCCGATCGGCTGCAACTGTGGAGCGCCGAGGGCGAGCCCGGGCCCTTGCTCGGTGGCGACGAAGCCCTCATGCCGAGCGATATCCTGCCCTTTGGTCACGGCCGGTTGCTGGCCATCGACGTGCGCGGCCGGGAAGCGGTGGTGTGGGACGAGCGCGATGGCCAGTGGCGTGCACTCGATCTCGGCACGAATGCGCCTGTGAAGTCGGCCACCCCCCTGGCGGACGGGAAGCTGCTGCTGCACCTCTTGTCGGGCCGCTTGCTGATCGCCAGCCCGGATTTGTCGTGGCGCGAGATCCCCCGGCCTGCGACCCCCGACGGCGCCTTTCCATGGCATACGATCATCCGGCTCGGCGACGGCCGGCTGCTGGTCGCCAATTCCCACCAGGGAACCCAGCTCTGGCGCGCCGATGGTACACCGGTCCGGCGCATCGCCGATCACGCGCTTGCCGGCGCCCTCCTGTTGCAGGACGGCTCGTTCCTGGTATGGCCGGCAGCGGCCGACCGCAACGCCGCGCAGATCATCGGCGCCGACGGCACGCCCGGTCCGGTGCTGCGCGGCCATGCCGGCGAAGTGACGCAGGCCCTGCAACGGACCGATGGACGAATCGTGAGCTGGGCCGAGGATGCCAGCGTCCGCGTCTGGCCCGGCTCGGTCGCGCAGGCCGTGGCCTGGGCCGACGAGGTGATCGCGCGGCTCCAGCCGCTGACCCACGACGAGCGCTGCGAGCATTACCTGGAATCGCCGGAGGACTGCGGGTAGGGCTTTGGGTTGCATCAACCGTCTCTCGCTGCGTGCAACGGCGCGAAGGGCTTTCGATTGTGTACCGGCAATGGGTCACCGCCCAGCGGGCTTTCCCTCGCAGGGCCGCGCGAAGGTCTGCGTTGCACTATTCGTCACCTGCCCGAGGCTGCCCGTCACGCCGTAGATCGGTACTCAGTTCGGCAATGATCTGCGAGGTCGCGCCGATCACCTCGGTGGCGCCGAAGCCCGCCTTGCGCAGTTCGCGGTAGAAGGAACGGGCGAGAATGCGGATCATCCGCGCGAAGTCGGGCACCCCGGGTGCCTCCGTCGAGCGTAGACCAGCCGCATCGTGGGCGAGGCTCGCCAGTGCCAGGCGGGATTGCAGGATGCGCTGCAATTGCAAGGTCTCCAGCGATTGGCCGATGCACACCGTGACCAGTTCCAGCAGCACCCGGTCGGCGTCGTCGAAGCGGGCCCGGCCGCAGGCACCGCTGACCCGCACTTCCCCCACACGCTGACCACCGAAGCGAATCGCAGCACCCAGTTCGCGGCCGAGGGCAATGGCGTCGTCGTCCGATCGTGGCATGTCGGCGTCCGCGGTGGTCAAGGCGATGGCACAGCGCTCCACGGCGAGCAGGCGCGCCGTGATGCGGCTGAGGGCCCGCAGACGGGTTTCGAGGCAAATACCGTCGTCGGACAGGGCGGCCAGATGCTGCAGTTCGGCGATCAGGCCGCGCTCGCGGCCGGCCGGTCCGATTCGGGGGGCGGCGCCGCCGTGGCTGCCGCCCCGCTCGGCGGCTTCGGAGAGGTGGGTCACCAACATGGTCTTGGTCTCGTCGGGTGTCAGAAGTTGCGCTGGATCAGCAGGCGCAGATGGCTGTCGTCGCCGAACGACGCCAGCGAGGCCGAATCGTCGACGGCGGCGAAGCCGTTGAATTCGAGGTTCAGCAACCAATGTTGCCGCCATCGGCGCTTGCCCTCGATGCGAAAGCTGCGGGCGCCGCTGTCCACGTCGAAAATAATGCCGCCGCGGATTTCGCTCGACGCCGCATCGTTGGCGGCGTAGCGCCCGCCGAGGAACCAGCCGCGGCGAAACAGCGCCGGTGGTGCGTCGGACGGTCGCTGGTCGAACAGGTGCTCGACAAAAAGGGCGCGATCGGCGCCGCGTGCGTTTGCTGCGAGCACGTACTCGGCACCGGCCGCGCCCGCGGCGAAGCCCCTGCGGTAGCCGCGACGGTACAGAAACTCGCCCTTCAGGATCAGCGCGTCGAGGGAATACGTGAGATCGAGGCTGGTCTGGCGAATGCGCCGGTAGCTCGGCCGCAGCGCCACCACCCTGCCCTGTCCGTCGAATGCCGGCACGAAATCCGCCTCGCGACTGATGCCGTCGAAATGGCTGAGGTGGGCGTCGAGGCGATCGTGACTGAAGGTGGCGCGCACCGCCCAGCCCGGCGCCTTGCCGTCCGGGAAGGCGGCATCCGCCAACACCGGCAGCGCAAGGCGCGGTCGCGAGCGCGAGCGGGCGAAGCGGCGCTCGCGAACGCCCGGCAGGGCCAGCAGCTCGAATTGGCCGCGACCATGGTCGAGGGTCAGCATGGCCATCGGCTGGCCCAGCTTGAAGTGGCCGCGGTAGTCCTCGCTCATGTCCGATTGATTGACGATGTCGACCATGTGCAGCGACTCCACCGCCCCCCAGAACACCCGCGACACGCCGATCAGAGCCGACCAGCCGTCGCCGTAGTAGCTGGCCGACAGGTCGCGGATGTCGCCGCCCTCGCGATCGGTCGTGCCGGCGGACTCGCGCACATAGGGCACGAACAAGAATGCCTTGCGGCGGTCCGCGCTCACCACCCGAAGGCGCGGCTCGGCGAGCAGCGACACAGGCATGTGCTCCTGGCCGTCGAAGGCCGCCCCGCTCGGGTAGATGCGTGTGTCGGCGCCGACGTAGCCGCGCAGCGACGCGTTCTGGCCCCAGGCGGCGGTGGCGAGGCCGCACGCCGCCGCGACGCCGGCCAGCAGGCGCAGCGCCCGCATCGTCGTGCCCTCGCTCACCGGGCGCGGGTGATCGCGTCGGGGGTGAAGTCGTAGGGTGCGAGGTCGGTCTTGAAGCGGAATGCCTCCCACTGCACCCGCGTCACGCGCCCGGTCTGGTGGTTCTCCATGGTCTGCTCGGTCGGCCGCCAGTGACGATCCAGGTATTGCCGGTAGCCGCTGAACACCATCGTCTTGAGGAGCCGTCCCTGGCGATCGTAGTACTCCAGCTTGCGTGGCTGGAAGATCGTTCGATCGACCCATTCGATCTGTTTCGAATAGCCGGAATCCTCGTAGGCGGGGGTGTTCTCGACGACGAAGCAGTCGGCGCCTTCGAACGCCTCGTCCCGCAGATAGCGATAGGTGTATTTGCGCACCTCCCAGGCGCTCAGATCCTCGAACGCGAACTCGCTGCCCATGAAGGACGCCGCCTTGTTGCGCGACGAGATGCGCTTGACCCGCCGCACCGCCGGCAGATACAGCCACTGGTCGTCGGCGCTCAAGGCGTGGGAGTGGGTCAACACCGCCGAGCCGGCGAGATCGGCCGGCTGGTCGAACACCACCACGGTCTTGTCGCCGTCGGTGCTCTGTTCCAATGTCATCATGCGAAAGCGGCGGATGGATTCGTCGCCGTTGCGATTGGTCAGCACCATGGTCGCGTCTGCCACCGAGTTCTCGAAGCCGGCGTCGCGCCGGTCGGTTTCCTGGGCGATCTGCAGCCCACGGGCCTCGGGGCTCGACTCGCTCGCGCCGGCCGGACCGGCCGCGAGCCATTGGGCGCCGAGCGCCATGCCGATCGCAGCGATCGTGCGTATCTTCATTTCTTTCCTCCGAACAGGATGAGTACCGCGGGAAGCATCACGAAGTCGGCCAGCAGGCCGACGCTGAGGATGATCACGCTCAGCAGCCCGAGGTCCGCGTTGATGGCGAAGCTCGAGGTGGACAGCACGGCGAAGCCGGCGACCAGCACCAGCGAGGTGATCCACAGGGCCGGACCACACTGGCGGAAAGCCACCAGAATCGCCCGCCGAGTGCGCGCGCCGCCGGCCCGCGCATCGGCGTAGTGCTTCAGGAAATGGACGGTGTCGTCGGTCAGGATGCCCAGCGTCATGGCGGCGACGACGGCCGACGCCAGGCCGATCTGTCCGACGAAGATCTGCCACAGGCCGAAGGTCACGCCCACCGGCAGCAGCACCGGCACCAGACTCAGCAGGCCGAGGCGCAGCGAACGCAGCGCCACCACCAGGATCAGCGCGATCACGATCATCGACAGGATCTCGCCCGAGATCATGTCGCGGATGTTGCGCTGGCCGATGTGGGCGAACATGATCGTCGGGCCCGAAGCGCGCACCTGCATCGGCGGCGGCGCGTTGTCCTGCAGCCAGCGGTAGGCGCGTGCCTCGAGTTCGATGACCTGCTGGCTCGACAGATTGGACAGGGTCGCGGTGAGCCGCGCCGTCGACTTGTCGACGCTGACCCGGTCGCTCAGGTCGAGGCCCTGGGGCAACGCCAGCTCGTAGGTCAGCAGGAACTGGGCGGCCAGGGCGCGGGTGTCGGGCACGCGGAAATGGCGCGGGTCGTCGCCATGCATGTTGCGGTTGAGCTTCTTGAACACGTCCACGATCGAGAACACGTGAAGCACCTCCGGCTGCGCCCGCAGCCAGTCGGCGAAGCCGTCGACGCGGGCGAGATAGGCCGGATCGGAAACGCCCCCTTCGAGCCCGGCGCCGAGGGGAAACTCGAGGTAATAGACGCCGGTCAGGTTGCGATTGACGTAGTCGGTGTCGCGCCGGAACTCGACCGAGGTGTCGAAGTACTTGATGTACTCGTCGTTGAGCTGGTTGTGGGCCGCGAGCGCGGTAAGGCCGGCACAGACCAGCGCGCAGCCCGCGGCAAGCGCGCGCGGGCGCGCCAGCACCAACCGGTAGAGGCCGCCGAGGCGTCGTTGCAGCCAGCGGAACTGGGGCGGGCGCGGAGCGGCCGGGAGATAGGTGACGATCGCGGGCAGCAGCGTGATCGACAGCACGAAGGCCGCGGCCACGCCGATCGCGGTGATGTTGCCGAGATCGCGGAACGGCGGCGCGTCGCTGAAGTTCATCGACAGAAAGCTGACCGAGGTCGCCAGGCTGGTGAAGAACACCGCCGGCAGGTTCTCGGCGAGGCTCGCGCGCATCGCCGCGATGCGGTCGTTCGACCGCTCGTGCTCGATCGAATAGGCACTCAGGAAATGCACCGAGTCGGCCACCGCCATGGTCAGCAGTACGGTCGGCGCCGCCAGGCTGGAGGGCGACAGGGCGATCCCAAGGTGTCCGGCAAGGCCGAGGGCGACCACGATCGACAGCGCGATCACCAACAGCGTCGCCATCGACGCGGCGAAGGATCCGAGGAAGAACCACAGCAGCGCCAGCGCCAGCACCAGCATCGCCGGGGTCAGGCGCTTCATGTCCTGCTCGGACGCGTCGTGGAAGGCGGCGTCGAGCATCACCGCGCCGGTGACGTGGAACTGCAGGTCCGGATAACGCGCCGCCGCTTCGCGCGCCAGCGCCCGGGCCTGCCCGGCGATCTCCAGCACCTGCGCATCCTTGGTCGCGTCGTCCATCTCGACGATGACGTTGATCCCCGCGACGCTGCCCTGCGGGTTCACCAGCCGGCGCACCACTAGCGGGTCGGTCAGTGCCACTTCACGCACCCGTGCGACGTCGGAATCGCCGAATTTCGCGGCTCGGCTGGCCAGTCCCTCGACCACGATCTCGTCGCCGACGGCATAGGAATGCTGGAAGGTGGCGAGGGAATCCACCCGCCGCGCCGCCGGAATGTGCCAGGCCCGGGCCGACAGTTCGGCCAGCGCCTGAAGCCGCTCGCGGGTGAACAAGGTGCCGTCCCGGGCGCTGACCGAGATCAGCACGTTGTCGTTGCGGTTGAAGGTCTTCTGCAGGCGCTCGAAGGCCGCCAGTTCGGCATTCTCCTGGCTGAAGAACATGCGGTAGTCGTTCTTGAAGCCGAGCTTGCCGATCCCCGCCCCGGCCAGCGCCACCAGCACCAGCATGAGGGCGATGACGGCGGGCCGGGAGCCCAGCACCAGGGTTCCGATGCGCTCGACCAGGGGGCGCTGCGGGCGGGCTGCGAGGGCCCATGCGTTGTCCGTCATGGCCACCTCAGTTCAGGCGCTCGGCGCGGGCTGCCGCAAGGGCGTCGCGCACTTCGCCCACCGTGGCTTCGAGCTGTTCGGGGCGGTGCGAGGCGGTCACGAAGAAGCGCAGTCGCGAGGCCTCCTCCGGTACCGCCGGATAGAGCATCGGCTGGACGTTGATGCCGCGCCGGAACAGACGCTCGGCCACCTTCAGGCAGTGGATGGAATTGCCGATCACGACCGGCACGATCGGCGAGTCATGGCTGGGCCCGGTGTCGAGACCGGCGTCCTGCGCCAGCCGCAGGAACAGCGCGCTGTTGGCGCGCAAGCGCTCGACCCGCCCGGGCTGGGCGGTGAGCTTGTTCACCGCAGCCAGCGCGGCGGCGCTGTTGGCCGGCGACAGACCGACGCTGTAGAGCACGCCGCCCGGCGCGAAGTAGCGCAGGTTCATGGTCAGCGCGGCGCTGCCGGCGATGTAGCCGCCGCAACTCGCAAAGGACTTGCTGAGGGTGCCCATCAGGATGTCGATCTCCGACGCCGCCACCCCGAAGTGCTCCGCGATGCCGCGCCCGCCGGCGCCCAGGGTGCCCGCCGAGTGGGCCTCATCGACCATCAGCAAGGCCTTGTAGCGCTTCTTCAGGGCAATCAGCCGGGGCAGGTCGGGGATGTCGCCATCCATGCTGAAGACGCCCTCGGTGACGATGCAGGCGCGCTCGTGACGACCGCGGTTTTCCGCCAGCAGCGACTCCAGGGCGTCGAGGTCGTTGTGGGGAAAGCTGATGCGACGGGCGCCGGAGAGCTTGCAGCCGGTGACCCCGCTGTTGTGGGTGAGGCTGTCGTGGAGCAGCAGGTCCTTGGGACCGAACAAATAGCCCAGGGTGCTGACGTTGGTGCCGTAGCCGCTGACGAACACCACCGCATCCTCGGTGCCGTGGAAGCGCGCGAGGGCGGCTTCGAGTTCCGCGTGCAGCGGGATCTCCCCCGACACGATGCGGCTCGCCGACACCGAGGTGCCGTAGCAGTCGATCGCATGCTTGGCTGCCGCCGCGACTTCGACGTCTCCCGACAGGCCGACATAGTTGTAGCCGGAGAAATTGATGTAGTCGGCATCTCCGATGCGCAAGGTGTCGCGGCTGACGTCCGAGTGGCACTTGAAGTAGGGGTTGGCGACCTGTATGCGCGCCATCGTCTCGCGCTGGGCCATCAGGGTCTTGTAGGCGGGCCAAAGCTCGAAGCGGGTGTATTCGTCGGGGATGTCGGCCAGCGCCCGGCCGGCGCCCTCGGCCGCGCCGGCCGTCATCGTTTTCTGCTTGAGCAGGTCGCGCACCTTGGCGCGCTTCTCTTCCATGGTGAGGGTCATGTCGTGTTCCATCGGGCAGGTGTGGTTCGATTCAAGCCGCCGATTCGGCGAGCAGGCGGTCGAGTTCGGCTTCGCTGAGGGCGTCCACATCGACCTCCGGCGCTGTGGCATCGTCACCGGCGCCGGCGATGCCCAACCGCGCCAACACGGCCGCGGCGAACTCGGCGATCGACTGGCCTCGCATCAGTTCGAGGGTGGAGAACTCGACGCCGAAGGACATCTCGAGGCCGACCTGGAGATCGACCGCCATCAGCGAATCGAAGCCCAGGTCGTTGAGGCGGCGGCTCCCATCGATGCGCTCGGCCGGCATGCGCAGGACCTCGGCCAGCTGCGCCACCAGCATCTCGCCGACCAGATCGAGCCGATCGGCTTCCGGTAGCGACTGCAGGATGTCTCGCAAGCTGTCGTCACCCTCGGCGGCGCCCTTTCCGGTGAGGTGCGCAAAGCGCAGGGACCGCGCGCCATGGGGCTCGCTGCGGCCCCAGCGCGGCCAGTCCACATCCATGATCGCGATGTGCACCGGCGCCTCGCGCATGGCCGTGGTGAGGCCGTGCAAGGCGGTTCGCAATGGCATCAGCGCCATGCCGATGTTTTCGAGGTGGCGTTGGACGTCCGGGTCGCTGGCGGCCATGCCGACCTCGGCCAGGGCACCCCAGTTGATGGAAGTCGCGGCCAGGCCGCAGGCCCGCCGGTGGGCGGCAAAGGCATCGAGAAAGGCGTTCGCGGCCACGTAGTTGGCCTGGCGGGAGTTTCCGATCACTGCCGACGCCGACGAGAACAGCACGAAGTGTCGAGCGTGGATGCCGTGGCCTTCGAGCGCGGCGTGCAGGTTCCAGGCGCCGCCGACCTTGGGCGCCAGCACCCGGGCGAAGCTCGCCGCGTCGAGGCCGGCGATGGCATCGTCTTCGAGCACACCGGCGGCGTGGAAGAGGCTGCAGTCGGCCACGCCCTGGGCCCGCAGGTCGGCGAACAAGGCATCGACCGCCGCCGGGTCGGCGACGTCGAGCTTCGCCTCGACCACCGTCACGCCCTCTGCCCGCCAAGCCGCGAGCGTACGACGGACCTCTTCGGAACGGGCGCCGGAACGACCGGTCAGCACAAGACGGCGCGTACCCTTCGCCACCAAGTGGGTGGCCACGGCGAAGCCGAAGCCGCCGAAACCGCCGGTGACGACGGCGGTCGTGACGGCATCGGCGTCGATCGACGGCGTCGGCACGGCGGCGGTCGTGCCGCCCATGTCGAGGGCGCACCAGCCTTCGACGGCCGGCCCCTCGAGCCTGCCTGCGACCAATTGGTCGGCGCCCAGCACGGCGGTCGCGGCGTCGCGGCGGGCCAGCTCGGAGACGAGGTCGGCATGGGCGCCGGCGTCGCGCACGTCCAGCTCGAGCAGATCGACGACGTGGACCTCGCGGGCGCCGTCGGCCAACCGCAGACAGGCGGCGACATGCGCCCGCGACGGCGCCGAGGCGAGGATCACGACCCGGCTGCGGGGCGACATCGGGATGCGGTGCTCGACC
Organism: Rhodocyclaceae bacterium; assembly: GCA_020445785.1. Taxonomy (GTDB): domain Bacteria; phylum Pseudomonadota; class Gammaproteobacteria; order Burkholderiales; family Rhodocyclaceae; genus Cognatazoarcus. The sequence continues at coordinate 11,817 of JAGRFZ010000154.1, forward strand.
GGCTCGCCCGGGCGATCGCAGAACACCAGTACATCGATGCCTTCGCCGCCGCCCGCGCTCTCCAGCAAGGCCCCGGCCTCGCAGCGGGACAGGTCGATGACCCCGTCGGCTGCGCCGGTGTCGGCGACATCGACCGACAGCCCGGCCTCGCGCAGCGCGGCAACCGCCGCCTCGGCGAGCGCGCCACCGGCACCGAAGACCAGTGCCCGCTCGCCGGCGCGCGCTCGTGCCCGCCGTTCGATGGCCAGACGGACCGGCGCGTCGGTCAAGGCGATGCGCGCCGCCGCCGGCGAGGGCCTGCCCTGCCCCGGCAGCGCGAAGAGCCGGTCCGCATCGACCCGAATGTGGGACCCGATGCGGCAGCGGCCGCTGCCGGCGACGAGGTCGCCCACGCCCACGCCCTGCACGTCCGGTCCCACCAGGACGACGCGGCCGCAGAACTCGCGCATGGCCTCCTGGCTGAGCGCGTAGGCCGAACTACCTGCCGAGACGGCCCGCCCGTCGAGACCGAAGTAAGCCACTTCGACGGTCACCTGGCCCGCCCCCGGTGCCCCCGGGCCGTCGCCGTCCGTGCGCCAGTAGAGCGTGTCCTGGCGCTGACCGACGGCCTGGCTGTTGCGGGTGCGATCGAGCACCACCCCTGCGGCGGTGCGACGGGGCGCGAGGTGATCGGCGAGGCGCTCGCGCTCGAGGGCGAGCGCGCCGACGTAATCGACGCGCTGGGAGAAGCGGCACTCGCCGCGCAGGGCAACGGCGTCCTCGGCACGATCCGCCAGCAACTCGGCGGCGACCTGGCCCACGGCCGGCGCGGAACCGTCGTGGTCGATGCTGGTGCAGGCGAGGGCCGGAAACTCGTTGTGGGCGACCCGCAGGAAGCCGATGCCGGCCGCGGCTCGAAAGCCATGGACCCGGTCGCCCGGCACGACGGCGCAGGCGTTGCGACTCACGAAGTGGACCCGCGGCGCCGGAGCGGACGCCGGCAGGCGCCGGAACAACTGCCACAGCCGCGTCGTCAGCGCCACCGTCGCCGCCAGCGGCTCGTCCTCCGTCGCCGCAGCGAAATAAGCGATGCCGGCCAGCCCCGCGGGTGGGTACTGCTGCACCAGGGCCGCCCAGTCGTCCGCCGTGTCCACCCAGAACAAGGCGCCCTGCCCACCCGCCGGCTGGGCACCGACACCGACCCGCAGCACCCGCTCGCAGCCGGCCTGTTCCAGCCGGTCGGCCACTGCCGATGCGTCCGTTCCGGGCGCGAAGCCGGCTTCGGCGAGCAGCAGCCATGCGCCGAGCCGTTGTTCGGCCGGCTCGACCGGCGCGGCGTGCCAGGCCAGGCGGCTGATCCACTTGTCCACCTGGGCTGCCGGCGACGACGCGGCGGAGACCACCGCGGCGCAGCGGATGCCCTCGACCTCGGCCACCACCGCGCCGTCTTCGGCAAACAGCGTCAGGCTGCCGAGCACGTGATCCGAACCCCGATATTCGATTCGGCCGTGACACCACACCCGCCCGGGCACCGGTGCATGGACGCTGACGCGGCGGATCGAGGCCGGCACATAGCCGGTGCCGCCGCCCACGTCGAGGGCCGCCAGCAGCGCCTGGAAGGCGCCATCGAGCAGCAGGGGATGGATGACGTGGTCGATGTCGTAGCCGTCGGCGGGTTGCGGCAGATCGAGCCGGGCCAGCACCACGTCGCCGTCGGCCGCAAGCCAGCCGATGCGCTGGAACTGCGGCCCGTACTGGAGGCCGATGTCCGCCAGCCGCGCATACAGCTCGGGAATTTCGACCGATTGCGAATAGCGGGCGCGCAGCAGGTCGAGATCGTCGGCCGCGCGCGCGGCCGACACCCGTGCCAGCGCCATCTCCGCGTGGCGCTGCCAGTCACCGCCGTCGGCGCCGCGCGAATACAGGCTTACGCGGCGCGAATCGGGCTCGTAGCTCGCCCGCAGCACCCGCTCTTCGGCGGCGGCGAAGACCAGCGGGCTCTGGAACGCGGCGTGCTCGACGCAGAAGGGATAGGCGTCGGCACCCACCTCGCGCTGGATACCGAGCGCGGCATCGACGAAGGCGGCGCCGGGCAGCAGGGTCATCCCCTGCACGACATGGTCGTGCAGATAGGGCACGTACTGTTCGTTGATGGTGCGCTCCCACGCCACCTCCGGAATCGGGGCGCGGAAGCCGGCCATGCCGGCGGTCGCCGTTTCCCCGGCCGGGCCCTGATCGGGACGCTCGTCGTGCCACATGCGTTCTCGCTGCCACGGATAGGCCGGCAGCGGGACGAAGCGTGTCGGCCGCCCTTGCACGCGGGCCCAGTCGATGGCGCACCCCGCCTCGTAGAGGCCGGCGACGGATTTCGCCAACAGCAGCGCTTCGTCCTGTCCGCGGGCCAGCGTCGACACCACCTGCCCCGGTGTTCGCCCGCGGGTCAGGATCTCGCGCATCGAGCCGCTCAGCACCGGATGGGGGCCGACTTCCAGGAAGACCCGGTGACCGTCGGCGATCATTGCGTTCATGGCGTGCATGAAGCGCACCGGCTCGCGCACGTTGTCGGCCCAGTAGGCGGGGGTGCAGGGAACCCCCTCGACCCGGCCGCCGCTCACCGTCGAATACATCGGGCAGCGGGGTTGCTGCGGCGCGATGCCTTGCAGCGCGTCGATCAGGGGCTGGCGCAGCGGGTCCATGAACTGGCTGTGGTAGGCCACCTCCACCTGCAGCAGGCGGTTGAACACGCCTTTCACTTCGAGCCGTCCGGCGAGTTCGTGCAACGCGTCGGCTTCGCCGGCGAGGGTCACCGCCTTCGGGGCATTGACCGCGGCGATGCAGACGCGCCCGCCCAGCGGGGCGATCAGGCTGGTGGCCTCCGCCTCGGTCAGGCCCACCGCCAGCATCGCCCCCTGACCGGCGGCACGGGCCTGGACCTGGGAGCGGTGGTAGCTGACGCGAACCGCATCTTCGAGGCCGAGAACCCCCGCAGCGTAGGCCGACGAGACCTCGCCGACGCTGTGGCCGACGACCGCTGCCGGTTCGATGCCGCGGGCGCGCAGCACGGCCAGCACACCGGCTTGCACGGCGAAGTTGGCAGGCTGGGCGATCTCGGTCCGCCGCATCCGGGAGCTGATCTCGTCGCGGCCCATTTCCTCCAGCAGCGACCAGCCGGCGAGGCTTTGGAAGATCGCGTCCACGCGCTCCACCGTCGCCCGATAGACCGGCTCCGCGTCGAACAGTTGCCGGCCCATCGCCCACCACTGGGGCCCCATGCCGGAGAACACGAACACCGGCCGCAGCGCCGCGTCGCCGCCCGCCGCACGAGGCGCGTCGCCGCCCCCGGCCAGCCAGTCGTCGATCGCCTGCTGGAGGTCCGCGCGGCTGCGGCCGACGAAGGCGGCACGCTGGGGCAGATGCGCCCGCCGGCTGCCGGCGCAGGCGGCCAGGGCGGCCGGCGGCGCGGGGGGATCGTCCAACAGCCCCCGGAAGCGCAGTACCAGTTCGCGCAACGCCGGGCCGGAGCGCGCGGACACCGGCAACACGATCGGCGCTGCCGGCGCCGTATCGTCCGCGCGGGGCGCCAGCGGGGGAGCGCTTTCGACGACGGCATGGGCGTTGGTGCCGCCGTAGCCGAAGGAATTGATCGCACACAGGATCGGCTCGGTGGCAGGCGGCAGGGGTTCCAGCCTGGTGGCCAGGCGAAGGCCCAACCGGTCGAAGGGAATCGCCGGATTCGCTTGCTGCAGGTTGGCGATCGGGGGAATCGCCCGGTGGGTGCACACCGCACAGAGCTTGATCAGCCCGGCGATGCCGGCGGCGGCTTCTAGGTGGCCGATGTTGGCCTTGACCGAGCCTACCACCAGGCGCTCGTCGCCGGCGCGATCCCGCCCCAGCGCCGCTCCCAGCGCGCTCGCCTCGAGCGGATCGCCGACCGGGGTGCCGGTGCCGTGGGCCTCGACGTAGCGGATCTGGCGGGCATCGACCTGGGCGGCAGCCACCACCGCGTCGATCAGCGCCTGCTGGGCCGCGGCGTTGGGTACCGTGATGCCGTTGCTGCGCCCGTCCTGGTTGCAGCCGGTGGCACGGATCACCGCGTGGATGCGGTCGCCGTCGGCCAGCGCGCGCTCCAACGGCTTGACCACCACCATGCCGGCACCCTCGCCGCGGCCGTAGCCGTCGGCCCGCGCATCGAAGGACTTGCTGCGACCGTCCGCGGCCAGAAACTGCCCCTTGCACATGGCGATCATGTATTCCGGGCGGAAGATCACGTTGACCCCGCCCACCAGCGCCATCTCGCAGTCGCCGGCGGCGATCGCGCGGCTGGCCAGGTGCAGGGCCACCAGCGACGACGAGCAGGCGGTGTCGACCGACAGGCTGGGTCCGTGCAGATCCAGGAAATAGGAGAGCCGGTTGGAGAGAATCGTGGCGGTCGAGCCGGTTGCCGAATGGGCGCCGATGCGGGCGCGGTCGGCGGGGTTCATCTGGGCCAGCAGGTTGTCCAGGGTGAAGGCGCCGACGAAGACGCCGGTGCGCGACCCGGCCAGCCGGTCCGGCGCGATGCCGGCGTCTTCGAGGGCTTCCCAGCACACCTCCAGCAGCAGGCGCTGCTGGGGGTCGATGCGTTCCGCCTCCCGCGGCGAGATGCCGAAAAATTCGAAATCGATGCTGCGGATGTCCTGCTCGAGGAATCCGCCGCGGCGCACGTACATCTTGCCCGGCGCGTCCGGGTCGGCGCTGTAGTGGGCCCGCAGGTCCCAGCGCTCAGGGGGCACTTCGCGCACGCCGTCGCGGCCCTGGCTGAGCAGGTCCCAGTAGGAATCGAGATCGATGACACCGCCGGGCAGGCGGCAGCCGATGCCGACGATGGCCAGGGGCTGGGCGGAGGTGGCGCCCGCTCGGGGCTTGGGGTCGGTTCGAGTCACGGTGGGTCTCCGAAAGACAAGGCGGGGCCGTGCGCAGACGCGCCCGCGACGGGCGCTGGCCTGCGTGGCGGCGAAATCGGGTGGGCCGGTCTAGGCGAGGGCGGCGGCCGGGGCCGCGGCGGGTCGGCCGCGGCAGGCCGGAATCGCGAGCAGATCGAGCAAGGCGGCGGTGAATTCCATCGTGCCGCGGGGACTGCGGGGCTGCGGGCGCGCCAGCAACCACGATTCGTCGCGCTCGAAATGGATCGCCTCGATCCGCCCCTGGCGCGGCGCGATGTGGGTGCTGTTGAGCGAAACCCGGGCGAACTCCGGGTTGTTCGCCAGGCTGTGGAGAAAGGCCTCGCCGGCATCGATCGAGGCCGACGCGCCGGCCCCGTCGTTCGCCGCCGACAGCAGCCAGATGGCGCCGCCACGTTGCGCGAGGTGGCGCGCGCAGGTGGCGACGTCGGCCAGCATGGCCGCATCCGGAATAGCGGCCTCAGGCTGCTCTCGCCCGGCGCCGTCACCGACCTCCGGGGCGGGGCCGCCGGGGCGCGGCTTCATCAGGTCGATGACCACCACGTCGAAGGGACCGCGTTCCTTCAAGACCGACTCGACGTGGTCGCGCCCCAGGTACGGAAAATGGACCTCGGTACAGGGAAAGCACTCGTCCTCGCAGCCGCCGAGCCCGAGTGCCGAGTATTGTGCCAGGCTCGACTGGGCGACCACGTGATGGCCGCGCTGGCACAGCAGCAGCCCCAACTGGCACGAGAGATCGCTGGCGAAGCGGGCCAGCAAGACCCTGGGGCGGTCTGCCTCCGCGGTAATCGCCGATCGACTGCCCGGCGTGTTTTTGTGGAGGACTCGCGAGATGTCGCCGGGATGGGCGTTGGCTTGGGTTTGCATGGCTGCCTGCTCAGGTCGAATGTCACGGGGCCAGTCTAGGCAGTGGGCGTTCGTCAACCATGTGTCTTATTCCCAAAGCGCATGTGACGCGGTGCACTTGACGAGTTTTCGGAAGCCTGGAAACGCTTGATGCCAAGCGCATTGACCGTGCCGCGCGCTACACTCCGTCCGGCGACCGATCGCGCACCCGCTTCCGGCAGGCGATCGGCCCCCGGGGCGGTCACGTAGACCGCCCACCCGACAAGGCCCGACAGCGAATCCCCGCTTCTTCCGGATGGAGAACGACAAGATGGTCGCGCGCAGCAGCAAGACTTCCCCCACCCGAATCGCCATCGCCTGCCAGGGCGGCGGCAGCCAGACCGCCTTTGCGGCCGGCGCCCTGAAGGCCCTGGTGGCCGGCGAGGCGCCGGGCAACTACCGCATCGTCGGCCTCAGCGGCACCTCCGGCGGCGCCATCTGCGCCGCGCTGGCCTGGTGCGCGCTGGCGCTCGAGAAGGACCGGGACGCCGGGCGGCAGCGCGCCGCCCACATGCTCGACGCGTTCTGGCAGGACAACTCGGCCAAGCTGCCCTCGGAATGGCTGTGGAACCAGCTCACCGTCACCACCCGCCAGCTCCAGGACAGTGGCCTGCTGCCGTCGGTGTCCACCAGCCCCTACCTGCCGGCGGTCGAAGGCGCCGTGCACCTCGCCCGCCTGTTCGCGCCGCGGCCGGAATTCCTCGACCTGCGCCAACTGCTCGAAAAGCACCTGCCGCTGGACGAGGTGAAACAGGAAACGGCAGCCCTGCAGTTGATGGTCGGCGCCGTCGGCGTGCGTTCGGGCGCATTCAAGGCCTTCGATTCCCGTGCCGGCGAAATCGGCATCGACGCCCTCCTCGCCTCGGCCAGCCTGCCCTGGCTGGGCCGCGCCACGCCGATCGGCGAGGAGATCTACTGGGACGGCCTGTTCTCGCAGAATCCGCCCTTGCGCGAGTTCGTCGCCGACCGGCCGGCGGCGGACAAGCCGCAAGAGATTTGGATCGTCCGCATCAATCCGCAAACCCGCACGAGCGAGCCGGAGACCAGCGAGGACATCCACGACCGCCGCAACGAACTGGCCGGCAACCTGTCGCTGAACCAGGAGATCCGTTTCATCGAACAGGTGAATGAATGGGTGCACGGGAAGAAGCTGGTCAGCGACGACATGAAGATCATCCACATCCGCGAGATCACGATGGGCGAAGACGTGTCCGGCGAACTCGACTACGCCTCGAAGCTCGACCGCGCACCGGCCTACATCGCGCGGCTGATGGCCCACGGTGAAGCGCGGGCGGCGGCGGAGCTGGCCAAGCGCAAGGGCTGAGGCCGGCTGCCTCGGCCGGGCCGCGGCGACCACGAGAACAGGGCCGACGCGGCTCAAGAATTGAGTGAATCGAGCCCGACGATCTGCCTGACAAAGCCCCGAATTGTGCTCTGATCGGCCCCGAGACCTGTCGGATCGCGCTCGGCGAGCCACATCAGATCCTCTCGCAGAATGCGGCCGGCAGCTTCCACTTGCCCTGAACCGTGGAGGGCAAGAAAAAGATTCCACGCCTGTACGGATGTCGTTGGATGCGCCACGCCCAGCACTCTCCGCCGCAGCGTCAGTGCATGCTCCTGCAACGCCAGCGCTCCGACCAAATCCCCCTGAGCCCGCAATGTGTAGGCCAAATTGATGACTAGGGAATAAGACACAGGATGATCCTCGCCGTAGGCTCGACGGCTCAGGTCGAGACCCCACTCGAACACCTCCCGTGCCTGTGGGCTTCCGGCTAACCCCAATCCGGCCTGTTCGCCGAACCTCACAAGATGCACCACGTGTCTCCACAGCATCTCCCAGCGCGCCCGGACCTCGGGCCGCTGGATGTCGCCAAGAACCGCCGCCCGATGCAACAGGGCGAGCAGCGCCGGCGCGTCCTGTTTGCCATCTGCGAGCATCGCGCGTACCAGTTGCTGGGTCAGCCGATGCAAGCCCAGCGCTTGCTCGCCACCGGCGCTGCCCGCGTCGAGCGCAGCAATCCCAACGCGAGCCGCCAACGCGTAACGGCGCAGTTCGCCGACCACGTAATGCCAAACCGATGGCTTGGCTGCTGCCACGGCAAGCGCTTCGGGCAAGTGCCTGGCGGCTTCGACAAAGAATCGCTCTGGCAGGGGCTCCGGCGCGGCGAAGGCAGCGAGCTGCAGCAATTGCTGCGCGGCCGGCGACAGCCGCTCGAAAGCCAGCGACAGGGTGGCTGCGACGCTGCGCTCGTAGCCGGTGCTCGCGCGGCCTTCGTCGAGAACCCATGCACCAGTATCGACGCCGGCCAGCAGGCGGCGGTACTCGTTGCGCCCCATGCCGGTCTGCTCCAGGTAGCCGGCCGCCTGCTCGAGGGCCAGCGGCAGGCCGCCCAGGTCGTGGCTGAGGGCGCGCAGCTCGTCGGCATCACCGCCGCCGAGCCGGCCGGCCAGAAACTCCGCGCCCTGCGCCGCGTTCCAGGTGTTCAGCGCCAGCGGCTTGGCGAGACCGCCCCAGGCCGGATTGCGGGAGGTCAGCAGCACATGGTGCACGCCGCCCTCGGGCAGCACCGGCCGCAGCGCCGCCGTGTCCTCGGCATTGTCATAGACCAGCAGCCAGCCGGCAGGCTGAGCGGCGAGCCAGCGCTTCAGCGCCGCGCTGGGGGCTTCGTTCTCGCGCTGGGGCGCGTGGACCTCTTTGCAGCAGGCCGCGGCGTCGGCTTCGAGCAGATCCGGGCTCTCGGCGCGGAACCACCACACCCCGGCGTAGCGCTCCCGGAAATCCCAGCTGTACTTCAGCGCCAGCTGGGTCTTGCCGAGGCCGCCCATGCCGTGGAGCGCGACTCGCGCCACCAGCGCAACGCGCTGTGCCCCCTGCAGCAGTTCGCGCAAGGCCTCGAGCTGCCCGTCCGGGTCGCGGAAATGGGGGCTCAGGGCGTGGCCGATCAGCCGGAACGGCTGCTCGACGCCAGTGGGCATGCGGTAACGCGGCGCCGGCACCCCGGGGGCCTGTTCGATCAGAGCCAACAGCCGCCCGAACTGATCGTTCCAGTCGGCATCCTGTCCGATGAAGCGGTGGGCCTGGATACCGGCCAGCGGGCGCAGCGACTCGGGCAGCCGGCCCGCGTCGAGCGGGGTCTCGCGGCCGAGCAGCAAGGGAAACAGCGTCAACTCGCCGGCAGCCTGTCGCGCAAGGCCGGTCTCGACCTCGCGCCGCACCCAGTCCAGGTCGGTCGACCGGGCCCGTTCTTCGATCAGATCCTCCCAGTCCGGCCCGATCACCACCAGCAATACCGTGGCGCCGGCCAGCGCCTGCTCCAGCAGGGCGGGAAAACGTTCGCCACTGTCGATGCTGCCCTGGTCGTAGAACAACGCGTCGGCGTCGAACCAGTGGCCGAGCCGGTCCCGCAGCCGGCCGGCGTGGCCGGCGGCGTCCGTGCGGCGATAGCTGATGAAGATCGGTGCGGGCATGCGCCCTCCGTGGCCGGGCCTCGGGGTTCGCGCGGCGATACGTCAGTGTATCGGAGCTGGCAGCACGCCGGGGCGCATCCCGTCGGCATGGCTGCCGGGACCGAGGCGCGTCGGCGGCAATGGCCGATGGTCAGCCGCGCGGCCCGTTCGCCGCCTGGTGTGTACCGCTGCTCTTCTCGTCCCGCGTCTGCTCCCTCGGGCTCCTGCCGATCGCGCGCACGGACGCGACGGTCTTCAGCATGTCGAACCAGAACGGTGCGCCGAGCGAGAGCGCGGCGGCCGACAGCAGCAGGCCGAAGAGCTTGGTGATCCAGGCGGCGGCGCCGTTCGGTGTGGTGGTGGCCGACCAACCGAACGCCAGACCGCTGCTCGCCAATTCGTCGATGCGCGAGCGAACCCGCTGATCGAAGCGGCGACGTTCCTGCGCCAACACCGCATTGGTCGTCGCCGAGGCCTGCTCCGCTGCCGCAACAGCCGTCTCCAAGGCTTGCGGGTCACACGAGCCGACATCGGCCGGTGCGCCCGAATCCGACCCGCGGCGCTCGCAGTGTGCCTGCGCGACGACGGCTTCGTGTCGCCTGCGCTCGGCGGCTGCGAAATCGTCCCGCGCCCGGTCCAGGGCTGCGGAATCGATGAAGGCCTCTGCATCCTCGGCTTCGGCCGCCTTCAGCGCCTGGGTGACGAGCGCCTCGCGCAGTGAGGCATCCTGGTACAGACGGGTGGCGATGTCGATGGTGTCCACATTCATCGCAGCAGCGAGGAATACCGAGATCCCGACGATCACGTACTGGGTCTTCTGCCGATACCAGGCCGACATCTGCTGCTCGAGGCCCTGGAACCATTCTTCCAGCAGCGTGCGGAAGGCCGTCATGTCGTTGCCGGCCCGCGCGCACAGGTCTTCGAGCACCTTGCGGTAGGGCGAGTGCTCGGGCAGGCCCGCCAGCATCATGCGGATGTTGGCGACCGAGACGAAGCCGGCCTGCCGGCCGCGGTTGGCTGCGTCGAGGGCGCCCTGCAGCAATTGCCAGGCGGAGACGTAGCTGACCCGGAAGGTGTTGCCGACCCCGGGCGCGTCGAGATAGGCAATGAACGGCGACCCCAGCACGTCGTCCACGGTGATCGGCGTCGACGCCGCCTTGCCCCCCTCGCCTGTCGCCTGCCCGGGCGCTGGCTCGTGCCGCCGCAGCCACCGGCGCAGCCACGCCCGTAGTCGCCGCCACGCCTGCTTCAGGGGGAGCAGCCAGTCGACCAAGGGCTCCCCATCCGCGGCCTCGGCGGCGCCACTGCGCTTGCCCTCGGGCGATCGCGGGGCGGGCGGGATCAGCAGATTGGCGATCGCGCGTCGCAGCCAGCGCGCCCGGCTGCTCCAGGCTGCGGCGACGAACTCGTTGATTGCCGTAACCGCCAGGGCGAAGACCAGATAGACGAAGGTCAGTCCGAGGAACACGTCGAGGGATGCGAGGAAATCCATGATGTCGCCTTCGAGATGAGCCAGCCGTGCATCGAATTGTGCGCCAATCCCTCCGCTGCTGGCAGGGGCATCGGCACCCGACGGCGATGCGGAACGCGCGCCGACGCCGGGACGATGGGCGGTGGACCACGAGGTGGCCATGGTGGGGGCGCCTGCCCCGCGCCGACCCGATACCCGGTTCGCCGGGCATCGCCGCTGCCCCCGAGCCGCCTGACGTGGGCGCGGCCAAACGCGACGATTGCGCGTAGCATGCCGCCATGGGTCGGTGGCGACACCGTCCACGGACACGGCAGACAGGGAGGACGGTTGATGGCCAGCTATCGCAGCTTCGCGCAGCACCTCGATCCGCAACGGACGCCCAAGCGCATTCTCGCGCTGGATGGTGGGGGTCTGCGGGGCGTGCTCACCCTCGGCATCCTGCGGCAAGTCGAAACCCTGCTGCGCGAGCGCCACGGGGGCGACCCCGACTTTCGGCTGTCCGACTATTTCGATCTGATCGCCGGCACCTCGACCGGCGCGATCATCGGCGCTGCCCTGTCGCTGGGCATGAGCGTGGACGAGGTGCACGACCACTACATGGCACTGGGCAAACTGGTGTTCAAGCGCAGCCTGCTGCGTTGGGGCGCGCTGCGGGCCAAGTACGACGCCAAGGCGGTACGCAAGGCGCTGATCGGCGTGCTCGGCGATCGCACGCTGAACAGCGCGGATCTGCGTACCGGCCTGCTGGTGATGACCAAGCGGCTCGACACCGGCAGCGCCTGGCCGTTGACCAACCACCCGGCCGCGCCGTACTTCAAGGCCGGCAAACAGGCGACGACGATCGCCAACGGCGAGTATCCGCTGTGGCAGGTGGTGCGGGCGAGCACCGCCGCCCCCTATTTCTTCGATCCGGAAACCATCACCATCGGGCGCGCCACCGAGGGCCGCAAGGCCGTGCGCGGCGACTTCGTCGATGGTGGCGTCAGCACCGCCAACAATCCCGCACTACAGGCCCTGATGACGGCGACGATGGCCGGCTATGGTTTCGGCTGGCAGGCCGGCGCCGACCGGCTGCTGGTGGTCTCGGTCGGTACCGGCAAGGCCGACGCGGAAGTCGGCCACGCCAACATCGTCGAGAGTCGTGCGGCCCTGCACGCCGTGTTGTCGCTGAAGGCGCTGATGGCGGACTGCGCCGACCAGGTCGAAGCCATCATGCAGTGGCTGTCCGACAGCCCCACCGCGCGCGACATCGACCGCGAGATGAAGAAGGCCGCCCCCCCGCTCGGCGGCCAGCCCCTGTGCAGCTACCTGCGCTACAACGTGCTGCTCGAGAAGGAATGGTGCGCCAAAGAGCTCGGTGAGAAGTTCAGCCGCGCGGAACTGAAGTCGCTCGAGGCGATGGACCAACCCAAGAACATCGACGCGCTCGACCGTCTCGGCCGCCTGGCCGGCAGCAAGTTGGTCAAGGCGAGGCATTTCGACGTAGGCCAGGGTTGAGCGGCGCTCGGGGGCGGCGCCGCGACGATCCGCCCGGCACCCTGGTCCGAGGGCTCACCGACCGCGGCGAGCGCCGAGCCCGGTGCCTTGTGTGCCCGCCCGCTTCAGTTCGACGCGCGAGGCCGAACCGCGAAAATGCACCGATCGTAGCCATCGGCGCCACATTGTGTCTCATGGCAGACGGTGCGGATGGTCCGCCCGCGGCTTTCGCAGATCCAATCCATGATCCCGGCGAACCAGCCTGCGAACCGGCAGCAGGTCTTGGCCGAGCAGACCTCACCCTGCGCCAACACGAACGGGGAACAGTCGAGCTGGATGTCGGCGCAACCGGTCGCCGCATCGGCTTCGATCACGCGGAACCGGCCCCAGCCGTGCCTCGAGAGCCGGCTCAGATAGTGCTCGAGGAGCGCGATGCCGGACAACGGGCCGGTCCTGGCTTCCCGTTCGCACCAGAAGCGCGCCGACTTGTAGCTGGCCTGGTAGAGAATCTCCGCATAGCCTTCGCTGGCCAGTGCCGCTTCGACCGATTCGAGCCGGATCTCGTCTTCGGGCCAAAGCGCACCCTCGTCCGCCCCTGGGGCGCCGCTCGCTGGCGCGGCAGCGGCACCCGCTTCGTTGGGCCATCTCCTGTTCATCGTGCGTTTCTCGCTTGTCCCCTCATCTCAGCATTATTCGTGGGCGGGCCACCAACCGCCGGCCTGCCTGCGACCATCAGGCATCTTTGCGCGACAGGATCGGAGGCGTTTGACGCCGGTTCCACGGGCAGGACCCATCGCGCGCGATTTCCCCACGCGCAAGATCCGGCATGGCAGCCGGGCCACGCACCAATGTGGCGCACTCCGCGCGGGGAGCGCGGACGATCCTTGCCGGCGGCGGAGGCGTAGACCAAGCTATCAAGACGGCACAAAGCATGCTTCAAGACGGCCGCGCGCAAGCGCTGGGACGAGCCAGCCCTGGCCGCCGGCGATGTGCGCGATCTACCGACGCCAAAAGTGGAGGTGAACCGTGTCCGACAGGCTTTCATCCGTATCGCGCGTCGGCTTCCTGTTGCTGGAGGAGTTCACGATGGTCTCCTTCTCGTGCGCAGTGGAGGTGCTGCGCATGGCCAACCATCTCAGCGGCACAGCCGCGTACAGTTGGTGCGTGATCAGCCCCGACGGCAATCCCGTGCCGGCGAGCAGTGGCCTCGCCCCGACCCCGGTAAGCACCTATCCGGACGCGGCGCCAGTCGATTTGCTCCTCGTCTGCGGCGGCACCCGCGTCACCCGCTTCGTGAATGGCGGGACGATCGCCCTGCTCAAGCGCATCGGCCGGGACAAGGTGATCCTCGGCGGCCTATGCACCGGCAGCTATGCGCTGGTGAAGGCCGGCCTGCTGAACGGCTACCAGGCCGCGATCCACTGGGAGAACCGAAGCGCGCTCGTCGAGGCGTACCCCAAGGTCACGTTCGTCGAGGAGTTGTTCGTCATCGATCGGGACCGCATCACCTGTACCGGCGGCACCGCGCCGCTGGACCTGATGCTGGCCGTGGTGCGCGAACGCTTCGGCAGGACCCTGGTGTCGGAGATCTCCGAACAACTGATCGTCGACCGTGTGCGCGACAGCAAGTATCGACAGCACGTGCCGCTGGCGGCGCGCATGGGTTGCAACCGCCGGGCCCTGGTGGAAGTGGCGGCATTGATGGAAGCCAATGTCGAGGAACCCCTGTCGCTGGAGGAATTGTCCCGGCTCGCGGGCCTCTCGCAGCGCCATCTGCAGCGCATGTTCCGCGAAGCGCTCCAGGTCACGCCGAGCCAGTACTATCTCGACCTGCGGCTGCGCCGCGCGCGCGAACTGCTGCAGCAGACCCAAATGTCGATCACCAGCATCACCGTGGCCTGCGGCTTCCAGTCCGCCTGCCACTTCAGCAAGTGCTACCGGGCCTTGTTCGGCAAGCCGCCCAGCAGCGAGCGCCGTCCGCAGGGCGGCGAGGAATCCCACCGGCGCGGCAGGCGGCTCTCGCCCGAGCGAGCCGTATGAGGCGGGTCATGCCCCGCTGGCGCTCCCGTCCCGGCGGCCATCGCGGCCCGCCCTGCGGTGGCCTTGCGGGTGGCACCACCCGCCGCGTGGTGCCCAGCGCAATTCACCCGGACAAGCATCGATCGAAGCGCGCCCAGCCCTCGGGGCCGCTCACGACGACGGATCGCGCGCGCCGGCGAGTTGCCGGCTCAGGCGCGCCAGACGGGCATGGATGCGCGTATCGCTGACCCGCAGGGCGAGTTCGGCACAGCGGTGCAAGTCCGCCTCTTCGAGCGCGGCACCACAACGGATGGCATCCTCCAGCCGCTTCAGCGACAGCTTCCGGTGCCCCAGATCGAGGCTATGGCGGAGCAGTTGCAGCGCGGCCCGCTTGCGCTGCGCCTCGTCCTGCGCCTCGGCGAACGACTGCTTCAGCTTCCTGGCTGCGTTTCCGGTCACACCGCGCCCCTACACCCACGCCGGCGGCGCCGCCAAAGCCGGCCCGCGTCGCGCTGCCGGAGCCGGTGCGTCGGACACGCCGAACCACACCAGCGGCAGTGCGCGGCGCCCGCTGGAGCGGAAGGCCGGATCGAACGCCGCCGCCTCGTAGCACACGAATCCGGCGGCCACTTGCCGTCGCGGGCGGCCGGTTGCGAACGCGACATCGTCGTCACTCGAATTCGACCAGCAGGTCCTTGGCGTCGACGCGATCGCCGGCCGCCACGATCACGCGCGCCACGACGGCATCCCGGTCGGCAGTGAGCACGGTTTCCATCTTCATCGCCTCGAGCGAAACCAGCGGACTGCCTTTCTGGATCCGCTGACCCTGGCGTACCGACACCGTCACCACCGCGCCGGGCATGGGCGCGCCCACCTGCTTCGGGTTGCCCTCCTCGATCTTGGGGTGCCGGCGTCCGGTCGGTGCCGCACCGGCTTTCGGGATGCGCTGCAGGCGCGGCTGGCCGTTCAATTCGAAGAACACCTTGACCCGCCCTTCCTCGTCCGGCGTGTCGCTGCTGCCGGTCTGGCGCACGATCAGGCTCTTGCCTTTCTCGATCGCTACGCTGATCTCCTCTCGGTCCTTCATGCCGTAGAAGAACACCGGCGTAGGCAGCAGGGAAACGTCGCCGAAGCGCGCGTGGTGGGCGGCGTACTCCTTGAACACCTTGGGGTACATCAGCCATGAGGCGAGATCGGTGTCCGAGATCTGCCGGCCGACCGCGGCCGCCGCTTCACTGCGTGCGGCCTCGAGATCGACCGCCGGCAGGAAGTCTCCGGCGCGTCCCGCGAGCGGCGCGGCCCCCTTCAGCACCTTGCGCTCGAGCGCCTTCGGGAAGCCATCCGGGGGGAAACCGAGCTCGCCGCGGAAGAGCGAGACCACCGACTCGGGGAATGCGATCTCCTTCTGCGGATCCGTGACATCGGCCGGCGTGAGCTCGTTGGCGACCATGAACAGCGCCAGGTCGCCCACCACCTTAGAGGTCGGCGTCACCTTGACGATGTCGCCGAACAACTGGTTCACGTCGGCGTAGGCCTGGGAGACCTCGGGCCAGCGGTGCTCCAAACCCATTGCCCGGGCCTGCTCGCGCAGGTTGGTGTATTGCCCGCCGGGCATCTCGTGCTTGTACACATCCGACGTGCCGCTGCGGATGTCGGCCTCGAACGGCGCGTAGGCGCGCCGCACGCCCTCCCAGTAATGGGACAGCGACTGCAGCGCCGCGAGGTCCACCCCGCTGTCGCGCTCCGAGCCGGCCAGCGCGGCGGCGATCGAGCCCAGATTGGGTTGCGAGGTGAGCCCGCTCATCGCATCGAGCGCGCCGTCGACGGCATCGGCTCCGGCGGCCACCGCGGCCAACACGCTGGCCGCAGCGATGCCGGAGGTGTCGTGGGTGTGGAAATGGATCGGCAGGCCGACCGCTTCCTTCAACGCCTTGACCAGCGCGGCTGCCGCGCGCGGCTTGCAGACGCCGGCCATGTCCTTGATGCCGAGGATGTGGGCGCCGGCCTTTTCGAGCTGTTTGGCGAGATCGACGTAATACCTGAGGTCGTACTTCGGCCGGCTCGCGTCGAACAGGTCGCCGGTGTAGCAGATCGCGCCTTCGCACAACACGCCGGCCTCATTCACCGCATCCATCGCGACGCGCATGTTGTCGACCCAGTTCAGCGAATCGAAGACGCGAAACAGGTCGATGCCATTGGATGCCGCCTGTCGTACGAAGTGGCGCACGACGTTGTCGGCGTAGTTCGTGTAGCCGACCGCGTTGGACGCGCGCAACAGCATCTGGAAGAGGACGTTCGGCACCGCGCTGCGCAGGCGAACCAGGCGATCCCACGGGTCCTCCTTGAGGAAGCGCAGGGCCACGTCGAAGGTCGCCCCGCCCCAGCATTCGAGCGAGAACAGTTGCGGCGCGAGACGCGCATAGTGCGGTGCGATCTCCAGCATGTCGCGCGTGCGCATGCGGGTAGCGAACAGCGACTGGTGGGCGTCGCGCATGGTCGTGTCGGTGAGCAACACGCGCTGCTGGTCCTTCATCCACTGCGCGAAGGCGCTGGGGCCGAGCTGCTTGAGCCGATCGCGGCTGCCGGCCGGCGGAGTCGTGCCGAGATCCACCCGGGGCAGGACGGGCCTGCCCAGGGGCCCTGCCGGCGCCACCCGGCCGGCCATTTCCGGATTGCCGTTGACGCTCACCTCGCCGAGGAACTGCAACAGCTTGGTCGCGCGGTCGCGGCGCTTCTGGAAGCGGAACAGCTCCGGCGTGGTGTCGATGAAGCGCGTCGTGCATTCGCCGGACCGGAACTGCGGGTGGGCGATGACGTTCTCGAGGAACTGCAGGTTGGACGACACGCCACGGATGCGGAATTCGCGCAGCCCGCGGTCCATCCGGGCGATCGCCTCGTCGGGGTCGTGCCCCCAGGCGGTGACCTTGACCAGCAGCGAATCGTAGAACGGGGTGATGACCGCACCGGTATAGGCGGTGCCGCCGTCCAGCCGCAGGCCGAAGCCCGCCGCACTGCGATAGGCGGTGATGCGCCCGTAGTCCGGCGTGAAATTGTTCTCCGGATCCTCGGTCGTGACCCGACACTGCAGTGCGTGGCCGTTCAGGCGGACATCGGACTGCGCCGGCAGGTAGGCTTCCGTCGCGCCGATTCGCGCCCATTCGGTGATTCGGATCTGCGCCTTGACGATGTCGACGCCGGTGACCAGCTCGGTGACCGTATGTTCGACCTGGATGCGCGGGTTCACCTCGATGAAATAGAACGCGCCGCTGTCGGCGTCCAGCAGGAATTCCACCGTGCCGGCGTGGGTGTAGTGTGCGGAGCGGCACAAGGCCAGCGCAGCATCGCACAGCGCCGAGCGGTGGGCGTCGTCGAGGTAGGGCGCGGGCGCGCGCTCGACCACCTTCTGGTTGCGACGCTGCACCGAGCAGTCGCGCTCGAACAGGTGCACCAGTCCGCCGTGCGTGTCGCCCAGCACCTGGACCTCCACGTGGCGGGCACGGCGCACCAGCTTCTCGAGATAGACCTCGTCGTTGCCGAAGGCCGCCAACGCCTCGCGGCGGGCGACGTCGAGCAGGCCCGGCAGCTCGTCCTCGCTTTCGATCGCACGCATGCCGCGCCCGCCGCCTCCCCAGCTGGCCTTCAGCATCAGCGGGTACCCCACTTCTCGGGCGAGCCGCTTGACTTCGTCGAGGTCGGCCGGCAACGCACCCGTGGCCGGCACCACCGGCACCCCGGCTGCGACCGCCAGCGTGCGCGCGGCGACCTTGTTGCCGAGTTCGCGCATCACCTGCGGCTGGGGACCGATGAAGGCGATGCCGGCCGCGCTGCAGGCTTCGGCGAAATCCGGATTTTCCGACAGGAAACCGTAGCCCGGATGAATCGCATCGACCCGGGCATCCTTGGCGATTCGGATGATGCCGGGAATGTCCAGATAGGCGGCGATCGGCTTTCGGCCGTCGCCCACCAGGTAGGATTCGTCGGCCTTGAAGCGATGCAAGGCGAATCGGTCTTCGTTGGCGTAGATCGCGACGGTGCGAATACCCATTTCGCTCGCCGCGCGAAAGACCCGGATCGCAATCTCGCCCCGGTTGGCGACGAGCAGACTGCGGATTCGGCGTCGGGCATGGGCCTGGCTCATGACTGACCTCGGCGAAGATTTCGGCGGCGGCGGATCGACACGCCGACACGGTCGGCGACGTCGAAGATGCCGGGTTTCGAGACGGCCACCGCCACCGACGACAGCGCGAAGTCGGCGAGCAGGCTGTCGGCGACGTTCCGAGCGAAGCGCTCGAGCAATTCGCATCGATTCCGCACTGCCCGCTCGTGCACCGGGGCCACGACGGCGCCGTCGTCCGCCGCATCGTCGAGCCGATCGCTGAAGCAGCCATGGGAATGCGCCAGGCCCAGCTCGAGGTCGACCACCAGCGGCTGCAGCGCGTGGCGCTCGTGTTCGTACACACCGATCACCGCCTCGACGCGCAGGCCTCGCAGGACGATGCGGTCGTCGCCGGCGAGCGGCGCCGCGCTGACGCGCGCCGGCCGGCTCGCGATCTCGATCGCTTCGAGCGACATCGCCCTCAGTCCGCGATATGCACGCCGAACTCTTCGGCGGCGTCGAGTAGCCAACGGTAGAGGTAGTCCGCAAAGCTGCGGCGAATGACCAGTTCCCAGCGTTCTTCGCCGACGCGGCGGACCAGCGCAGCGCTTTTCGCGAAGACGGTGCCGACGCCCCTACCGACCGGGAAGCTGGCCGGATGGACATCGTACGGCGTCGACTTCATCAGCACTTCGCGCACCCCGGTGCCGCTGAGTTCGAGCACGGTTTGCCCACCGCTGACATTGACCACCGCAAAATGACCGCCCAGGCATTCACGCAGCCGCAACTCGGTGGCGAACTCGGCGCCGCCGGGCACGATGATCAGCCACTCGTCGGGCGAGAGCCACTGGATGCTGGACGTGCCCTCGGCGGCGAGCGACAGCCCGCACGCCTTGGTCGGCAGCGGCAGGCCGAGGGCCTGCTCGACGCCGGCGACGAAGGCCTCGTCGGCGGCGTTGCCCCGCAGGATGAGATGGCCGAGGAAGGCGCGTTCGCGCACGACGACGCCAGCGCCCTCGGCATTGGCTAGCGTCGCGACCCTGGGGCGGCACGCGGCCAACGGGGATTCCGACGCCACGGAGGCCGCCGGATTGACATCGAAAACGGCTGCATCAGACATTCTGGCGGCTCCCTTCGGGATCGTAGAAGACGGGCTCGACGACCGTGGCGGCATGCACCTGACCATCCGCCATCGGCAAGTAGACGGTCTGGCCCATGCGCTGGCCGCCACCCTTCAGCAGGGCCAGCGCGAAACCGTGACCGAGGGTCGGGCTGTAATAGCTGGAGGTGACGTGGCCGAACATCGGCATCGGAATCCGCAACTCCTTTTCGAGCACGATCTGTGCTCCTTCCTCGAGCACCAGGGCAGGCTCGAGCGGCTTCAGACCGACCAGTTGCTTGCGGTCCTCGCGCTGGGTGTCCGGACGCGAAAGCGCACGCCGGCCGATCCATGAATATGGTTTTTTATAGCCCACGCACCACTGCATGCCGAGGTCTTCCGGCGTGACCGAGCCATCGGTATCCTGGCCGACGATGATGAAGCCCTTCTCGGCGCGCAACACGTGCATCGTTTCGGTACCGTACGGCGTCAGGCCGTACTTTTCGCCCTTCTCGAACAAGGCCTTCCAGACATGCAGCGCATGATTGGCCTGCACGTTGATCTCGTACGAGAGTTCCCCGGTGAAGGAGATCCGGAACACCCGCGCCGGCACGCCGGCGACGGTGCCGGAACGCCAGTCCATGAAACCGAACTGGTCGTTGGCGAGATCGATATCGGTGAGTTCCGCCAGCAGCTTGCGGGCATGGGGGCCGTTGATCGCCATCGCCGCCCAGTGGTCGGTGACGGAGTTGAAGTACACCTCCAGTTCGGGCCACTCGGTCTGGTGCCACAGCTCCAGCCAGTCCAGCACGGCGGCGGCGCCACCGGTGGTGGTGGTCATGTGGAAGTGGTTGTCGCCGAGGCAGGCGGTGACACCGTCGTCCATCACCATGCCATCGTCCTTGCACATCAGGCCGTAGCGGCACTTGCCGACACCGAGCTTGGTCCAGGCATTGGTGTAGATGCGGTTCAGGAATTCGCGCGCGTCCTTGCCCTGGATCTCGATCTTGCCCAAGGTCGAGGCGTCGAGTATGCCGACCCCCTCGCGCACCGCGCGACACTCGCGCTGCACGGCTTCGGACATGCTCTCATTGCCGCGCGGGTAGTACCACGGCCGCATCCATTGGCCGACTTCTTCGAGCTTCGCGCCATTGGCGACGTGCCACGAATGCATCGCGGTGTAGCGCCGGGGATCGAACAGCTCGCGACAATGACGACCCGCGATCGCACCGAAGGTGATCGGCGTGTAGTTCGGACGAAACACCGTGGTGCCGGTCTCGGGAATCGTCTGGCCGAGACAGCGTGCCGCGATCGCCATGCCGTTGATGTTGGCGAGCTTGCCCTGGTCGGTGCCGAAGCCCATGCCGGTGTAGCGCTTGACGTGTTCGATCGATTCGAAGCCCTCGCGCGTGGCCAGCTCGATGCCGCCCGCCGTCACGTCGTTCTGCTGATCGACGAACTGCTTGGGCGCACGCATTGCCGGCTTCGGGTGCGGCACCTGGAACAGCGCGACCGCCTTGTCCTCGCGTACGCTTCGGATCTCCGGCAAGGTGATCGATGCGGCCTGGGCACCCAGCTCGGCCAGCGCGCTTGCCGCCGCCTCGGTGCCATCGGCAAGCGCCTGCGCCAGCGCTGCGCGCCCGTTCACACCGCCGGCGGGCAACAGGCCGGCCACCTTGCCCGGCACGAAGCCGAGGATGTCGTCGCGCCACTCGGGGCGCACGCCGCTGTGCGCGGCCAGGTGCACCACCGGACTGTACCCCCCCGAACTGGCGATGGTGTCGCAGGCGAGCGCATCGGCCGTGCCGCGCACCGCAAAGCCTTCCACATCGATCGCTGCGACCAGCGCCGCGCTGACCCGCTTCTTGCCGCGCGCCTCGATCACCGCGCTGCCGGTAACGATGCGAATACCGCGGTTGCGGGCCTCCGCGGCCAGGTCACCGCCCGGATTGTCGCGGGCGTCGACGATGGCCACCACTTCGCGCCCCGCGTCGTGCCAGTCCAGGGCCGCGCGGTAAGCGTGGTCGTTCGCGGTCGACAGCACCAGGCGCTGCCCCGGCACCACGGCATAGCGGTGGATGTAGGTCGAGATCGCGCCGGCGACCATGTTGCCCGGCACGTCGTTGCCGGCGTAGACCAGCGGGCGTTCGTGGGTGCCGGTCGCCAGCACCACCCGCCCGGCTCGCACCCGGTGCATGCGGGCCCGCACCTGGCGACGGCCTTGGGCCGGCGGTGCCGTGTCGGCCAGATGTTCGGTGCGACGCTCATGCAAGGTGACGAAATTGTGGTCGTGGTAGCCGTTGGCGGTGGTTCGTGGCAGCAGCAGTACTTCGGGCATCGCCGCGAGTTCGTCGAGCACCTTGCCGACCCAGTGGGCAGCGGGACGACCGTCGATCGACTCGCGCGAATCGAGCAGCGAGCCGCCCATCTCCTCTTGCTCGTCGCAGACGATCACGCGCGCGCCGCTTCGACCGGCGACCAGTGCCGCTGCCAGACCCGCCGGCCCGGCGCCGATCACCAGGACGTCGCAGTGGCGGTTGATGTGGTCGTAGATGTCGGGATCGTTCTCGCGAGGGGCGCGCCCGAGGCCGGCCGCCTTGCGAATATACTTTTCGTACTTCGGCCACATCGCGGCCGGCGCCATGAAGGTCTTGTAGTAGAAGCCCGGCGGCATGAACTTGCCACCCATCTCGCCGACCACGCCCATCAGGTCACGCTCGACGTTCGGCCAGCCATTGGTGCTGCTGGACACCAGACCGCGGTACAGCGCCTGCTGGGTCGCCCGCACGTTCGGCACCTGGCCCGCCTCGGTGGCACCGAGCTGGAGGATCGCGTTCGGTTCCTCGGCGCCGGCTGCGACGATGCCGCGCGGGCGCGAATACTTGAAGCTTCGATTGACCACGTCGACGCCGTTGGCGAGCAGTGCCGAGGCGAGCGTGTCGCCGACGAAACCCTCGTAGCTGACGCCGTTGAAGCTGAATTGCAGCGGGCGGCCGCGATCGATACGCCCACCCTTGGCCAGGCGATTGCGTTGGCTCATTTTGCGCCCCCCGTGCCGACGCCCGGCGCCCGATCGCTCGCGGGATGCTGTCCGGCCTTGTAGGTTTCGAGAATTTCGTAGCTGACGGTATGCCGCGTCACATTGAAGTACTTGCGGCAGCCGGCGGCGTGGAGCCACTGTTCGTGGTGCACCCCGCGGGGGTTCTTGCGGAAGAACAGGTAGTCACCCCAGACCTCGTCCGGGGTTTCCTCGGGGTTCTGCGGCCGGGCAATGTGCGCCTCCCCCTTCGGGCGGAACTCCTCCTCTTCGCGATATTCCTCGCAATACGGGCAATAGATAAGCAACATGGGTCCTGTTCCTCTCAGTGCGCGACGCCGGCGGCACCGTGCTCGTCAATCAGTTTTCCGGAGATGAAGCGGTCGATCGAGAACGGTGCGGCGAGCAGATGCGCCTTGCCCGCCGCGAGCGTCGCCGCAAAGACGTGGCCCGAACCGGGGGTCGCCTTGAAGCCGCCGGTCCCCCAGCCACAGTTGAAGAACAGCCCGCCGACCGAAGTTGCAGAAATGATCGGGCAGGCATCCGGGCAGGTGTCGACGATGCCGCCCCACTGACGGTTCATGCGCACCCGCGAGAAGCTGGGGAACAGTTCGACGATGGCCTGCAGCGTATGCTCGATGGTGGTGTAGCTTCCGCGCTGGCCATAGCCGTTGTAGCCGTCGATGCCGGCGCCGATCACCAGGTCGCCCTTGTCGGACTGGCTGATGTAGCCATGGACGTGGTTCGACATGACGACGGTGTCGAGCACCGGCTTCATCGGCTCGGACACCAGGGCCTGCAGCGGATGGGATTCGAGCGGCAGGCGCAGCCCAGCCATTTTCGCGATCACGCTGGAGTTGCCCGCGGCGACCACGCCGACCGAATCGGCGGCGATGAAGCCGCGCGTGGTCTCCACCCCCTGGACCCTGCCCCCGCTCACGCGGATTCCGGTCACCTCGGTCTGCTGCAGCAGATCCACGCCATGGGCATCAGCGCCGCGCGCATAGCCCCAGGCCACGGCATCGTGCCGCGCCACACCGCCGCGCGGCTGCCACGAGGCGCCGAGCACCGGGTAGCGGGTGTTGCGCGAACAATCCATCAGCGGCACGATCTCCTGGATCCGCCTGACGTCGAGCACTTCGCCATCGACGCCGTTGAGACGGTTGGCATTGACGCGGCGCTGGATGTCGCGCATGTCCTGCAGGGTGTGACCGAGGTTCATCACGCCGCGTTGCGAGAACATGACGTTGTAGTTGAGGTCCTGCGATAGACCTTCCCACAGCTTCATGGCGTGCTCGTAGAGCCACGCCGCCTCGTCCCACAGGTAGTTCGAGCGCACGATGGTGGTGTTGCGCGCGGTGTTGCCGCCCCCCAGCCAACCTTTCTCGACCACCGCGACGTTGGTGATGCCGTGCACCTTGGCGAGATAGTAGGCCGTGGCCAGACCATGCCCGCCACCGCCGACGATCACGATGTCGTATCTCGCCTTCGGTTCCGGATTGCGCCAAGCCCGCTGCCAGTTCTCGTGGTAGCTGAGGCCGTGCTTCAGCAGTCCGAATCCTGAATAGTGCTGCATGCCCCTATCTCCTGAATGATTGCCCTGCGGAGGCGGGCCACTGGGCACACGTCCGCTGCTTGAAGGAATTCATCGCCCCGTCCCTGCCGCAATGGCTGCTCCGCTTTTCGATCAGCACTCGATGACGTTCACCGCGAGCCCACCGCGGGAAGTCTCCTTGTACTTGTTCTTCATGTCCCGCCCGGTGTCGCGCATGGTCTTGATGACCTTGTCGAGCGAGACGAAGTGCGTGCCGTCGCCGCGCAGCGCCATCCGTGCCGCGTTGATGGCCTTGATCGAGGCCATCGCATTGCGCTCGATGCAGGGCACCTGGACGAGGCCGCCGACGGGATCGCAGGTCAGACCGAGGTTGTGCTCCATGCCGATCTCGGCGGCATTCTCGACCTGGCTCGGGGTGCCGCCCATGACCTCGGCGAGCGCGCCGGCGGCCATCGAGCAGGCCACGCCGACTTCGCCCTGGCAGCCCACCTCGGCCCCGGAGATGGACGCGTTTTCCTTGAACAGGATGCCGATCGCCGCGGCGGTGAGCAGGAAGCGCACCACGCCGTCGTCGGTCGAGCCCGAAAAGAAGCGGTTGTAGTAGTGCAGCACCGCCGGGATGATGCCGGCCGCGCCATTGGTCGGCGCGGTGACGATGCGCCCGCCCGCGGCGTTCTCTTCGTTTACCGCCAGCGCGTAGAGGTTCACCCAGTCCATCGTGGTCAGCGGGTCGCGCAGCGAGGCCTCCGGCGCGCTCGAGAGCTTGCGATACAGGCCGGCAGCGCGGCGCTTCACCTGCATGCCGCCCGGCAGCGTTCCTTCGATCTCGCAGCCGCGGCGCACGCAGGCCTGCATCACCTGCCAGATGTGCAGCAGACCCTCTCGGGTCTCGGCCTCGCTGCGCCAGGCCTTCTCGTTCTCCAGCATCACCTGGCTGATCGACAGGCCGTTGTTGGCGCAATGCTTGAGCAACTGCTCGCCGCTCTTGAACGGATAGGGCAGTACGGTGCTGTCCTCGACGATCCGGTTGGCACCGGCCGCAGCCTCGTTCACGACGAAGCCGCCGCCGACCGAGTAATACACGTGGCCGGCCAGTTCGGCGCCGTCGTCGCCGTAGGCCGTCAAGCGCATGCCATTGGGATGGTAGGGCAGCGACTGGCGGCGCAGAAAGATCAGATCGGTCTTTTCCGCGTAGGGCACCGGATGGGTGCCGCCCAGCGACAATTGCCTGCTGCTGCGGATGCGTTCGAGCCGGGCGTCGATGGTGTCGGGGTCGATCAGGTCCGGCGCTTCCCCCTCGAGGCCCAGCAGTACCGCCTTGTCGCTGCCGTGTCCCTTGCCGGTGGCGCCGAGCGAGCCGTACAACTCGGCGCGTACCCGCCGCACGCGGGGCAGCAGATCCTCTTCCTGCAGGCCGGATACGAAGGTCAGAGCGGCACGCATGGGCCCCACGGTGTGGGAGCTGGATGGGCCGATGCCCACCTTGAACATCTCGAATGCACTGATCGCCATGATGTGTCGCTCCCTTCGCGGTTCAGCGGCCGGCCGGATAGACCGGAAAACGCGCGCACAGGGCCTTGGCCTTTTCGCGTACCGCACCGATCACCGACGGGTCGTCGATGTTGTCCAGCACGTCGCAGATCCAGCCGGTCAGTTCCTTGGCCTCGGCCTCCTGGAAGCCGCGCGAGGTGATCGCGGGCGTACCGATGCGAATGCCGCTGGTCACGAACGGCGATTGGGGGTCGTTCGGCACGGCGTTCTTGTTCACCGTAATGTGGGCGGCACCAAGCGCCGCGTCGGCGGCCTTGCCGGTGATGCCCTTGTCCACCAGGTCCACCAGGAAAAGATGGTCGTCGGTACCGCCCGAGACAATCTTGTAGCCACGCTCGATGAACGCGCCCGCCATCGTGCGGGCGTTCTTCAGCACCTGTTGCTGGTAGTCGCGGAACTCGGGCTGGAGCGCCTCCTTCAGCGCCACCGCCTTGGCCGCGATGACGTGCATCAGCGGGCCACCCTGGATGCCGGGGAAGACGACCGAGTTGAGCTTCTTCTCCAGCTCGGGATTGGCCCGTGCCAGGATCAGTCCCCCGCGCGGACCGCGCAGGGTCTTGTGGGTAGTGGTGGTGACGACGTCGGCGATCGGCACCGGGTTCGGGTAGAGACCCGCGGCCACCAAGCCGGCGACGTGGGCCATGTCCACGAACAGCTTGGCGCCGACCGCATCGGCGATGTCGCGGAAACGCTGCCAGTCGACGACACGCGAGTAGGCGGAAAAGCCCGCCACGATCATCTTCGGCCCGTGCTCGCGGGCCAGTTGCTCGACCTGGGCGTAGTCGATCTCGCCGGTGGCCTCGTCGAGGCCGTATTGCACCGCATTGTAGGTCTTGCCGGAGAAGTTGACCTTGGCGCCGTGGGTCAGGTGACCGCCGTGGGCGAGGCTCATGCCGAGCACCGTGTCGTGCGGCTCCAGCAGCGCCATATAGACCGCCGCATTGGCCTGCGAGCCCGAATGCGGCTGGACGTTGGCGAAGTCGGCACCGAACAACTGCTTGGCCCGGTCGATCGCCAGTTGCTCGACCACATCCACATGCTCGCAGCCACCATAGTAGCGCTTGCCCGGGTAGCCCTCGGCGTACTTGTTGGTCAGCACGCTGCCTTGCGCCTCGAGTACGCGCGGGCTGGCGTAATTCTCGGACGCGATCAGTTCGATGTGGGCCTCCTGGCGCGCCAGTTCGGCATCCATGGCGGCCTCGAGCGCTTCGTCGAAGCCGGCGATACGGTCGGTCATTGCAAACATGCAGCTTGTCTCCTGGTGAGTGGCGCCTGCGCGCCCCCGGCTACGGGCCGCAGCACATCCGCCGCGGTGATGCTTCGAATCTTAGGAAGTTCGACCGCCGGGGAATTGCCTGTATCCGTCACGCACTTGCTCAATCCAGACCGACCCGGCCACGGCAAGACGCCGGACCGGCAAGCATGGGAAGAAGCGCCGCCGGCGCATGCCACGCCGGCGGCGGAACGGGCGCAGGACCCGAAGGAGAAGCGAGACGGGTCGAAGCGCTCCGTGGCGGCGCCTCGATCGGAAATCAGGTCATCCGGATCAGCGCGACCGCCCGTCGCACGTCGGGATGCGGGGTCACGCCGTCCGCGCCGAGCGCGGCGAGCAGGTCGTCCAGCCCTTCCACCGGCAGCGCTGCCCGTACCGCCGCCGCGAGCTGTTCCGGCGACCCACCCGGCGGCAATGCGACACCCAGGCCGAGCAGGCCCCGGCGGAGGTCTTCCAGATCGACCAGGTCAGCGAACATCATGGCGACGTGCCCCGGCCCGAGCCGCTCGCACCCGGCGGCGCCGGCTTGCTTTCGCCGTGCATCCGCAACCCCATCCCGGCCCGTTCGACCACGCGCGGTGAATGCGTCGTCAACGCAGCACCCCCTCTTCGCGCAGAAGCTTCAGAATCGCCTCGGCGCCCGCTCGTGCCGAAACCCCGGTCAGCACCTGGCCTCCGCCACCCTCGGCCTTCGCCGCGGCCGCCTTGAAGCGCTCGCGCGCCGAAGTCGCCTTGACGATCTTGAGGCGCTTGGGGCGCTTCCTGGCCGGTGTTCGGGCCCAGCCTTCGGCCTCCCGGTCGGGCGTGACAGCGGCCGCGAGGGGCCGCAGTTCGCCCCGGCGCGCAGGCCCGAATGCGCTCTGGCGGGCCGCACGCGCAGCGGCGTCGACGGTGATCACGGCCGGCAGGCGCACCCTCAGCCGCCGACGCTGCCCACGCGGCAGCGCCTGTAGTACCGTCATCGTCTCGCCGTCCACCGCCTCGACCTCAGCCAGATCACAGACCAGCGACCAGCCCAGTCGCTCGGCCAGCAGGAAAGGCACCAACCCGGAGGCCTCACCGGTCTCGCCGTGCGCTCCGCACAGCACCAGGCGCGGCGCGGCCGTCCGCACCCAGGCTTCGAGGGCCGGCACCACATCGGCGCCTTCGGGTTGCTCCAGCACCTCGACCGCGCCGATGCCCATGCCGAGATAGCCGCGCAGCGCACTGTCCGAATCGGGCGTGCGCGCGCCGGCATGCACCAGGCGCAAAGCCTCGCCCGGGGCCAGCGACAGGCCCAACTCGACCGCCCTGGCATCGAATTCCGCCCGCCGTGGCCGTCCGGTCACCGGGTGGCGCCCCACCGAGACCAACGCCGCGACCGTGAGGGGCTGCCCACCGGTCATCGATCGCTTGCCATCACGCTGCATCGCGCTGCTCCTTGCGAACGCCTTCGACCATGTCCACCAGCGCGGCCAGCACCTCGCTGGAATCCGCGATCACCGCCAGGTCGGCCCGCTTCACCATGTCGCAACCGGCGTCGGTATTGAGCGCGACGACCTTGTCGCACTGCTGGATGCCCTGCAGGTGCTGGATCGCGCCCGAGATGCCGACAGCCAGATAGACCCTCGCCGTCACCCAGGTGCCGGTCGCGCCGACCTGGCGATCCCGCGGCATGAAACCGTTATCCACCGCCACGCGTGACGCCCCTTCGGTCGCCCCGAGCACGCGCGCGGCATGGTGGAAGGCGTCCCAGTCGTCGATGCCGTTGCCCGCCGACAGGATGAATTCGGCCTCGGCCAACGCCACACCGGCCGGATCGACCGCCACGGCGCCGAGATCGTCGATGCGGCGCATGATCTGCGGCAATGTTGCCGGCGCTGCGAACGGCTCGGCCGCATGGGTCGTGTCGGTCACCGGCTCGGCGCACTCGGGCAGCGCCAATACGATCCGCGGCAGCGCGCGGGAGATGTCCGTCGCGCCGGCCGCGCCGCGGCCCGTGCATCGGCCATCACCGATCTGCCACACCTGGGTCGCGGGCCGTTCGCCGAGCCGCGCGGCGAGGCGCCGGCCAAGCTCCGCGCCCCCCAGCGGCGAGTCCGGGAACAGCCAGTGACGCGGCTCGTGCGTATGTTCGACGCCGCCCAGCGCGGTCAGCCGCAGTTCCGGCGCATAGCCCGCGAACTGCGCACCGGCGAAAGTCACGACGCGATCGACACCGGCGTCGCCGAGCCCCTCCTCGCGGGTCTCGCCGAAACACACCAGCAACACCGCGCCCTGCCCGCCCCCATCGCCGTCGGCAAGCTGACGCGCCAAGCCCAACAGGTCGCGATCGTAGGCGGACAGACGACCGCCGGGCATGTCGGCGACCACCGCCACGAGGAAGGCCGGCGTCTCGATTCGTACCAGCCGCCGGGACGGACCGGCCGTGGCTTCGCGCCGCGCCGCGCCGCTGGCGGTCTGGGCGCCGCTGCGATCGATGCGGCGGATGCCGTTCGGTCCGATGAAGCCGACCGCATGGGGATCGCGCCGGAGCACGCCGTTCGGGCCCATCCATTGGGCGACCGGGGCCCCGCCACCGATGCGGGCCAGTACCGCCTCGTGCTCGGGATGCAGGCGATTGCGGGCGATCCATTCACTGCGCGGATCGCGTCGAATGATGTCGTTCACTGGACCATCCTTCTGTCGCCGGGCGCTGGCGTACCGCCTGCGGGCGGCCGTGCGGCGACGCTCACGCTGCCACCTCCCGAGTCTGGCGCGGTACCGACACCGGCGCCGCGACGAGCTGCGCCGCCACCAGTTCGGCGATGTCCAGCACCTCGGGACGTGGCCCGACGACGCCTTCGAGCATTGCCGTGCATTGTGGGCAGCCGACCGCGACGATCTCGGCCGCGGTCTCGTTGATCTCGTCCATGCGCATGTCGGGGATGCGCCGCTTGCCCGGGATGTCGGTGATCGGCGCACCGCCCCCGCCGCCACAGCAGCGCGAGCGGAAGCCGGAGCGCCCCATCTCCACGACCTGGATGCCGATCCCTTTGAGCGCGCTGCGCGGCGCCTCGTATTCGCCGTTGTAGCGGCCGAGGTAGCACGGGTCGTGATAGGTCACGCGGCCGCCAGCCCAGTCGGAGAGCGGGAGCCGCCCCAACTCGATCAATCGGGCGATATAGCTGCTGTGGTGGCTGACCTCGTAGCGGGCACCGAAGGCCGGGTATTCGTTCTTCAATACGTGGAAGCTGTGGGGATCGCAGGTCAGGATCTCACCGAAGCGATAGCGGGCGAAGGTCGCCGCATTGCGCACTGCCAGCGCCTGGAAGCCTGCCTCGTCACCGAGGCGGCGGGCGACGTCGCCGGAATCGAGTTCCTCGTTGCCGAGCACCGCGAAGTCGACGCCGGCTGCCCGCAACACCTTGACCAGGGCGCGCAGGGTGCGCTGGTTGCGCAGGTCGAAGGCGCCGTCGCCCATCCACAGCAGCACCTCGGCGGCACCCCGTGCCGAGATCAGCGGCAGGTCCAGGTCCGCCGCCCAGTTCATGCGCGAGGCCGGATCGAAGCCGCCCGGATTGTCGGTCGCGGCGAGATTCTCCAGCACCTCCTTGCCCTTGTTCGGTGTGTTGCCGTGCTCCATGGTCAGGTAGCGGCGCATGTCCAGAATCGCGTCCACGTGCTCGATCATCATCGGGCACTCCTCGACGCAGGCGCGGCAGGTGGTGCACGACCACAGCGTGTCGGCATCCACCAGGGCGCGCCCCTCACGCAGCACGATCGGGCTGTGGGCGCTGCCGCCATGCTCGCCGACCGGCCTGCCCGGATACGGCGAACCGGCGTAGGCAGCGTCGGTGCCGCCGGCCATGCCCACCACCATGTCCTGGATCAGCTTCTTCGGATTGAGCGGCTGGCCGGCGGCGAAGGCCGGGCACATGGCCTCGCAGCGCCCGCACTGCACGCAGGCATCGAAGCCCAGCAACTGGTTCCAGGTGAAGTCGTCCGGCTTGCCGACACCGAGCGTCGCCGCGTTGTCGTCGAGGTCGAGGGGCACGAGGCCGGTCGAGCGGCCACCACCGAAGCGCTCCGGGCGGCGATGGAAGGCGAGGTGCAAGGCGCCGGCGAAGGCATGCTTCATCGGCCCGCCCCAGCCCATGCCGAAGAACATCTCGGCCAGCCCCCAAGCCACGACCGCCGCCAACAGCGCCGCGATCAGCCAGCCGCCGAAGCCGGCCGGCACGATGCCGGCGGTCGGCAGCGTGACCAGGAAAACGCCGCTGGAAAACGCGATCAGGCTCTTCGGCAGCCGCATCCACGGCCCCCGCGACAGCCGCGCGGGCGGGTTGCGTCGACGCGCGGCGACCCGCAGCGCACCTGCGAACATCACGATCGACGCGGCGATCAGCGCCCAGGCGAGCAGACGGCTCTCGACCTGGAAGCCATGCACCAGGATCAGCAGCACCGCCGCGGCAACGAAGCCGCCGCCGGTCGCGACGTGGGTGCGCGCGAATTCCCGGTCGCGCGCCACGACGTCGTGCAGATCGACCAGATAGCGCCGCGGCATCGCCGCCAGCCCCGGCACCAGGGCCACCGGTGAAGGCCGCCCCTGGCGCCACAGCCGAATCCGCCGGACCCCGCCCACCAGCGCCAGCACCAGCGCGCCGAGGACCAGCACCGGGAGGATTACGTCAAGCATTCGGCTCTCCTTGCATCCATCGCCTTCGGGAAGGCGGGGCCTGGCCCCTCTTCCGGGGCGCTCAAAAGTCCTTGCAGAGGCGCAGGGCGTCGAGGATGGCGGCGTGGGTGTTGTGTTGCGACACGCAGTCGCCGATACGGAACAGCAGATAGCCGTCGCCGGACTCGTGCAAGCTGTGCTGGGGCCGCATCGCGAAGAGCTCCTCGATATCGACCTGCCCCTTGTTGCGCGAACCGGGCTTGAGCGCGTAGTACAGCGTCTCGTCGGGCCGCGTGCCGTTCTCGACCACCACCTGGTCGACGACACGCTCTTCCTTGGCCCCGGTGTACTCGTTCTCCAGTACCGCGACCAGCTTGTCGCCCTCGCGATAGACCTTTTCCAGCAACAAGTCCCCGGTCATGACGACTTCCTTGGGATAGAGGCTGCGGTAGTAGGTCGGGAAGGTCGTGCCGCCGATCGCGATGCCGGGCTTGACGTCGTCGGTGACGATCTCGACCTTGGCACCTTTGTGGGCCAGAAAGTCGGCCGCGGACATGCCGGAAAACTCGCAGATGGTGTCGTAGATCAGCACGTTCTTGCCCGGCGCCACCTTGCCTTGCAGGATGTCCCAGGTGCTGACGACCAGTCCGTCGGCAGCCCCCCAGTGGGGGTTCTGGTCGAGGAACGGACGGGCGCCGAGGGCCAGCACGACGATGTCGGGCCTCAGATCCATGATCGTCGCTGCGTCGGCCGCGACACCCAGGCGCAGATCGATCTTCAGGCGGGCGAGCTCGAGCTGGTACCAGCGCGTGATACCCGCCATCTGATCGCGCTGGGGCGCCATCGCGGCGATCGAGATCTGGCCGCCGAGGGCGTCGCTCTTTTCGAACAGCGTCACTTCGTGGCCACGCTCGGCTGCCACCCGCGCCGCTTCCATGCCGGCCGGACCGCCGCCGACCACCACCACCTTGCGTTTCGGCCCGCTCGATTTCTCGATCACGTGCGGCAGCCCCAGATGCTCGCGCGAGGTCGCCGCGTTCTGGATGCAGAGCACGTCGAGGCCCTGATACTGACGATCGATGCAATAGTTGGCGCCGACGCACTGGCGGATCTGGTCGACCCTGCCGAGCTTGACCTTGTTCACGAAATGCGGATCGGCGATGTGTGCCCGGGTCATGCCGACCAGGTCCACGTAGCCGCCCTCGAGAATGCGCTGAGCCTGGTTCGGATCCTTGATGTTCTGGGCGTGGATCACCGGCACCGACACGACTTCCTTGATCCCGGCCGCCAGATGCAGGAAGGGCTCCGGCGGATAGCTCATGTTGGGGATGACGTTGGCCAGCGTATTGTGGGTGTCACAGCCCGAACCGACCACGCCGATGAAGTCGAGCATGCCCGTGTCGCTGTAGTACTTGGCAATTTCCTTCATGTCCTCATGGGTGAGGCCATCCGGGTGAAACTCGTCACCGCAGATGCGCAAACCGACGACGAAGTCCGGCCCGACCTCGGCACGCACCGCCTTCAGCACCTCGAGCCCGAAGCGCATGCGGTTCTCGAAGGCGCCGCCCCACTCGTCGGTCCGGTGGTTCACGCGCGGGCTCCAGAACTGGTCGATCAGGTGCTGGTGCACGGCCGACAGCTCGACGCCGTCCAGCCCGCCCGCCTTGGCGCGCCGCGCGGCCTGGGCATAGTTGCCGATGATGCGCGCGATCTCTTCCGGCTCGATGGTCTTGCAGGTGGCGCGGTGCACCGGTTCGCGAATGCCCGAGGGCGACACCAGATGCGGCCAGTTCTCCCCGTCCCAGCGCGAGCGCCGACCCATGTGGGTGATCTGGATCATGATCTTCGCGCCGTGCCGATGCATCGCATCGGCCAGGTTCTGGAAATGCGGGATGATCGCGTCGGTGGACAGGTTTACCGATTTCCACCAGCCCTGGGGGCTGTCGATGGCCACCGTCGAGGAACCCCCGCAGATGGCGAGGCCGATGCCGCCCTTGGCCTTTTCCTCGTAATACTTGATGTACCGCTCGGTGGTCATGCCGCCGTCGGTGGCGTAGACCTCGGCATGGGCCGTACTGCAGACGCGGTTGCGGATCGTCAGCTTGCCGATCTTGATCGGCTGGAAAAGGGCGTCGAACTGTGCCATGGCCTTCTGCTCCTGCTTCGTCAGCGCGGACGGGTGACGAACACGCCGTAGTCGCAGCCTTCCTCGGCTGCGCTCTGGACCTGCTCGGCGCGCGTTCGCAGCGAACTGCCGGCGGCGTCCAGGATCTGGTCCATCGCACCGGCGAACCAGCCGGTGAACATGTAGTCGACCTTGCGGCCGACCTTGCCGTACTCGTAGACGAAGGCCGAGTGGTCCAGCCGCACCCGGCAGGTGCCGGCGTCGATATCGATCCCTTCGATCGAGAACAGCCCCCAGCCCCGCTGCGACAGGCGCCGCATGTAGTGCTCGAACACCGCCACGCCGCTGAGTCCGTGCAGCGCGGCTTCCTTCTCGCACCAGTGCCAGGCCGACTTGTAGCCGGCCTTGTAGAGGATCTCGGCGTAGCGCTCGGCGCCCAGTTCCTCCTCGATTCCCTTGTGATTGTTGATGAAGAAATGGCGCGGCACATACAGCATCGGCAGCGCGTCGGTGGTCCAGACGCCGGTTTCGGAATCGACTTCGATCGGCAGTTGCGGTGCGGTCTTCACTTTCTATGGTCTCCAGATGTTCTTGCCGGCGACGCGGGTCGGCCGGGGATCACTCGCCCCAGACGTCGCGCAGCACGCGCACCCAGTTCTCGCCCATGACCTTGCGCACGACGCGCTCGGGCATGCCGCGCCCGAGCAGGGTCTCGGTCAGGTTGGGGAACTCGCCGACGGTTCGGATACCGAGCGGATTGACGATCTTGCCGAAGTTGGTCAGGCGGCGGGCATAGCCCTTGTCGTGGGTGAGCCACTCGAAGAACGCCTGGCCGTGGCCCTGCGTGAAATCGGTGCCGATGCCGATCGCGTCTTCACCGACGATGTTCATGACGTATTCGATCGCTTCGGCGTAGTCGTCGATGGTCGAATCGATGCCCTTCTTGAGGAAGGGCGCGAACATCGTCACGCCGACGAAGCCGCCGTGATCGGCGATGAACTTCAGTTCGGCGTCGGACTTGTTGCGTGGGTGTTCCTTGAGGCCGGAAGGCAGGCAGTGCGAGTAACAGACCGGCTTGGTGGACGCGAGGATGACCTCCTCGGAAGTCTTGGCACCGACGTGCGAGAGATCGCACATGATGCCGACCCGGTTCATCTCGGCGACGACCTCGCGGCCGAAGCCGGACAGGCCGCCGTCGCGCTCGTAACAGCCGGTGCCCACGAGATTCTGGGTGTTGTAGCACATCTGCACGATGCCGACGCCGAGCTTCTTGAAGATCTCGACGTAGCCGAGCTTGTCCTCGAACGCATGCGCATTCTGGAAGCCGAGGATGATGCCGGTCTTGCCGGCCTCCTTCGCAGCCGTGACGTCGGCGGTATTGCGCACCGGGATGACCAGATCGGCGTTGTCGGCCATCAGCCGGTTGACCATCGCGATGTTGTCGATCGTCGCCTGGAAACCTTCCCACACCGACACCGTGCAATTGGCCGCGGTGAGGCCACCGCGACGCATGTCCTCGAACAGTTCGCGGTTCCACTTCGCGATGATCAGTCCGTCGATGACGACGGCGTTGTCGTGAACTTCCTTCGAATTCATCTGCGGCTCCTTGCCAGCTACAACCCATTGGTGAGTTGGAGAATAGCCGCATGGCCGCAAGCCCTATCGCACGGGAAGCGACGGGCAAGAGCCAAATTGCGCCATCGTCGATTCGCGACGGGGCGCTGATCACGGCACCGTCCAGGGGCGTGATGGAACGCCACTTCCGACACGACGAAGACCCGCCGCGGAAGGGGTCTCCGGGACGGGTTTCGGCCCCGGGCGGGAAACCGCCCGCCGCCCCTAGTCAGATCAAATGGCGGCGGACGCTCGCGACACGCTGCCGTAGGTGGCTTCGCCGCGAGCCGCCATCAACGCCAGCTCGGCGGTCGACGCGGGAAGCGGCGCTTCCTGCCGGGCGGCCGCGTCGTCCGCCACGAACACCTCCCGTCGGCCGCGTGCCGCTCGCTGCGCCGGCTCGCAGGTCCGCTCGCTGCTCGGCGGAACCCCGAAGAAGCCGCGGTAGCACTTCGAGAAATGCGGCGTCGACACGAAACCACAGGCGGTGGCCACCTCGATGATCATCATCGAGGTCTGCCGCAGCAGCTGGCGCGCCCGGTTGATGCGGATCGTCAGGTAGTAGCGCGACGGCGAGCAATTCAGATGCTTGAGAAAAAGCCGTTCCAGTTGGCGCCGCGAGATTCCGGCGATGCTCGCCAGATCCTCGAGCTCGAGCGGCTCCTCGATGTTGGCTTCCATCAGCGCCACGATCTCGAGCAGCTTGGGCTGG
Organism: Rhodocyclaceae bacterium; assembly: GCA_020445785.1. GTDB lineage: Bacteria > Pseudomonadota > Gammaproteobacteria > Burkholderiales > Rhodocyclaceae > Cognatazoarcus. The sequence goes on from JAGRFZ010000154.1 coordinate 47,732, forward strand.
GACGTCCCCAGCACGTGCCTGAGCGGAATCCGCTGGTGCTCCTGCTCGCTGCGCACGCGTTCGCACATGAACATTTCGGAGATCGCCGCCACCAGTTCGCGCCCATACTGCCGGCCAATGAGGTTGAGCATCATGTCCAGTGGGGCCGTACCGCCAGACGCGGTCAGGCGCTTGCCGTCCATCGTAAACAGGCGGTTGGTCACCAGCACCTTCGGGAAGGCCTCCTGCAGGCCCGAGATGCACTCCCAGTGGATGCTGGCGCGGAACCCGTCGAGCAGCCCGGCCTGGGCGAGCGCCCAGGTACCGGTGCATACGCCGCCGATGATGCAGCCGCGCCGGGCCTGGGCCTGAAGGAAGCTCAGATGCGAGGCGCGGATTGCCTGCTGCTGTGCGACCCCACCACAGACGATCACGACATCCAGTGCCTGGGCATCGCCCATCGGCGCGTCCGGGAGGATTCGTTGGCCGTCGCTGGCACGAACCGGCCCGCCGGTCTCGCTCAGGGTGAACCATTGGTAGCGTTCTTCACCGCTCAACTGGTTGGCCATGCGCAGCGGCTCGATCGCCGACGAATGCGCGATCAGCGTGAAGTTGTCCAGCAGCAAAAAGCCGATCCGTACCGGCCGTACCGCGTCGCCATGCCGAACTGCACCGGGCCCGACCGCGCCATGGTCTTCGTGCATCATCTCCGAACCTCCTTCGTCGCTGAGTCGGCGGCGGCCTCTTGTAAACCGGGCCACTGCGCTGCCGAGCTCGAGTCTCCCAGCATCGACCTGCACGCGACTCCGGAAATCTGCGGGCCGGAAGCCGAGACCGGTTCGGACCCATTCGTTCCGATCCAATGACGTGCGGGCAACTCTGCCGCCGCCACCGGCCCAATGCCGGTGTCCGCGGTGGGGGTAATCTAACGGAGCAGCCGGGCGCCGTTTGCCTAACAGCGACAGGAATTGTTCCAGCGGCGCCACGCCCCCAGTACCCGCCCGCCCGGCCCCTGCCTCGCGCGGGGCTTACAGGAAGCCCAGCAGTCTCGGCAGGGCCAGTGACAGCTCCGGCACGAAGGTGGTCACGACCATCACCGGCAGTGCGACGAACACCATCAGCGCCACCGCCGGTCCGACCGTGCGATGAATCGACGCCTTGCCGATGCGGCAGGCCATGTACAGAATCGGCGCGACCGGCGGGCTGTTGGCGCCGATCACGACCGAACAGGCAACGACCGAAGCAAAGTGCACCGGATGCATGCCCGCCTCCATCATCAGCGGCATGAACAGCGGCGCCACCACCACCGTGACCGAAACGTCGTCGATGATCATGCCGGCCAGGATCAGCACGAGATTGACCGACACCAGGATCAATAGCGGATTGTCCACCATTGCAGTCACCCACTCGGTCAGGTCCCGGGGGATTCCCTCCGAGGCCAGGATGCGGCCGATCATGAAGCTGAACAGCAGGATCAAGATCACCGTCCCGGTGGTTTCCGCGGCCGCGACGACGTTGCGCGCGAAGATCCGCGCGGTGAGATCGCGATACACGAAGAAGCCGATCAGCATCGCGCAGACGGCCGCCACTGCAGCCGCCTCGGTCGGCGTGAATACACCGCCGTAGATCCCACCGAGGATGATCAGCGGCAAGGACAAGGCCGGCAGTGCCCGCAGCGTGGCGCGCCGCTTAGACTCCTGCGCCTGGCCATCGGCAGCCGAGGCGAGGGTTTCCTGGAACACCCGCCCGACGCTGAAGCGGTTCGCGGCGATCAGGCCGATGATCAGCAACACCGCGGGCCCGATCGAAGCGGCGAAACAGGCGGCCACCGACTGCCGGGTGACGACCGCAAACAGGATCATCGTGATCGACGGCGGAATCAGGATTCCGAGCAGCGAGGAGATGCCGAGCAGCGCGGACGAATAGTGGCGCGGATAGCCGCGCTTCTCGAGCGGGCCGACCATGATCGTCCCGATCGACGCCACCGCCGCCGTCGCGGTACCGGCGATCGCCCCGAAGATGCCCGAAGCCAGCACCATCGAAGCGCCCATGCCGCCGCGCCGCTTGCCGATCATGACCTCGATGAACTCGACCAGGCGCCGGGCGATGCCACCGCCCTGCATCAGGTAGCCGGTCAGCACGAACAGCGGCAGCGCGATCAGCACGACCGAGTCGAGCGAACGGTAGCCCTGCATCATGATGGTGTCGAGATTGACGTCGTAGATGACGGTCAGATAGGCGAGGACGGTCGCGAACGACCACGCGACCGGCACCCCGAGAACCATCATCACCAGCAGCAGGCCAACGCCGAACAGTGCGTCCATTTCAGCCGACCTCGCGCGTCGAGACGAGTTTGTGGAGTACTTCGACGACGTCGCGCAGCGCATAGCCTGCGCAGCCGATCGCGGCCACCAGGATCGCCGACTGGGGGATCCACAACGGAATGCCGATGCCGGGCGTGGTCTGCGGATGGTCGAGGCCCCAATTCAGCATGCGCCAGGCGAGCATCGCGAAGAACAGCGTGGCACCGGCCGTGACGAGGCCGACCACCAGCTTCAGCAACGAGCGCAGGAATTCGTCGCCGACCTTTTGCTCGAAGAAGTCCACCACCAGATGCTCCCGGCGACGGCTCGCGATCAGGGCGCCGAGCATGTAGAGCCACATGCCGAACATCATGATCACCTCGAGCAGGCCGACGATCGACCAACCGAACAGATAGCGACCGAGCACCAGAAACAGCATCAAGCCCACCACCAGCAAGCTGGACACCAGCGCAGCCGCGTCGAGCAGCCAGCCCAAGCCCTGTCCGAGCGTCCGTAGCCACCGGACCGACATACCTCCTCCCCGCCAGACGAGACCAGCCCGGTGGCCGGGCTGGTCTGCTGGTCAAATCGATGCACCGGCCCGAGTCAGAGCGGCGATGCGTTGCTGCGGATGGTGTTCACGATCTCGGCGCCGATCTCCTGCTCCATCAGCGGCCAGACCTTCTCGCGGGCAGCCTTGCCGAGCACGGACAGTTCTGCCTGGGAGGGCTCGATGTACTTGATGCCCGCCTCGACGGCCTTCTTCACGTAGAACTCGTCCTGTTCTCGGGCGGCCTTGAACTGATCGTTCATGATCTCGAGCGAAGCCTCGCTCACGGCCTTCTGCTGTGCCGGCGTGAGCTTGTCCCAGGCCTTGTGGTTCATGCTCAGGATGCCGGTCATGAAGAAGTGCTTGGTGCGCACATAGGTGTCGATGATGTCGCGGAAATATTCGTAGTCCCAGAAGATCACGTTGCCGGCCTCGCCATCGACGACGCCGGTCTGCAGCGCCGTATAGACCTCGCCCCAGTCGATTGCCGCCGTCTGGTAGCCCAGCGCCTGCATGGTCTGTGGCGCCGGGAAGACAGTCATCGTGCGGACCTTGATGTCCTTCGCCGCGGGAATCGTCAAGGCGTGCTGGCCGCGGGTCGCGACACCGTTGAAGCCTTCCGGCCAGGGACCGAAGAACTTCAGCCCGATGTCCCGGTAGATGCCGCCCAGCAGACTATTGACCCAGCCGCCGGGGCTGTAGGCCTTCAGCGCCTCGTCCCACGAGGTGGTCATGTAGGGCGTGTAGATCACGCCGATGCGCTTGTCGTAGGACGTCATGGGCCAGTTCAGCATCAACTGCACGTCACCGGCGACATGCAGATCGAACACTTCCTGCTGCCCGCCCAGCTCGTTCTGATAGAACACCCGGACCTTGAGTTCGCCGCCGGACTTCTGCTCGATCAGCTCGGCCCACTTCTTCAGGGCATCGCCGGCCGGCGAGCCCTTCGTGCCCGAATCGGTCGCCATCTTCAACGTGGTGGCTGCCACCGCCGCCTCGCCGACCAGACAGCCGATCGCTACCGCAGCGATCAGGACGCTACGCAGCTTGCTCTTCATCGTCATTCCGTCTTCTCCAAACATTGTCCGTAGATGCCTTGGCGCCCCCACCCGGCCCGTTCGACGAAGACGGCCGGCATCCGGATCCGGCCACGATCGACGGCGTCAGGGGGATGCCGCGGGGCGATCAGACAGCAGACCCCATGGCGCGTGCAAGACGTCGATCGCAAACGGTATCGATGGAGGTCGCTTGGAGAACAATCCGGGCGATCGCGATCACCTTTCGACAGCCATCACAGACAATGCCGGCGCTCCGGTGCCCGGCGCACGACGCGGCGCGACCTACGCACGCTCGCCGTCGATCGCGGACGAATCGATCCGCCCGCTCTTGCCTGCGCGCAGACTCCGGATCGTTTCCCGATGGCCGCGATGCCGCCGATTCGACCGCCGAATCGCCTGCGCACCGCAACCGACACCGCCGGAAGTGGTCGCCCGCAATGCAGCATTGTTCCCGTTGCGACCTTCGCCATTCCCTCTGCGGCGGGCGTATTGAACGATGCCCACCAGTCTTGTTTCATCTCATGGCCTTGCGCATGACGGGGCTCTTCGTAACCCGCATTCGAGGCCCATCCACCATTCACACATCGCTCGGGCCACCCCTGGGTAGCCTCGAACCACAGAACAAAGGGACTCCATGATGATTGCGTCATCGAAGCACCGCCAGACCGCGTCCGCCCTGGCCATCGCCACGGCCCTGGGATTCCCGGCCGCCGCGATCGCCGACAATCACGGCACGATGGCCCTCAAGGATCGCGTTTCCCAGCTCGAACAGGAGCTGGCCCGCACCAAGGCCCAACTCGCGGCGGCACAGGCCAGCGAAGCCGAGGCGAAGAACGCGCTCGCGGCGTCGTCCGCCCCGGCCGCGTCGAACGACATCGCCTTCGGCCTGTTCGGCGGTACCTTGAAGGTCGGCGGCGCGATGCGCGCGAACTACGCCGTCGGTGACTACGGCGACGACACGGGCGGTCCTTCCCGCGCCTGGGACGACGGCGGCAACTTCACGCTGGACACCTTCCGCGTCAATCTGGACTACGCCAATGACAACGGCGTCATCGGCAAGGCCGAGTATCGCTTCTACAACGGCAGCCACTTCCTGCACACCGGTTGGCTCGGCGTCAACTTCGATGACGGCAGCCAGCTCCAGGTCGGCGTCAACCGGGTACCGTTCGGGCCGGGTGCCTACGGCGTCTCGCAGAGCTGGTTCTTCGACCAGCACTACTACGTGGGTCTGGCCGACGACATGGATCTCGGCGTCAAGTACACCCGTCCGATGGGCGACTGGACCGTCGACGCCGCCTACTACTTCTCCGACGAAGGCACGGGCGCCGGCCACAGCCGCGACAGCGCCCGCTATTCGTACGACGTGGTCAATGAAAGCGGATCGGGGTATGACGAGCGCAACCAGGTCAACCTGCGCGCGATCTACCACATCAAGAACACCGCGGTCACGACCGACGTCGGCGCCTCGCTTCAGTACGGCGAACTCAAGAGCGACGGCCCCCAGGACGACGGCAACCACTGGGCGGCCTCGGTGCACATGGTCAACAAGTGGCGCAACTTCACGCTGGCCACCCAGCTCACCCGTTACGAATACGACGTCGAGGCGGACCAGCCGCTGGGTACCGACGATCTGGTGCTGTTCGGCGCCTTCGACTTCCCCAATACGATCGCCGCGAAGGCGTGGATCCCGGCCGTCTCCCTGAGCTACTACCAGGAAACCCCGCGCATTCCCTGGCTCGACTACGTGATTCCGTACGTCGAATACAGCAGCATCATCAAGGACGCCGACGGCTTCAACGACAGCGATTTGGTGACGCTCGGCGCCGCCTGGGGCCATGGCGGCTGGTACATCTACACCGAACTCGCGTATTCCAACGGCAACGAGTTCGTCGGCGGCGAGTCGGCCTTCGGCGACCGCCTGGGAGCCAACGCCGACGAGGAGTGGCTGAAGCGGCTGAACATCAACTTCGGCTATTACTTCTGAGGCGTCGGCGGCGGCAGTTTCCGGGCCGGCCGCCTACACCGATCTCTTCCCTTACGCGGTGCGCGCGGGTAGCCCGCCGATTGCGATGATGGCGGGACGGTACAAGGTCTCGAATCGCACAATCGATGCCACCGATCGGGCTGGCCGCCATGGCGGCGGCCAGCCCACACGGCAAAGAGGGCGGGGATTCCGGGGTCGATGGACGCATCGGCGCATCGCCCATGAATCGATGCGCCCAGGGGGACGACCATGGGCCTGATGCTCGGTATCGACACCGGCGGTACATTCACGGACGCCGTGCTGGTGGACGAACGTCGGGAGATCGTCGCCGCCGCCAAGCAGTTGACCACCCGCTACGATCTCACGGTCGGCATCACCGCGGCGATCGACAGCCTGCCGGCGGAGCACCTCCCCGGGGTCCGCCTGGTGTCCCTATCCACCACCCTGACCACCAATTCGGTGGTCGAGGGCAAGGGCTCCCCGGTCTGTGCGCTGCTGATCGGCTACGACGAACGGCAGGTGCGCGCGAGCGGCCTTGCCGATTTGCTCGGGCCCGAGTCCATCGTCATGCTCGATGGCGGCCATGACGCCGCCGGCGGCGAGGCCGTCGCGCTCGACGAGGCGACGGTGCGCGCGGCGATCCTGAACTGGCGCGACAAGGTCTCGGCGTTCGCGATCTCGGCCAGCTTCAGTGTGCGCAATCCCGGCCACGAGATCCGTGTGCGCGAATTGGTATGCGAACTGTCCCGCAAACCGGTGACCTGCGGCCACGAACTGGCCTCTTCGCTCGGTGCGCCCCGCCGCGCCGCGACGGCGGCGCTCAATGCCCGCATGATCGCCCACGTCCAGCGGCTGATCGAGTCGGTCGAGACGATTCTGGCTGCCCGCAGCATCGACGCGCCGCTGATGATCGTCAAGGGCGACGGCTCGTTGGTGAATGCGGAGTCGGCGCTGCAGCGACCGGTCGGCACCGTGCTGTCGGGACCGGCCGCGAGCGTACTCGGCGCCTGTGCCCTGAGCGGGCTGGGCGATGCGATCGTCGCCGACATGGGCGGCACCACGACCGATATCGCAGTGGTGTGAAACGGTCGGCCGGCGCTCTCCTTCGACGGCGCGCTGATCGGCGGCTGGCAGCCGATGGTCGAAGCGGTCCGGGTGTACTCGATCGGGCTGGGCGGCGACAGCGAGGTGCGCTTCAGCGGCGGCCACGGCATCTCGATCGGCCCGCGCCGGGTAGTGCCGTTGAGCCTGCTGGCGAGCGAGCACCCCGAGGTGCTGCCGGCGCTGGAGGCGCAGGCAAATTCCGAGCCGAATAGCAGCCAGCTGCGATTCGCGCTGCGCTCGCAACACGACGAGGCATTGCTTTCCCGTCTGCCGGACGACGAACGCCGGGCCTGGGAACGGCTTGCCGGCGGGCCGGTGGACGTCGCGCGTGCGGCCACCGAGGACCGCCGCCTGGCCAGGGCGCTGGCGCGGCTCGAGCGCAAGGGTCTGGTCATCTACAGTGGCCTGACCCCGACCGACGCGGCGCACGTGCTGGGCATCTCGAGCCACTGGAGCACGACTGCGGCGGTGCTCGGAGCGAAGATCTGGGCGCGACAGATGCGCCGACTCTACGGTTTCGGCACCTGGCCCGAAGGCGACGCCGAGGGGCCGTCGCGACAGATCTTCGACCTGGTGATCGATGCGATCAGCCAGAAGCTGGTCGAGGCCGGTCTGCACGAGCAGGGGCAGCTGGCGGCGGCCCAGGCCGACAAGCTCTCGAGGCTACTCACCGAGATGGCCATGGCGCAGCGCCGCGACCCCACGTCGCCGCAGGTGTTCTCGCTCCAGTTCGCCGCCGACACGCCGGTGGTGGCGGTCGGCGCACCGGCCGCCAGCTATTACCCGGAGGTCGCCCGCGGCCTTCGAGTGGGCCTCTACATGCCACGCTTCGCCGAGGTGGCCAACGCGGTCGGTGCGGTGCTCGGGGAGGTGTCGCAGCGCGTGCATCTGACGATCACGCAGCCGGTGCGCGGTTCCTTCCGGGTGTTCGCCGCAAACGGGCCGAAAGACTTCCCGCAGCTCGAAGCCGCCGTCGGCCATGCCCGCGAGCTGGCCGCCGCCGAGGCCACCGCACTGGCTCGCCAGGCCGGCGCCAGTTCGGTCGAGGTCGTCTTCGCGCACGACGAGAACAGCGTTCGCAACGACATCGACGGCGACGTGTTCTTCGAGATGCGGCTTACCGCGATCGCCTCCGGGCCGCCGTGCATGCGCGCCGACGAGACGACCTGAGCCATCGTTGCGCCGAGTAGCCGGGCCAGGCGGCGCAATTACGCCACACGGTCCCGTGGCTTGCGCCCGCAGCCACCCTGCCCGTCCGCCATGGCGCGATTGGCAATGCACGCGTCGCACCGTGTCATGCGGCGACCGTGCGGCAATCCACATACTGGCGGCGACGAACACCCCTCGAACACACCCATGGAGAGCGAGACAATGAGTTCCACCGAACCCCGGCGGCGCGCCGGTCGCAGCGGGAGCGAAGCACGTCGCGCAGCCCGTTCGCGTGGTCCGGCCACGCAGGCGCCCTACATCAGCCGCAAGATCCCCTACTACGAGGTGCTCACCGACGAGGGTCTGGCCATCATCGAGGACAACGCCGATACGATCCTCGAAGAGATCGGCATCGACTTCCGCGACGACGCCGAAGCACTGCAGATCTGGCGCGACGCCGGTGCCGACGTACAGGGTGAGCGGGTGCGCATGCCGCGCGGCATGTGCCGCAAGCTGATCCAGGACAGCGCACCACGCGAGTTCACGCAGATCGCCCGCAACGCCGAGCGCAGCGTCAGGATCGGTGGTGCCAACACGGTGTTCGTGCCGTCCTACGGCTGCCCGTTCATCCACAATCTGGACGACGGCCGCCGCTACGGCAACATCGAAGACTTCCGCAACTTCGTCAAGCTCGCCTATCTGTCGCCCAGCATGCATCACTCCGGCGGCACGATCTGCGAGCCGGTGGACCTGCCGGTCAACAAGCGCCACTTCGACATGGTCTACAGCCACATGAAGTACTCCGACAAGTGCTTCATGGGCTCGGTCACTCATCCGGAGCGTGCCCAGGACACCGTCGAGATGGCCAAGATCCTGTTCGGCGACCAGTGGATCGATCCGGAGACCGGCAAGCCGCGCACCGCGGTGATTAACCTGATCAACGCCAACTCGCCGATGACCTTCGACGACACCATGCTCGGCGCCGCCAAGGTCTACGCGCGCAACAACCAAGCCTGCATCGTCACGCCGTTCATCCTCGCAGGCGCGATGTCGCCGGTGACGGTGGCCGGCACCGCAGCCCAGACCCTGGCCGAGGCGATGGCCGGCATGGCCTTCGTGCAGCTCGTCAACCCGGGTGCGCCGGTGGTGTTCGGCAGCTTCGCCAGCTCGATGTCGATGCAGTCGGGCGCACCGACCTTCGGCACCCCGGAACCGGCATTGGTGCTGTACGTAATGGCCAACCTGGCGCGCCGGTTGGGCGTGCCGTTCCGCTCCGGCGGCTCGCTGACCGCGTCGAAGATTCCCGATGCCCAGGCCGCGAGCGAGAGCGCCAACACCCTGTTGCCGACCGCACTGGCCGGCGTGAACTTCGCATTGCACACCGCCGGCTGGCTCGAGGGCGGCCTGGCGATGGGCTACGAGAAGTTCGTGATGGATGCCGACCAGGCCGGCATGATGCAGACCCTGATGGGGGGCATCGACATGACCGAGAACGGACAGGCGATGGATGCGATCCGTGAAGTCGGCCCCGGCAAGCACTTCCTCGGTTGCGCCCACACCCAGGCCAACTTCGAGAACGCCTTCTACCGTTCGCCGCTCGCCGACAACAACAGCTTCGAGCAGTGGGATTCCGAGGGCCGTCTCGACATGGCCCAGCGCGCCAACGCCCGCTGGAAGAAGATGCTCGCCGAATACCAGGCTCCGGCCATCGACCCCGCCGTCGACGAAGCCTTGCAGGCGTACATGCGCCAGCGCAAGGCGTCGTTCCCGGACTCCAACGTCTGAGATCGCGGGCGGGCGCCAATGACGCCCCCCCCCGCACCAGCCGGCGACAGGGACATTCCCGGAGGGACGGCATCCACGGCTACCTTCGGGGCGCACGCCCGATCGACACGCCACCGTCGCCTTCCTCGTCCGGCTGGCGCCATGTGTCCGGCCGATCAGGCAAGAATTTCATCCGATCGTGCTGGCGCAAGCGATGGCCGGCCTCTAGCATCATCGGGTACGCGCACTCGCGCGCCGGAGACCTGAATGATCACCCTGACCATCAACGGCCACGCGACGCCGGTCGATGCCGCGCCCGACACGCCACTGCTCTGGGTACTGCGCGACCTGCTGCGGATGACCGGCACCAAGTATGGATGCGGCATGGGGCTGTGCGGGGCCTGCACCGTGCACATCGACGGTGAGGCCGCCCGCGCCTGCGTGCTGCCGATCGGCGATCTCGACGGCAGGCACGTCACCACCATCGAAGGACTCTCGCCGGACGGAACCCACCCGGTGCAGGTGGCATGGCGCGAGCTCAACGTCGCCCAGTGCGGGTACTGCCAGGGCGGACAGATCATGCAGGCCGTCTCGCTGCTGAACCGCACGCCGAAGCCGAGCGACCAGGAGATCGACACTGCCATGAGCGGGAACATCTGCCGCTGCGGCACCTATCCGCGCATTCGTGCCGCGATCAAGCGCGCGGCCGGGGAGGCATGACCATGGACACGATCGACCGATTTGCGCTGGCGAACGTCAGCCGGCGGGGCTTCCTGAAGGGATTGTCGGCGGGCGGCCTGATCCTCGCGCTGCGCCATGCGCCGCCCGCCGTGGCGCAATCGGCGGCTGAGCCGAAGCAATACGGCGCACTGGCGATGCCGGGCGGCCTGAAGGACGACCCGACCACCTTTCTGTCGATCGGCGAGGACGGTGGCGTGACCCTGCTGTGCAATCGCGCCGAGATGGGCCAGGGCGTACGCACGAGCTGGGCGATGGTGGTTGCCGACGAATTGGGCGCGGAGCTGACAAGGGTCCGGGTGCTGCAGGCGCCGGGCGACCAGGCCCGCTACGGCAACCAGAACACCGACGGCTCGCGCAGCATGCGCCACCACTTCGACGCGCTGCGTCGTATCGGCGCGGCGGCCCGGCAGATGCTGGAGGCCGAAGCCGCGACCCGCTGGGACGTGGCACCGACCACCGTGGTGGCGATCGGACACGAGGTCGTGCACCGGGACAGCGACCGGCGGCTGGGCTTCGGTGCCCTCGCCCGCGCCGCCGCCGAGCGGCCCGTGCCGACGCGTGAGGCCTTGGTGCTGAAGAATCCCAGTGATTTCCGCTACATCGGCCGGGGCACGGTACCGTTGGTCGACAATCTGGACATCACCACCGGCCGCGCCACCTATGGTATCGACGCGCAGGTGGAGGGCATGCTGTTCGCGGTGGTCGCCCGCCCGCCGGTGTATGGCGGCAAGCTGAAGCGCTTCGACGCGCAAGCAGCCTCGAAAGTGACGGGGGTATTAAAGATCGTGCCGATCGACTCGGCCGCCATCCCGTCGGCCTTTCAGCCCCTCGGCGGCGTCGCCGTGGTGGCGACCAACACCCACGCCGCGATCAAGGCGCGCGCACTGCTCGCGCTGGAGTGGGAGGACGGCCCCAACAGGGAGTACGACTCGGCGCGCTATCGGCAGGCGCTGGAAGCCGCCGCAAACCAGCCGGGCAAGGTGGTGCGCAGCAACGGCGACGTCGATGCGGCGCTGGCCGGGGCGACGAAGCGCGTGCAAGCCACCTACTACGTACCCCACCTCGCACATGCGCCGATGGAGCCGCCGACGGCAACCGCTCGAACCAGCGAACAGGGCTGCGAACTGTGGTGCAGCGTACAGAATCCCGAAGCCATCCGCGTCGATCTGACCAAGCGTTTCGGCCTCGCGCCCGACAAGATCGTCATCCATTCCCTGCTGCTGGGCGGCGGCTTCGGCCGCAAGTCCAAGCCCGACTTCGCGATCGAGGCTGCAATCCTTTCGCGGGCAATGGACGGCCGGCCGGTCAAGCTCACGTTCACGCGCGAGGACGACCTGCAGAACAGCTACTATTCCACCGTCTCGCTGCAGCGCCTTGAGGCGGGTCTGGACGACGCCGGCAAGCCGGTCGCCTGGCTGCACCGCACCGTCGCGCCGAGCATCCTCTCGCTGTTCATGCCGGACCCGAAGCACGAGGGTCCGGCCGAACTGGCGATGGGCGCCGTCGACATGCCCTTCGCGATCCCCAACGTGCGCGTCGAGAACCCGGAGGCCTCGGCCCACACCCGCATCGGCTGGTTCCGCTCGGTCTCCAACATTCCCCATGCCTTCGCAGTCCAATGCTTCGCTGCCGAACTCGCCGCAGCGGCCGGACGCGACCCGAAGGACTACCTGCTTGAACTGCTCGGACCAGCGCGCCGGATCGACCCGGCAACGGTCTCGGACGAATGGCTCTACGGCGAGGACCCGGCACACTACGCCTTCGACACCGGGCGCCTGCGCGCCGTGATCGAGCGGGCCGCGGCCGAGGCGGGCTGGGGACGGAAGCTGCCCCGGGGCCACGGCCTCGGCATCGCCGCCCACCGCAGTTTCGCCAGCTACGCCGCGGCGGTGGTCGAAGTGGCGATCGCCGCCGACGGCAGCCTGTCGATCCCGCGCGTCGACGTCGCCTTCGATTGTGGTGCGGTGATCAACCCGGACCGCGTGCGGGCCCAGCTCGAGGGGGCCGTGGTGCAAGGAGTCAGCATCGCCACCTTGGGCGAGATCAGCTACAAGGCGGGCCGCGTCGAGCAGAGTAACTTCCACCAGTTCCGGCTGACCCGCATCGATGCCGCACCGCGCGCGATCCATACCCACCTGGTAACGCCGACCGGCTACGATCAGCCCCTGGGCGGTGCCGGCGAACCCGGTTTGCCGCCGATCGCGCCGGCGCTGCTGAACGCGATCTTCGCGGCGACCGGCCAACGCATCAGAAGCCTGCCGATTCCCGCCGGGAAGCTGAAGGCGGCCTGACCCTCGGGGCGCCGGCCGGATCGGACCACCGGCCTCGCCGGTGGATTGCGCGCATGACACCCCATCATTGAACCGAACGGCCGCTTGGCGCTGCGGCTCGACTTGCGCGGCCCCAGCGCGAAGCGGCGCGCCGTCCTCACCACCACAAGGCCCCGACCGGGGTCTCGGCGGCGAGGTGTTGCGCAACCTGGGCCTGGAGCAGTTCTGCACAGGCCAGCGCGTCGCTGGTGGCCTGGTGCGGCCGGTAGCGGGGCAAACCGTAGCGGGCGCGGCAATCGGCCAAACGCAGCGACGGCGGGCGCTGCCCCCGCAGCCGCGCCAGCAGACCGGGTTTGCGCCGTCGGGTGATGCCGGCTTCGATCGCCATCGTGTCGATCATTGGAAACTCGATCGGCTCGCCGATCCGCTGCCGAAACGCGCAACGCAGAAACGCCCGTTCCACTTCGCGGCAATGCACGACGACGACATGGCGTGCGAAGACCCGCAGGAGATCGTCGACCAGGGCCAGCAGATCCGGCGCATCGGTCACTTGCGCGTGCGTGATGCCGTGCAGGGTGATCGATTGTTCGTTCAGTTCGGCACGCGGCTTGACGATCCATTGCCGTGTCTCGCTCGCGCGAATCCGCTGCAGATCGAGCGGCAGTGCGGCGATGCTGACGATCTCGTCGCACTCGGGGTCGAGGCCGGTGGTTTCGAGATCGATCGCGACCATCGGCACCTCGGTCAGCGGCGTATCGGGGGAAACGACGCCGGCCCCGTAGAAGGCCGCGAGACCCGGGTGGCGGGCCTGACTGCCCAGGATGTCGAATTTCGTCGGCCAGTCGATCACCTCGCGTGGGCCGCGGTCGTCGGATCGCTCGCCGGCAATCAGGCCGAGGTGCAGCATCGGCGCCTCAGCCTGCCCGCCCGGGCTGGTAGCGGTACTTGAGGAATTTCTGGGCGTTGGCGAGGATCTGGAAGGCGTCTCGCAGGCTGCGGCGCTCGAAATCCGAAAGCGCCTCCGGCTCGATGCTGTTGTCCGCTTCGCGTCCGGCGGCGAGATCGGCCGCTTGGTGGCGAATGCGGACCATCGCGATGAACTCGAGCGCATCGTGCAGGTCCGGACCGCGCCCCTGCGGCAGGATGCCGGCGTCGATCACGTCGTTGAGCCGGTCGAAGGAGTTTCGCGCGGTCGAGCCGACGGCCAGCGCATGGACCCGGATCAGGTCGGCCAGCGGCGCAGTGCCCCGCCGCTTGATGTTGATTCCTTTCGTATGCTGCCCGTCCGATTCGACGACGAATTCCTTGAAGAAGCCGAGTGGCGCCGTGCGCAGCAACGCGTTGCGGGCCATGCAGGCGAGAAACTGGGCGTTGCCCTTGGCTTTTCCCGCCACATGTTCGCGCAGCGTCGCCGCCCACTCGCCGGTGCCGGCGACCGAGTCCAGGTCGAAGAAGATGTTGCTGTCCAGCAGCGACTGCGGTGTGGGGCGCTCGATCCACTCGCTGAAGCAGGCCTCCCACTGGCGCAGCGGCCGACGCCATTGCCGATTCGTCGCCATCACACCGCCCTTGCAGTACTCGTATCCGCAGCGCGCGAGCCCGTCGCACACGAATCGCGCCAGCCGTTCGAAGTACGCGTCGTGGAGACGGGGATCGAAGTCGTCGGCAAGGATCAGGGCATTGTCCTGGTCCGTCACGATCGTCTGTTCCTGCCGCGCCATCGAACCCAGCGCGAGCAGACAGTAGCCGACCGGCGGCGGGCCCAATTCCGCCTCCGCGAGTTCGAGCAGGCGCTGCTTGAAGCTGCGGCCGATGACCGACATGGCGCTGCCGATCATCCGCGAATTGGCGTCCTCGGCCACCATCCGCGTGAAGCAGGCCCGTACATCCGGCAGCATTGCGGCGAGGTCGTCGACGCTGGTCTGGCGCAGGATGTTGCCGACCACGAACAGGCTGTTGCGCGACTCGTAGTGGATGATGTCGGATTGCGTGATCACACCCACCGGTTGGCCACCGCGCATCACCGGCAAATGCTGGACGTGGTGGCGCAGCATCGACAGCATGGCCTCGAAAACGAGCTGGTTGTGCTGCACCGAGATGAGGTTGCCCGACATGATCTCGCTGACCGGCGTACTACCGGGCCGGCCGGACGCCAGCAAACGTGAACGCAGATCCCGGTCGGTGACGATGCCGACCACCTTCGGTCGCTCGTCGGCAGGCGTCGCGGCCCGGGTAAGCAACAAGGAGGAGACGCCGTGCTCGCACATGTGCCTGGCCGCCTCGGTCGCACTGGCGCCGGCATCCAGCACGACCGTCGGCCTGCCCACGAGATTCGCGACCGTCGCCGTCATCAGTGGGCTGGCACCCTCGTGTCGCGACACCACCTGGCGCAGGCGCGAGCGGTCCTCGACCTCGACCCACTCGGCAAATTGCTCGACCGTCTCGAACAGCTCGGTGAACACCGCCTCCGGCACCAGATAGAGCAGCGTATCTTCGAGTGCCTTGGCGGGAAAGCGCACGCGCTTGTTGCGCAGCAGACCGAATTCGCCGAAATGGCCGCCTTCGGTCAGCTGGTTGTACAAGGTGCCACTCCGGCGAAAGATCTCGACCGCGCCGCTGCGCACGATGTGCCAGAACTCGGCCGCCTGGCCGAACGCCAGGATCTGGGTGCCGGCCTTGAAATAGCGCACGTCGGTGGCGGCCGCAACGCGCCTGAGCGCCTCCTCGGGGAGCTCGCTGCAAGGCGGGTGGAGACGGAGAAAGTCGAGAATTTCGAGCTGCTCGATCTGCATCCGTTGCGGCCTCCGATCCGTGATGGGGCCGTCCTAGCGGGAAACCGACGACCGTGGTTCGGATGATAGGCCGATGATCACCGCCACGGTCGCTACCAGCAGCACGATCGTGAAGGGGAAACCGGTCGACACCGCCATCGCCTGCAGCGCGACGAGACCGCCACCCAGGATCAGAACGATCGCCACCAGGCCCTCGAAGACGGCCCAGAACACGCGCTGGGGCACCGGCGCGTCGATCTTTCCGCCGGCCGAGATCACGTCGATCACCAAGGAGCCCGAATCGGACGAGGTGACGAAGAACACGACCACCAGCACGATCGCCAGGAAGGACGTGATCTGCGCCAGCGGCAGCGCGTCGAGCATCGCGAACAGCTGCAGCGGCAGCTCGGCCTCGGTGGCGGCCTTGTAGCCGTCCTGCACGAGCTGGCTGATCGCCGTCTGGCCGAAGACCGTCATCCACAGCACGCAAGCCAGCGACGGAACGATCAGCACGGAGATGATGAATTCCCGCACGGTGCGACCACGCGAGACGCGCGCGATGAACATGCCGACGAAGGGCGACCACGAAATCCACCACGCCCAGTAGAAGGCGGTCCAGCCCTGCGAGAAGTTGGCATCGTCGCGGCCGACGGGATTGGCCAGCGCCGGCAGGTTCTGCAGGTAGGCGCCGAGATTGGAGACGAAACCGGTCGCGATCGCCAGCGTCGGGCCGACGGCGATCACGAACAGCATCAGCAGCAGGGCGAGCACCATGTTGATCTCGGACAGGCGCTTCACGCCCGCGTCGAGGCCGGCCACGACCGACACCAGCGCCAGCGACGTGATACCCACCACCAGCAGGATCTGGGTGGTCTCGCCGGTCGGGATGTCGAACAGGTAGTTCAGCCCGGCGCTCGCCTGGGACGCGCCGAGGCCGAGGGAAGTCGCCAGGCCGAACAGCGTCGCGAACACCGCGAGGATGTCGATGACGTGGCCCGGCCAGCCCCAGACCCGTTCGCCGAGCAGCGGATAGAACACCGAGCGCACGGTGAGCGGCAGGCCCTTGTTGAAGGAGAAGAGCGCCAGCCCGAGCGCCAGGATCGCGTAGATCGCCCACGGATGAAGCGCCCAGTGGTAGATGGTCGCGGCCATCGCGAGCTTGGCGGCGCCGGCGTTGTCACCCGCGGCCGCACCGAGCGGTGCCCAGTCCGTCCGCACACCGCCCTCGACCGAGGTGCCGCCCACCGAACTGGCAAAGTGGGACAGGGGCTCCGAGACCCCATAGAACATCAGCCCGATGCCCATGCCGGCGGCGAACAGCATCGCAAACCAGCCGGAATACGTATAGTCCGGCTTCGCCTCGGTACCACCCAGCCGTACGCGCCCGAGCGGCGAAATCGCAAGGGCCAGGCAGACGATCACGAAGATGTTGCCCGAACTGATGAAGAACCAATCGAGGTTGGCCGTCAGCCAGCCCCGCAGGCCTTTGAAGAAGGGTTCGGCCTGCTCGTGGAACGCGAGCGCCAACAGCACGAAGGCCACCACGCTCAATCCCGAGATCGCAAAGACCCGGTTGTGGATGTCGAGACCGAATGGCCCAACCTTTACGATGATGTTGTCCTGACCGACGACGTAATCCGTGTCGATCGGATTTACTTCTCCATCTGGGCGCATCAAGTCCTGGTCTGCGGCCACGTCGCGTACCTCCCTGGTAATGGACTCGCAAAAGCGGCGGATTCATCCCGAGCATCGGTACCGCCTTCGAACCAAGCATTGCAGGAGATGCCGGGGTTGGTAAGCCCTTGCCGGCGACAAAGTCGCACGAGGGCAGGACGAGGTCGCACCAGGGCATGGAGACGCGCTACCGGAAGCGCGGCTTCGGCCGCTCGCAGCGCCCGCCGTGCGCGGTGCGAGACATCGGGACGAGGCCGCGCCGTCGGCGGCCTGCGACTGCATCCAATGCACCACCATACCGACCGTGGCGCGCAGGGGCAAACCGGCGGGCCACACCAGATCTACGAATGGGCGCGCCCCCCGCGGGTTCCGAGGGGGTGCGCCGGGTCGCCGCGTTCGCGGCATTGTTCGACCATCGACCGCTGTCCCATGGCCAGACCGGCACCGGTCAGCGTGACGTGCCGAACACCTCGCGCAGGCCCGCCCGCATCGGGCAGGCCATGGCTTCGGCGCCGCGACCGTGCTCGCTGCGGTTCTGATCGAGCAGGTGGCCGCGGAAACGGCCACGGCGCCGATCACGCCATGGCTGGGCGAGGATGGCCAGCGGGCCTCCGATCGCCAGGTCGGGCAATACGACCACGAGGATACGGCGCGGCTGGAGGCGATTGCCGACGCCGGGCATTTCCCGACGATCGACTGCCCCGGCCTGTTCGCGAGACTGCTGGACGACAGGCTCGAATCGCCCGAATGGGCGAGGCAGACGGTTCCGCCGATTTGCCCCTCGGCGCGGCCGCACCGAGCCCACCCCGCGTATGCTGGGCCGTGACGGCGTCCATCCCGCCGTCACCAAGCGCAATTTCGCAGGGGAATGCCATGCAAGACCTCGAACTGAGCTGCCGCTGCGGCCTCGTCAAGGGGCTGGCGACATCGATCGATCCGGCGGAGGGCACCCGCGTGGTCTGCTACTGCCGCGACTGCCAAGCCTTCGCGCAGGCGTTGACGCAGGACGCAACGGTGCTCGACGCGTACGGGGGCACCGACATCTACCAGCTCCCTCCGTCCCGGCTGAAGGTCTTGCAGGGGCAAGACCGCGTGCACTGCCTGCGTCTGACCGAAAAGGGGCTGTATCGCTGGTATGCAGGGTGCTGCAACACGCCGATCGGCAACACCCTGTCGGCCGGCGTGCCGGTGGTGGGCCTGATCCACAGTTTCATCGCCGACCCGACTCGGGCCGACCCGACGCTGGGCCCGGTGATGGCGCACGTTCATGTCAAGTCTGCCCGACGACGCCTGCCCGAGGAGATCACCCGCCATGCATCGCTGTCGCGATACGTGGTCCGAATCGTCGGCAGGATGCTGATCTGGAAGCTCACCGGGCAGGGGCGCCCGTCACCCTTCTTCGATGCCACAGGGCATCCGGTCAGCGCCCCCAGAATCGTGGCACCACGGGGGTGACGGGGACGGCCCGCGTCTTTCCCGAGCCGGTGCCGGTGGGCGGTCCGGCTCGCACGTCATGCGGCAACTCGGCGGCCGGAGCACCGGGTGGCAGCACGATCCTGCGGCCGGCATGTCGGCGACTTCGCGCGACATGCCCCGACGCGCGGCGCAATGGTCGTGCTCATGTCCGGGCATCCTCGCCCGGCCGTCGATCGCGCCGTCCGCGTCGCGAGCGACCGCCCGCGGTCGCCGGATCCTTGGCTTTCGGCTCGGGCAGATCGACGACCGTACGCAGGTTCGGAAAGCGATCCCGTTTGTTGGGGATTGCCATCGCATCGACGAAGTACTGCTGGAAGCTTGCCTCGACCGCCGTCTCGATCTTGTCGACACGGCGCACGACCTCTTCGATCTCGTCGCGCCGGCTGCGATTCAAGAGCGCGATGCGCGCACCGGTGCCGGCCGAATTGCCGACCGAGGCGACCTGATCGAGGGCGCAGTCCGGGATCAGGCCGAGCACCATCGCGTACTTGACGTCGATGTGGCTGCCGAAGGCACCGGCGAGGCTGATACGGTCCACCTGGTCGGTGCCGAGCTTGTCCATCAGCAGGCGCACACCGGCATACAGCGCAGCCTTGGCCAGTTGGATCGCGCGCACGTCGTTTTGGGTGATCGACAGCGTGCGTGCCTCGCCCGCGAGCAGGGTATAGGCGAAGGTGCGGCCGTTGGCCACGACGCGATCGCTGCGCGCGGCCAGCACGCCGTCGATCACGCCGTCCTGGTCGATGATGCCGGCCAGATACATCTCCGCCATGACCTCGATGATGCCGGAGCCGCAGATGCCGGTGATGCCGGTGCTGGCGGTCGCCTCGTCGAAGCCGGGCATGTCGGACCACAGCTCGCAGCCGATCACCTTGAATCGCGGCTCCAGGGTCTCCCGGTCGATGCGCACGCGCTCGATCGCGCCCGGCGCCGCGCGCTGGCCGCAACTGATCTGGGCACCTTCGAAGGCCGGACCGGTGGGGCTTGAGGCCGCGAGCAGCCGATCCCGGTTGCCGAGCACGATCTCGGCATTGGTCCCGATGTCGACGATCAGGGTCATGGCGTCGGTCAGGTACGGGGTCTCCGAGAGAATCGCGCCGGCGGTGTCGGCGCCGACGTGGCCGGCGATGCAGGGCAGCGCGTAGATGCGGGCGTTGGGATGGATCTCGAGCTCGATCTCGGTCGCCCACAGCCCCCGTACGGACTCGTCGGTGGCCAACGCGAAGGGCGCACCGCCCAGTTCGACGGGACTGATGCCGAACAACAGGTGGTGCATGATCGGATTGCCGACGAACATCGCCTCGACGATCTCATTGACCTCGATGCCACCCTCCTCCGCCAGTTCACGCGCCAAATGATTCAGCGCGTTGCGCACCGCCCGGGTCATTTCCTGCTCGCCGCCGGGCTTCATCATGACGTAGGAGACCCGGCTCATCAGATCCTCCCCGTAGCGGATCTGGGGGTTCATCTTGCCGCTGGAGGCGAGCACCTCGCCGGTCTGCAGGTCGCACAGGTGGGCGGCGATGGTGGTCGAGCCGACATCCACCGCCATGCCATAGGTCTTCTCGCGCAGGCCCGGCCACACCGCGATGATCTGCTCACCGCCGACCACCGCGACGGTGACCTTCCAGTCCCCTTTGCGCAGCGCGCCCTGGAGCTCCTGGACGACGCGGATGTCGGCCTGGAGGCCGGTCAGGCGCCAGTCGAAGTCGAGCGCATCCTTGAGCCGGCGCAGGTCCGACGAGGGCACGTGCATGTCGGGCTGCTGCACCTCGACGTAATGCAGCCGGACCGAGGGGTCGAGCTCGATGTCGCGTACCTCGGCGCGCTTGCGCACGATCTGGCGGTGCACCTGGCTGTCGGGCGGCACGTCGATGACGACGTCGCCGAGCACTTCGGTCGAACAGCTCAGCCGGCGGCCCTCGAGCAGGGGACCGTGGTCGTGCGCCCAGGCCTGCTCGACCTCGCCCGGCGCGCTGAGGTTGCAGGCGCGCGATTCGACCCCATGCTTGGCAAACTCGCCTTCGCTGAGGACGACCTGGCAACGGCCGCACAGGCCGCGCCCGCCGCACACCGAATCGATGTCCACGCCGAGGACGCGGGCCGCCTGCAGCACGGAAGTGCCGATCGGGAAGCGGCCGCGCCGGCCCGATGGCGTGAATACGACGAGTGCTTCCTCGGTCACCTTGCTCTCCTTCGGGGTGGGGGCGTCATCCGCTGGCACGGATCGGGTGCCGTCCCCACCCGCTGGAGATCGGCGCCCGGAGTCTGTCGATCAGGCGGCGCCACGCCGGCGGCGCGACTCGCGCCGTCCGCGCTGTTCCCCGTCGGCGCCCGCGGGCGGCGCTTCGCGGAACTTGCGAATCCAGCGCATGCAGTCCTGGTCGTGGCCCATCAGCACGTCCGAGCCCATGATCGCGGTCATGATCTCGGCGTGCAGCGGGTTGGTGATCGCCGAGGTCATGCCGGACGCGATCGCCATGCTCATGAAGGCTGCGTTGATGCCATTGCGGTTGGGCAGGCCGAAGCTCACGTTCGAGGCGCCGCAGGTGGTGTTGACCTTCAGTTCCTTCTGCAGGCGATGGCACAGCTCGAACACTTGGCGGCCGGCAGTGGCCACCGCGCCGATCGGCATCACCAGCGGGTCGACGACCACATCGCAGGCCGGGATGCCGTAGTCGGCAGCCCGGTTCACGATCTTCTTGGCGATCGCGAATCGCACCTCGGGGTCCTGGGAGATGCCGGTCTCGTCGTTGCTGATCGCGACCACCGCGGCGTTGTACTTCTTGACCAGCGGCAGCACGGTCTCCAGCCGATCCTCCTCGCCGGTCACCGAGTTCACCAGCGCCTTGCCCTGATAGACCTCGAGCCCAGCCTCCAGCGCCAGGACGATCGACGAGTCGATCGACAGCGGCACGTCGGTCAGCGACTGCACCAGCTTGACGGTCTCGGCCAGGATCGCGGGCTCGTCGGCGAGCGGAATGCCGGCGTTGACGTCCAGCATGTGCGCGCCGGCCGCCAACTGGGCCTCGACGTCGGAGACCACCCGGGAGAAGTCGCCGGCAGCCATCTCGGCCGCCAGCAGCTTGCGCCCGGTCGGGTTGATGCGCTCGCCGATGACGACGAAGGGCCGCTCGAAGCCGATGACGACTTCCTTCTTGTGGGAACTGATCACAGTGTCGGTCATGCTTCCAAACTCTCCTTTTCGGTTTTGGTGTCGCGGCCCGGATACCAGGGGGTCCGGCCGTCGAGTACGCCGGAGGTTTCGATGATCTCGGCGACGGTCGTCTCCTGCCGGTAGGCCATCACATGGACGCCGCTGACACCTTCGATTTCGCGGATTTCCTGTATCAGGTCGATACAGAGCTTCTTGCCTTCGGCCTTCTGCTTCTCGGCCCCCGCCAGTCGCTTGATGACGCTGTCGGGGATATGCACACCCGGCACGTTCTCGCGGATCCAGGTGGCGCTCTTGGCCGATGCGAGCGGGCCGACGCCGGCCATGATGAAGACCCGGTCGGGGCCCTCCAGCAGCCCCAGGTCGCGCACCTGCGCCATGAAGGTCTTCAGCCGCGGCACGTCGAAGCAATACTGGGTCTGGATGAACTGGGCGCCGGCGGCGATCTTCTTCGCCAAGCGGTGCGGCCGCCATTCGTAGGGCGGCGCAAACGGGTTTTCGGCGGCGCCGAGAAACACCCGTGGCGGCAAGGCCAGCTTGCGACCGCTCTGGAAGCGGCTTTCGTCGCGCATCATGCGCGCGAGTTCGAGCAACGACATCGAATCGAGATCGAACACCGGCTTGGCCTGCGGGTGATCGCCCGCCTGAACACCGTCGCCGGTCAGACACATGATGTTGGCCACGCCCATCGCCGCGCCGCCGAGGATTTCGCCCTGAATCGCGATGCGATTGCGGTCGCGGCAGGCGATCTGCATCACCATCGCGTACCCCACCCGGGTCAGCAGCGAGCACACACCGACGCTCGACATGTGGCAGTTGGCGCCCGAACCGTCGGTGGCGTTGATGGCATCCACATAGCCGTCGAAGATCGCGGCCCGTTTCAGCACCTCTTCCGGATCGGCCGAATCCGGCGGATCGATCTCCGAGGTCACGGCGAATTTGCCGGCCCGCAGCACGCGCTCGAGGCGACCCGGCGAAACGTGGCCCGGCAGGATCGGCAGCGAATAGCCCGGTACCGGCTCGTCGTCGAACTTCATTTCTTCTCTCCCTGGCCCGCGGCACGCCCTTCCGCGATCTCTCGCACCACCCGCAGCCACGACGACGACTCGCGCAGACGGAAATCGACCGGCTTCTGCACGAGGTGGATCTTCTGGCCGCCTTGCATCTGCTGGCTGCCCGCCCAGGCCTCGGCCCACACGCACTTCATCTCCGGCTTGACTTCGCAGTGGCCGTTCGCGCGCACGCCGCCGCAGGGACCGTTGCGCAGGTTCTTCGGACAGTTCATCGGGCACGACATGCCGGTCGAACTGAGCGCGCACTGGCCGCACATCTGACAATCGAACAGAAAGCCCTTGACGGTGCGTTCGACGGCCGTCACGGGCCCTTCGACGCGGCCGTAGCCGATCGCACGCCAGAGCGGGTCGAGCCGCGCGATGACCGGCTCGAACACGTTGTAGATGACCTCGAAGACCCGTGAATGGCGCACCACCCATCGGCGTACTGCATACATGGAACGTCTCCTTGCTTCGCCCGGCTGCGCCCCCGCGCCCGGTTTTCGTTGCTTGCCGGCCGTCCTAGCCCACGCTGCCGCCGTCGGCAGCGAGACCTTTGCCGCGGATCAGCGCTTCCAGCGCCTCGTCGCTGTAGCGGGCCTCGATGCGGTCCGCCTCGGCTGCCGCCTCGGCCTGCAGCTCGTTGCCGCAATCCCGCGGCGGCTGGCGGCGCCAGTCCTCCAGATAGGCATCGGAGCTCCCCTTGCCGGCGCGCATTGCGGCCCGGTCGATGGCGACCTGGAAGCGGTCCGACAATTGCACCTTGGCGCTTTCCCGCCCGTTCTTGACGATCACTTGGGCGGGAATGTCCCGCCACTGCACGACGATCAGCTTTGCCATCTGCCTTGCTCCGTGGCGGGGGCGCGTCTGGCGTCCCGGTGAAATTCGACGACCACGCGTTCGAGATCGCCGTAGCCGGTGAATCGAACTTCGAACGCCAGGCCGAGCCGCTCCGCCGCCCGCCGGGCCTGCGCCGTCAGTTGCGCGTCCTCGCGCTGGGCGAGATAGACCAGCCGGCGGTAGTTGCCGAAGTACTGCGCGGCCAGCTCCGGGTGGCGCTCGATGCCGAGTTCGCGGATCACCAGGCGATCGAAGTGGCGCACCAGGAAATCGGTCAGGTAGAAACTGCCGGGCTCGCGCTCGGCGAGCGCCGCAAACAACGGGCCGCCCGCATAGAACTCGTAGCAATGCGCGCCGGGGAGCCGTTCGATGCCCTCTTCCTCCAGCACCCGGTCGAGCAGCCCGCCGGTGCCGCAGTCGGCATAGGCGACCAGGATGCGGCCGAAGCGCCCGCGTGCCGCCCGGATCTTGGCGCGCACCGCGGCCGGGATCTTCTCCGGGCGGTTGTGCAGATCGGCCGGCAGGCACTGCACCACCATTTGTTGCAGGCCGTTCGCGGCGATCAGTGCGGTAAGCTCGCGCGCCAGCGCACCGCACGCGATGACCAGCGCAGGCGCCATGCCGGGTCGCTCCCTGGGCCAGCCGGCTCAGGCCGCGCGACGCTGCTGAATCAGCGCCTTGGCGGTCTCGACCGCGACGCCGGCATCGCGGCAGTACGCGTCGGCACCGACCGCCTTGCCGAAGGCTTCGTTCAGCGGCGCGCCACCGACCAGCACGATGTAGTCGTCGCGAATACCCTTTTCCTTCATGGTGTCGATGACGACCTTCATGTAGGGCATCGTGGTCGTCAGCAGCGCCGACATGCCGAGGATGTCCGGCTTGTGCTTGTCGAGTTCCTCGAGATAGGTCTCGACCGGAATGTTGATGCCGATGTCGATCACTTCGAAGCCGGCACCTTCCATCATCATCGACACGAGATTCTTGCCGATGTCGTGGATGTCGCCCTTCACGGTGCCGATGACGATCTTGCCGACCGTCTCCGCGCCGGTGTCGGCGAGCAGCGGCCGCAGGATCTCCATGCCCCCCTTCATCGCGTTGGCGGCCATCAACACTTCCGGCACGAACAGGATGCCG
>JAGRFZ010000227.1 GCA_020445785.1 Rhodocyclaceae bacterium
GCTCGGCGAGATGGCCGAGCAGGCCCGCGGCCTTGTCCTGCGCCCGGGCCGGGTCGGCGGCGGCGTACCAGCGGCGCACGAAGGCGTGCTGGAGTTCGCCGGGCAGTTCGGCCAGCTCGGCGACCGGCAGGCCGAGGCGGCGGCGGTCTTCCGGGCCGAGGCCGTAGGGGCGGCTGGTCAGCAGCACCCGGTGGCCGGCGGCGAGCCAGTCGGGCAGCGCGTCGGCGAGGCCGCTCAGCAGGTTCTGGCGCGGCCGGTCGGCGCCGATCGCCTCGGGCACTTCGTCGACGCCGTCGAAAATCAGCAGGCAGGGGCCGGCTTTGATCCGCGCATCGAAGCTGCGGGCGTCGAGGCCGCCGGGCCGGCTATGGTCGAGCCAGTCGGCCAGCGCGGCGCTGAGGCGGGCGGCGCTCCAGCGGCCGTTGCCGGCCAGCCGGGCCTCGCTGCCGGCCCATTCCCGCAGCCGGACGAGCAGCGGAAAGCGGCCGCGCAGCGCGTCCGGCAACTGCTCCTCGAACTCCTCCGGCACGGCGACCGGGTGGGCCGGCACCTCGCCGCTGGCGACCACCAGCGCGAGCCAGCGGCAGAAGGTGGATTTGCCGGCGCCGGGGGCGCCGGGCAGGTACAGCGATTCCTCGCCGAGCCGGTGCAGCAGGCGGTCGAGCGCCGGGCCCTGCCATGGCGCGCGTCGCGCGCGCTCGTCCGGTCTTTCCTTCGCCGCGGTGACGGCCGGCACATAGACCTGGCCGAGGCGCACGTTCTGGCTGTCCTTCGGGTCCAGGCCCAGCAATTCGACGCTCTCGCACTCGCGCCGCAGCCAGCCGAGGTAGGCCTCCAGCGTGGTGGCATGGCCGCTCGTCGCGTCGTCATGGCCTTGGCGTTTGCCCCATTCGCTCAGCGCATGGAGGACTTCGGTGCAAAGGTGCTCGGCGCTGGCGTACAGGCGGCGGGTGGCGATGCCGTCGAGCCAGGTCTTGAAGTCCTTCAGCGCCTGTACGTTGCGCACGATCTCGGCGGCCTTGTCCGCTTCCTGCTCAAGGCGGGCGTACTCACACAGCTTGCCGTCCCACAGCACGCTGTCGTCGAGCAGGAAGGGCAATATCTCGACGCCGCGCCGATGGGCCGCCTCGCATTCGAGCCGGGTGATGCTCTTGTGTTCGCCCGCGTGCTGGTCCGGCGGCGTCCAGCCGTGGCGGCGGGCGACCAGGCAGACGACGACGTCGGCCTGCTCTAACCGTTCGAGGCAGGTGGCCAGCGGCGGATTGCCGCCGGCGGCCCAGTAGCCGCAGTCGATCGGCTGCCAGCCGAGCTTCAGCACCGCGTCGACCGCCTTGGCGCGGTGGATTTCGAGGTCTTCCTGGGTCGAGGAGATGAAGACCCGGGGTGGGCGATGCTCGGTCATCGATCGCTCCATGGCGAATTAGCCATTACGCTTCATTATCCTGGATTGTCGCTCGACCACGGGCTATGCTGGAGGCATCGGGCAGGGCTGCGGCGGACGGTCGAGGCGCTGCCGCCATGTCGCGGTGGCGCATCGCCAGTGCCGTCGCAAGTGCGCTTCCGGATCCATGCGTGCATGCAATACCCGCACGATGCGGACGGACTCGCCTGCCAAGGTGTAGAAGGCCACGTGCTGATTGATACGCAGGCTGCGGTAGCCCTGGCGCACCTCGTCCCGCGTTCGGCCGAGCCTGGGATTGTTCCGCAGCCGCTTGAATCCGGCGTCGATCTCGCGCAGGTAATGGTCGGCCTGCGCCTCGCCCCATTCGCGGCAGGTGAATCGCCAGATGGCGATCAGGTCGTCCCGGGCGCGCGAGCGCAGGACGAGTTCAGCCATCCGCGCCTGCCGGTCCGCGCGCGGCGAGCAGGATGTCGTCGATGTCGAAGGGCTGGTCGGCGCCGCCATCCCGTTCCCCGGCGACCAGGGCCCGGCGCAACAGGGTCATCCGTTGTTCGTGCTCTTCGAGCAGGCGCAGCGATGCGCGGATGACTTCGCTGGCGGAGCCGTAGCGCCCCTGCGCGATCTGTTCGGCGACGAAATCCTCGAAGTGA
This sequence comes from Rhodocyclaceae bacterium, assembly GCA_020445785.1. Taxonomy (GTDB): domain Bacteria; phylum Pseudomonadota; class Gammaproteobacteria; order Burkholderiales; family Rhodocyclaceae; genus Cognatazoarcus. The sequence continues at coordinate 2,053 of JAGRFZ010000227.1, forward strand.
TCGCCGAGCGTGACACTGGTGTTCCTGGCCATGAACGCCTCCTTGCCGTTGCTCGGGTCAAGATATACCAGAATCTGGTATCGGTCCGGCCCGATGCCCGGTTGCCACCGGACGCCGCGGGGCGCGAGCGAGGAGGCCGGTCAGGCTCCCGAACCGTTTGTCGCGCCGCATCAAAAGCACGGTTTCGGC
>JAGRFZ010000155.1 GCA_020445785.1 Rhodocyclaceae bacterium
TCGCACCAGGCGTGCAGGTCGGTGAAATCCTTTTCCGGTCCCGACGGGCCGTCGAGGGACTTGACGTCGGGCGTGAGCTGGATCAGGTAGCCCGAGACGAAGCGGGCCGCAAAGCCGAGATGCCGCAGCAACTGGACCAGCAGCCAGCCCGAATCGCGGCACGAGCCCGAGCGCGCGGTCAACGTCTCTTCCGGCGTCTGCACACCGGGTTCCATCCGGATCAGGTAGCTGATGTGCTGCTGCAAGTTGCGGTTGAGGTCCACCAGGAAGTCGATCGTGCGCACCGGGTCGCGCGGCACCGTGGCCAGATACTCGGAAAACAGCGGTGTCAGCGCGCACTTCCTGCGGAACGGGGCGAGTTCCTCGCTCTGCCATTCCTCGTAGCTGATCGGGAACTGTTCCGCCCGCGGCTCGAGGAAGAAGTCGAACGGGTTGTACACCGCCATCTCGGCGACCAGGTCCACCTCGATATGGAAGCAGGTGGTCTTCTCCGGGAACACCAGGCGGGCCTGGTAGTTCGATTGGGGGTCCTGCTGCCAGTTGATGAAGTGCTTTTCGGGCTTGACCCGCATCGAGTAGGACAGCACCCGGGTGCGGCTATGGGGCGCCGGGCGCAGGCGGATGATCTGGGGGCCGAGATTGATCGGGCGATCGTACTCGTACCGGGTGACGTGATGGAGCGCCACGTGAATGGACATGAGTGTGCCTCGTTGGAGTTTCCGCGAGTAGTAGCAAAGACCAGACCAGCCGGGACGGCCGGCCTTTCGGGCGGGGCACCGGCCGCGCGCATGTCAGTTTGCGGTGCAGCACGCGGAGCCCCTGCACCGCAGTGGCGCATTTTGGGGCCTGACCGTTGCGAAAGCTACTTCGGAAGTCCACAGTGCGTGTTTTCGGCAACAGAGGTCGGGCGCTCGCGGCCGGCCAACAGGAGGAGACACCATGGAAATCGGGCTCGCCATCCGCCGGATGCAATCCTCGCTGAGCGCCCTGCGGCGCGATCTGCACGCCCACCCCGAACTCGCCTTCGAAGAACACCGAACCGCCGAAGTGGTGGCCCAGCGGCTGGAGCAGTTCGGCATCGAAACCCACCGCGGCATTGGCCGCACGGGTGTCGTCGGGGTGATCCGCAAGGGCCGCTGCGACCGGGCGATCGGCCTGCGGGCCGACATGGACGCCCTCCCCATCACCGAGCGCAACACCTTTCCCCATCATTCGCGCCACCCGGGAAAGATGCACGCCTGCGGCCACGACGGCCACACCACGATGCTGCTCGGCGCGGCCCAGGCGCTGGCCGCCGAGGCGGTGTTCGACGGTACCGTCTACCTCATCTTCCAGCCGGCGGAGGAAGGGGACGGCGGCGGCCTGGCGATGATCGAGGACGGCTTGTTCGAGCGCTTTCCGATGGACGCGGTGTTCGGCATGCACAACTGGCCCGGCCTGCCGGAGGGCCATATTGCGGTGCATCAGGGGCCGGTCATGGCCAGCGCCGACCACTTCGAGGTCGAGATCCTCGGCCATGGCGCCCATGCGGCCATGCCCCACCTCGGCGTCGACCCGGTCGCCGCCGGCGCCGCGCTGGTGCAGGCGTTGCAGACCATCGCCAGTCGCGTCGTCGATCCCCTCGATCCGGTGGTGGTGTCGGTGACCTGCTTCCACGCCGGCGAGGCCAGCAACGTAATCCCGGACCGGGCCCAGCTCTCGGGCACCGTGCGCGCGTTCCGGCCCGAGGTACAGGACAAAGTCGAGCAGGCCATGCAGCGTATCTGCGCGGGCATCGGCGCCGGCTTCGGCGCCAACGTCGCCTTCAAGTACCACCGCGGCTATCCGCCGACCGTGAACACCCGGGCCGAGGCCGATCTGTGTGCGCGGGTCGCCGCCGAGGTGGTCGGTGAGGCGGGGCTCACCACCGACATGAAGCCGAGCATGGGGGCGGAAGACTTCTCCTTCTTCCTGCGCGAAAAACCCGGCGCCTATGTCTGGATCGGCAATGGCCCGGGGCAGGGCGGTTGCACCCTGCACAACCCGAACTACGACTTCAACGACGACATCATTCCGTACGGCGTCGCCTACTGGCAACGCCTGGCGGAAACCCTGCTGCCGGTCGAAGCCGCCGGGGGAGACACATGAAGCTGGACGATCCGTTCGGCCGCAGCGCGGACAAGCAGGAGCGCGACTACCAGAACTTGCGCGCGGCGCTGGTCGCGGGCGGCGTCGATTCGGCGGCCAAGGTCGACGCCATGCGCCGCAACGTCCATCGCAATGCGGCCGTGGTCGCCGCCGTGGCCGCGACGGTGGTCCTCGTGGTGGCCGTGCTGCTGCCGCGATTCACCGGCTTCGTCGTGATCTGCGCGGCGGTCGTCGGCATCTGGGTAGTGGCGACGACGCTGCGCGGGCGTGCCCACCTGGCGCGCTACCTGCGAGAACTCGACGCTTCCTGAGCGTGCGCCGCCGCGAAACGGGAAGAATGGACCGTCGCGCCGCATGCATGGCTCGCAATGGCCGGCATTTGCCCGAGCGGTGGGCGTCGGTTTGGGCTGCCGCATCCGGCAGCGTGGACTTCTGAGCGAGCGGGAGCCGGCCATCGCTCGCCACCCTTGATTCCGAGCGTTCAATCACCGGTACGGCTGCTCCACTTCGGAAGCCGCCGTACCGCCTACGGAAGCACATCGGCCTTATGTGGAGCTCCACATGATGCGGACTTGAGAGTCGCGCTGTTGGAGGAATTGCCTTGTTCGCGTGACGTGAACTTGCCTTCATGTTGAACAATCTACTTGCTTTGATGTTCACTATTCGTATATGTTCACGCAACGTGAACATATACGAATAGTGAACAATGAGGCTGGCTGACGACAAAGAACGGAGGATCTTGGATCTCGCCCTGAAAGCCCTGGAAAGGACGACAGACCTTCATGGCACGGTGATCGCGCGGGAACCACGCAACAGAGACGGCTTTCGAGCGGATGCCGTCATCGAGATCGAAGCGAACGGCCAGCGCTACCTTTATGTCGCTGAGATCAAGCGCGTTGATCGATTCGCGGCATTGGGGGAGATCAGAAATCGCTTCGCCCACGACGTGCAAACGCCACCGCCGCTCCTTGTCGCCCCACGTCTCACCGCAGAAGCCGCTGAAAAGTGCCGCGAACTCGATCTCCAGTTCATCGACGCGACCGGCAACGCCTACTTGCGTGGCCCCGGCCTGTATGTGTTTGTGAAAGGCCAGCGCCCCAACAAAGAGGAAGATCTGGAGTTGGCTGGACCAGAAGACAAGCGCGCGGGGACCGCCGCCCATCTGCGAGTCATTTTTGCATTGCTTTGCGTGCCCGGATTGCTCAACGCACCCTATCGGGACATCGCCCGGGCGGCAGGCGTCGCGCTGGGCACCATCGGAATGGTATTCAATGATCTGGTGACCAGGGGCATCATCACCGGCGGTCGGCGCAAACGTGACAGAGTGATGCTCGAGCGCAAGAAACTCATCAATGAGTGGGTCACAACCTACCCGGTCAGGCTGCGCCCCAAACTGAGCGCACGTCGTTTCAAGGCCCCCGCGCCCGACTGGTGGCAAGCGGCCGATGCCGCTCAATACGGTGCTCAGTGGGGCGCCGAAGTCGCCGCCGCGAAGCTGACCGGGTATCTGCGCCCGGACACAGCGACCCTCTATCTGCACAAGGTAGCCGCGCAGCGCAATCTGACCAAACTAGTGGCCGAGCAACGACTGCGCCCAGCCCCAAAAGGTGATATCGAAATTCTCGACGCCTTCTGGGACTTCGACGAACAGCCCATGACGCAAACTGTTCCGCCACTGTTGGCCTACGCCGATTTGCTCGCCACGCTCGACCCCCGAAACCTGGAAGCTGCAAAGCTGATTCATGACCAATATCTCAACCCCGCTGGCGCCCAAGCCTGATCGGCCCATCGATCCACTGACGCGCAAGGTGGTCGACGAGATCCAACAGGTCGCCCACCGGCTTGGCGCCCCGGTATTCGTGGTGGGTGCCGCGGCGCGGATCATCCTTCTCGAAAACGTGTTTGGACTGCATGCGGGCCGCGCCACCACGGACGTGGACGTTGCCTTTGCCCTCGATCGCTGGGAGCAATTTCACGCGATCAAAACTTTGCTGCTTGAGAACCCCAGCTTCACGGCGCCGGACCATCTTGTTCATCGCGTGTACTTTCACGCGGCTGATTTGGCACACCCTTACGCGATCGATCTCATCCCCTTCGGCGGCATCGAAGCCAGTCGGGACACCATTGCGTGGCCACCTGAGATGGCGGTCATGATGAACGTGGCCGGATTCAGCGATGCTTATGCTGCCGCCGTCAGGGTGCAGGCGAACCCAGATCTAGAAATGGCGGTCGCCTCGCTCCCCGGTATCGCCATCCTCAAACTCTTCGCCTGGGCCGATCGACGACACGAGAATCCAAAGGATGTCATCGACCTGGTGATCCTCTTGCGCAGCTACCACGAGGCCGGCAACGAAAGTCGAATCTACGAGGACGCCGACGCGCTCGCCGCGCTGGAGGCCGCTGAATATGACCCGGAACTCGCCGGCGCCTGGCTGCTCGGTCACGACGTTGCCACCATGGCATCTTCTCCAACCATCGCCCGTCTCGATCCCTTGCTCAATGCCGAAACAAGAGATCGACTCATCGAAGACATGGCCCGCGCGATGGAAGGTCGGGCGGACGCGCTGGCATACGCATCTCGCCTTCTGGAACAATTCACCACAGGCCTCGCGGCCTGAATCAAACCGACATCGCACCACATGAATCGACAACATCTCAAAAAGCGCGTGCGCGACCTCTGGGCCGCGGCCGGCAAACTGCGCGCCAACTCCGATCTCAAGGCCAGCGAATACGGTACACCCGTGCTCGGCCTGCTTCAGGAACCCGACGATCTGCACCTCGGAAAATCGATTCTTCACGTCCGTACTCCTTGTCGGATACGGACTCTACTAAACTCCTCGTAGTACTGATTTCGGGGGGCAGGTCAGAGGTGCCGGCCTACGAAGGCCACTCCAGGCGACCGGTCGCGTCCGATACTTGCCGTTCGAGTCCTGCCCTCCGGACAGGCGGGAATAGGTCGCTGCCGGCCCCCCTGAGCGTTCGCGAGCCGTTCAGGAAGCCTCGGGGTGCCCGCTCGCCTGTCCGGGCGAGCGCCCGGCCTCGCCGCGGGCGGCGAGGTAGATGCCGGCCAGGAGCAGGCTGAAGCCGGCGAACTGGAGCGGCGCGAAGCCTTCGCCGAACAGCAGCCAGGCCAGCAGCGCGGCGCAGACCGGCTCGCCCAGCGTGACCACCGCGACGAAGGTCGCCGAGACATGGCGCAGCGACCAGTTGTAGGCGGTATGGCCGAGCAGTTGCGGGCCGAGCGCCATGCCCAGCAGCACCGCCCAGGCGGTGCCGGAGTGGGCCACCAGCGAGGCGCCTGCGGCACCGCTGGCGGCCACCAGCAATAGCGCCGCGGTACCGTAGGCCAGCCAGATGTAGGCCGGCAGGCCGAGCCCGGCGCGCAGCCGGCGCCCGATCAGCAGGTAGGCCGAGAAGCACCAACTGCCGACAAGTGCCAAGCCGTTGCCGAGCAAGGGCGCGCGGCCGGCCTCGGCGCTTTGGCTGTCGCTCCAGAAGATCAGCAGGCTGCCGGCCAGCGACAGCGCGATGCCGCCGATCATCAGGCGGTGGGGGCGCTCTCCGAACAACACGAAGGCGGCGAGGCCGATCCACAGCGGGTTGGTGGTGACCAGGGCGGTGCTCGACGCCACCGAGGTGTATTCGAGCGAGCTGATCCAGGTCGCGAAGTGCAGGGCCAGGAAGAAGCCGGCGGACAAGGTCATCGCCAGTTGCCGGCAGCTCAGGTGCAGCAGCTCGCGTCGCCCGTGGACCAGAGCCAGCGGCGTTACCAGCAGGGCCGCCAGGCCCAGGCGCCAGGTCGCGACCACCAGCGACGGCACCTGCTCGGCCTGGGCCAGCCGCGCCAGGATGGCGCCGAAGGAGACCGCCAGCAGGCCGACGCCGAGCACCACGTAGGGCAGCCAGCGTGCCGCGGCGGGGTTGCGGGATGTCATTGCGGCGGATGTGCGGAGGTCAGGCGTGCCCGCCTTCGAGGTAGGCGGCCCGCACCTCGGGGCTGGCCAGCAGTTCCTCGCCGCTGCCGGCGATGGTGATGCCGCCGTGCTGCAGCACGTAGCCGCGGTGGGCGACCTTGAGCGCCTGGTTGGCGTTCTGCTCCACCAGCAGGATGGTCATGCCGTGGTCGCGGTTGAGTTCGCGCACGATCTGGAAGATGCGCCGGATGTAGATCGGCGCCAGCCCGAGCGAGGGCTCGTCGAGCAGCAGCAGCTTGGGCCGGCTCATCAGCGCGCGGCCGATCGCCAGCATCTGCTGCTCGCCGCCGGACAGGGTGCCGGCGCGCTGGGATTGCCGCTCGTCGAGGATCGGGAACATCGCGAAGACGCGCGCGGCGTCCGCCTCGAAGTTGTCCGGTGCGCTGAAGTTGGCGCCCATCTGCAGGTTCTCGATCACCGTCATGCGGGGAAACACACGGCGCCCCTCCGGCACCAGCGAGATGCCGCGCAGGGCGATCTCGTGGGTCGGCAGGCGGGTGATGTCTTCGCCGTCGAAGACGATCTGCCCGGCGCTGGCGCGGGGGTTGCCGAACAGGCTCATCATCAGCGTGGACTTGCCGGCACCGTTGGCACCGATCAGGGTGACGATCTCGCCGACCTGGACCTCGACGTCGATACCCCGCAGCGCGTGAATGTGGCCGTAGTGGGCATGCACGCCCGTCATCGTCAGCATCATGCCGCGACCTCCCCGGATGCGTCCTCGTCGTCCTCGCCGAGATAGGCCTTGATCACCTGCGGGTCGTTCTGCACCTGGGCCGGCGTGCCTTCGGCGATCTTGCGGCCGTAGTTGATCACGCCGATGTGGTCGGAGACGTTCATCACCACGCTCATGTCGTGTTCGATCAGCAGAATCGCGATGCCGCGTTCGCGGCACAGGTGCACCAGCAATTCGTTCAACTCGGCCGATTCGCGCGGGTTGAGGCCGGCCGCCGGCTCGTCCAGGCACAGCAGCACCGGCTCGACACACAGCGCGCGGGCGATCTCGATGCGCCGCTGGATGCCGTAGGGCAGGTCGCCGGCGGCGTGGTCGGCGAGGCTCTCGAGCTTGAGCCGGGTCAGCCAAGTGGCGGCGCGTTCGACCGCCTCGGCCTCGGCCGCACGATAGCCCGGCAGACCGAACAGACCGGCCAGCGAGAACTTCGAAGCCCGTTGCAGGCGATTGTGCTGGGCGATGATCAGGTTCTCGAGCACCGTCATCTTCGGAAACAGGCGGATGTTCTGGAAGGTGCGCACGACTTGCGCGTCGCGCACCACCTTGTGGCTGGCGAGGCGTTCCAGGCGCATCTCGCCGCGCACCGGATGGGCCAGCCGCAGATGGCCGCTGGTGGGCTTGTAGAAGCCGGTGAGGCAGTTGAACAAGGTGGTCTTGCCGGCGCCGTTGGGGCCGATGATGCCGGTGATCTTGCCGGCCGGCACTTCCAGCGAGAGCTCGTCGATGGCGGTCAGGCCGCCGAAGCGCATGGTCAGCTTGTGCACCGAGAGCAAGGCGTTCATCGCGCGCCCTCCGTGCCCGTCGCGGGCGCGTCGAGGCGCAGCGTCGGCTCCCGGTGGCTGAGCAGCCCGCCCGGCTTCCACACCATGATCAGCACCATCGCGGCGCCGAACAGCAGCATCCGGTATTCGGCGAAATTGCGGCCGAATTCCGGGATCAGCACCAGCAGCGTGGCGGCCAGCACCACCCCCATCTGGGAACCCATGCCCCCCAGCACGACGATCGCCAACACGATCGCCGACTCGGTGAAGACGAAGCTCTCGGGCGAGATGAAACCCTGGCGGGCGGCGAAGAAGACGCCCGCGAAGCCGCCCAGCATGGCGCCGATGGCGAAGGCCGAGAGCTTGATGTTGGTGGTGTTCATGCCCATCGCCCGGCACGCGATCTCGTCTTCGCGCAGGGCTTCCCAGGCACGCCCGACCGGCAGTTTGCGCAGCCGCGAGACGAAGGCGTGGGTCAGCAGGGCCAGCACCAGGATCACGTAGTAGAGGAAGATCAGGCGCTGCATCGGCGAGTAGTCGAGGCCGAAGAAGGCGGCGAAGCTCTGCTCGCCCTCGGCCGGGCGGCGCGTGAATTCGAGGCCGAAGAAGCTCGGGCGCGGAATCGAGCTGATGCCGTTGGGCCCGTTCGAAAACTCCGTCCAGTTCACCAGGATGATGCGGATGATCTCGCCGAAGCCCAGCGTGACGATCGCCAGATAGTCGCCGCGCAGGCGCAGGATCGGGTAGCCGAGCAGGATGCCGAAGCTCGCCGCCAATGCGCCCGACACCGGCAGCGCTTCCCAGAAGCCCCAGCCGTACTGGGTGGACAGCAGGGCATAGCTGTAGGCGCCGACCGCATAGAAGGCGACATAGCCGAGGTCGAGCAGGCCGGCCAGGCCGACCACCACATTGAGCCCCCAGCCCAGCATGACGTAGATCAGCACCGTGGTGGCGGTGTCCACCACGTAGCGGTTGCCGGAGAATATCAGCGGCAGGGTGAAGGCCGCGCCGAGGGCGAACCAGCCGAGCACGGTGACGATGCGCTGCGCCAGCCCGCGGCCGCCGTCGGCCGCGGCGGCGGCGCGCTCCCGGCCGAGGCGACGTACGCGCAGGTGGTCGAGGGTCAGCCGCAGCGCAATCCGGCCGATGAAGGCGACCGCCACGAACAGGGCCAGCATGCCGAAGCGCGTCGCCACTTCGAGCCGGCCGCCGGCATCGACCGTGGTCAATCCGATCAGCGGGATACCGAGCACGAGAGCGACGAAGGCCACCCAGCCGGCGTCGCGCAGGCGTTCGGCCGGTGTCATGCCATGGTGGGCGAAGACGACCGCGCTCATTGCAGGACCCTCCTTTCGCTTCGCGACATCGGAGGGCTGGCCAAACTCAGCCGGCCCGTTCGGCAAGCGCGAAGCAATGCTTCGCGAAACCTTTGCCTCAGTCCAGTGCCGGCTTTGCACAGCCGGCCCGTTCGGCAAGCGCGAAGCAGTGCTTCGCGAAACCCTTGCCTCACCCCCACAGGTGGGATCGCATGCTCTTCGGGCGGCCGGGCGGACAGGCTCATCACACCTTCTCCACTTCGGGCCGGCCGAGCAGGCCGGAGGGGCGCAGCATCAGCACCAGGCAGAGGATGCCGAAGGTCGCCACGTCCTTGTACTCGGCCCACAGGTAGGCCGCCCAGAACGACTCGATCAGGCCGATCAGCAGGCCGCCGAGCATCGCGCCCGGCAGCGAGCCGATGCCGCCCAGCACTGCCGCGGTGAAGGCCTTGATGCCGGCCAGGAAGCCGATGAAGAAATCGACCACGCCGTAGTAGACGGTGACCATTACGCCGGCCACCGCGGCCAGGGCCGCGCCGAGCATGAAGGTCAGCGAGATCGTGCGATCCACGTTCACCCCGAGCAGCGCCGCCATGGTGCGGTCCTGCTCGCAGGAGCGCTGCTGGCGGCCGAAGGCGGTGTGGCTGATCATCCAGTTGAAGGCCACCATCAGCACCACCGTGGTGACGATGATCAGCAGCTGGCTCCAGCCGATCTGGACGGCGAAATCCGCCGTGTTCCAGACCTCGATGCCGCCCTCGATCACCGGTGGAATCGGCTTTACCCGCGCGCCCTGGGTGAGCTGGACGGTGTTCTGTAAAAAGATCGACATGCCGATTGCCGAGATCAGCGGTGCCAGCCGGGTCGCGCCGCGCAGCGGCCGGTAGGCCACGCGCTCCACCGCCCAGCCGTAGGCGGAGGTGAAGAAGATCGTCACCACCAGCACGAACATCAGCGCCAGTGGGATCGAGCTGACGTCGGCGGCGGCGAGCAGCGTGAAGCAGGTGACCGCGATGAAGGCGCTCACCATGAAGATGTCGCCATGGGCGAAGTTGATCATGCCGATGATGCCGTAGACCATCGTGTAGCCGATCGCGATCAGGCCGTACATGGCGCCGAGCGTCAGCCCGTTGATCAGTTGCTGGAGTGCGTAGGCCACGGAAACTCCCTTGCCGTGCGTGGCCGGGGCCGCGCCATGCCGGCGGCGGTCCCGGTCGCTGTCAGGACGTGATCGGGCAGGTCGCAGAGCGACCCGCGGCGAAGCGGCGCCGGCCGACGCTGCGGCGGTCGCCGGGCATCAACGGGCGTAGTCGTACTGGCCGCCCTGCCACTGGTAGACGACGAAGCCGGGGGCCTTCTGGTCGCCCTTGGCGTCGAACGACAGGTTGCCGATCACGGTGTCGAAGCTGCCCGCCAGGATCGCCTTCTGCAGGGCTTCGTAGTCGGTGCTGCCGGCCGCCTTGGCCGCCTGCTCGAAGAGCTGCATCGCCGCGTAGGCATACAGCACGTAGCCCTCGGGCTCGATCTGGGCGGCGCGGAACTTCTCCACCACCGGTGCCGCCGCGGCGTTCTTGCGCGGATCGGGCGAGAACGTGAACAGCACCTTGTCGGCGGCCGGGCCGGCGGCGGTGACCAGCTCGGAGTTGGTCATGGTGTCGCCGCCCATCACCGTCAGGTCGAGGCCGGCCTGCTGGGCCTGACGCAGGATCAGCGCGACCTCGGTGTGGTAGCCGCCGTAGGCCATCACCTGGACGCCATCGCGCTTGAGCTTGGTCACCAGGCCGGAGTAGTCCTTTTCGCCGGCGGTGATCGATTCCCGCAGCGCCGGCACGGCGCCGCGGGCGGTCATGGCCTTGGCGATCTCGTCCGCCAGCCCCTTGCCGTAGGCGCTCTTGTCGTCCACTACGGCGATCTTCTTGCCCTTGAAATGATCCGCCAGATACGTGCCGGCGACCAGGCCCTGTTGGTCGTCGCGACCCATGATGCGGAAGATGTTCTCGAGGCCGCGTTCGGTCACCTGGGGGTTGGTCGACACCGTGGCCATCGGAATGTCGGCCTCGTAGTAGACGTCCGAGGCCGGAATCGTCGAACTCGAGCACCAGTGCCCGTGCATGAAGACGATCTCCTTGTTCACCATGGTGTTGGCCACCGACACCGCCTGCTTGGGGTCGCAGGCATCGTCGCCGACCTCGAGCACCAGCTTTTCGCCGAGCACGCCGCCGCTGGCGTTGATGTCGGCAATGGCCATCTCCGCGCCCTTGCGGATCTGGTCGCCGGCGGAGGCGTACTGGCCGGTCATCGGGCCGGCGATGGCCACCGGCAGTTCGGCCAGGGCCGGCTGGGCGGCCAGCCCGAGCGCAGCCAGGGCGGTGGCGAGCAGGGTCTTGTTCATCGGGTATCTCCTCCTTGGAACGGGCCGGTCGATGATGACCGGCGGTTTATTGTTGCGGCGATGAAGCCGGCATCGAGCTTACATCCAAGCCCGGGCCGGGCGACATTCGGGTTGTCCGCGCCCGCCACGGCTCAGGCGCTCATCGCCATCAGGCTGGCATTGCCGCCGGCGGCGGTGGTGTTGATCGAGAGCGTGCGCTCGTGCACCAACCGGCTCATGGCGTAGTGGGGCGAAGCTCGCAGCAGCGGAACCAGCGGGCCTTCGCGCTCGGCCAGGCGTCGACGCCAGTCGTCGGCGTCTGCGTCCGAGCCATCGAACAGCAACGCGGCGAAAGATTGTTCGAACCAGTCGGCCGCGCTGCACACCCGGTCGCGCACCTCGGTGGGCAGCTCGGCCAGCAGCGCGTCGGCTTCGGCGCAGTCGGGTAACAGCAGGCGGTTGCCACTGGTCAGCGCCACGATCAGTTGTTGCACCAGACCGGCCCGGTTGGCCGCGACGCCGGCCAGCAGCCCGCGCGGCACGAAACCCAGGCGGTTGTCTTCGCCGGTCGGCCCCGGCAGCGCCAGGCTGCGTCCGCTCAGGTTGGCTGCCGTGGCCACATCGGCGGCGTCTCGCAGACGCGCCAGGGCGTCGCCGTCGAGTCCGGCACGGCCGCGCGTGTCGAGCCAGGCCAGCAAGGCCGCGAGCGCCGGCTGGGCGCTCGCCGGGCTTACCGTGCGTGCGCCGTCTGCCAGCACCGGCCCGGGGCTGTTGCGCAGCAGACGATGGAGGTAGAGCGGCCCGCCGGCCTTCGGGCCGGTACCGGACAACCCCTCGCCGCCGAAGGGCTGGACCCCCACCACCGCGCCGATGAGGTTGCGATTGACATAGAGGTTGCCGACCTTGGCCTTCGCCACCACCCGCGCCACGGTCTCGTCGATGCGCGAATGCACCCCCATGGTCAGGCCGTAGCCGGTGGCATTGATGTGTGCGACCAGCGGGTCGAGTTCATCGGCGGCGAAGCGCAGCACGTGCAGGATCGGGCCGAACTGCTCGCGTGCGAGTTGGGCGAAGCGCTTCAGCTCGATGATCGTCGGCGCGACGAAGCTGCCCTTGCGACAGGCCTCGGGCAGCGAGCGGCGGGTGACCCGGGCGCCGAGCGCGCGCATCGCCGCGACGTGTCGCTCGAGGCCGTCGCGGGCCTCGTCGTCGATCACCGGGCCGACGTCGGTGCGCACGTCGGCCGGATCGCCGATGCGCAGCTCGTCGAGGGCGCCGCACAGCATCAGGAGTACCTCGTCGGCGATTTCCTGTTGCAGGCACAGCACCCGCAGCGCCGAGCAGCGCTGGCCGGCGGAATCGAAGCTCGACGCCAGCACATCGGCCACCACCTGCTCGGGCAGCGCGGTCGAATCGACGATCATCGCGTTCTGGCCGCCGGTCTCGGCGATCAGCGGTACGTCGCCGCCGCGCTCGGCGAGCCGCCGGTTGATCAGGCGCGCGACTTCGGTCGAGCCGGTGAACAGTACGCCGCGCACCCGCGGGTCGGCCACCAGCGCGGCGCCGACAGTCTCGCCGCGTCCCGGCAGCAACTGCAGGATCTCGGCGGGGATGCCGGCACGGTGCAGCAGCCGCACCGCCTCGGCCGCGATCAGCGGCGTCTGCTCGGCCGGCTTGGCCAGCACCGGGTTGCCGGCCGCCAGCGCGGCGGCAACCTGGCCGCAGAAGATCGCCAGCGGAAAGTTCCACGGGCTGATGCAGGCCACCGGGCCGAGCGCCGGGTGGCTGGCGGCGTCGAAAGCCCGTGCCCGAGCGGCGTAGTAGCGGCAGAAATCCACCGCCTCGCGCACCTCGGCAAGCGCATTCGCCCAGCTTTTTCCCGCCTCGCGCACCGCCAGCGCGACCAGGGGGCGGGCCTCGGCTTCGATCAGGTCGGCGGCGTTCATCAGACAGGCGCAGCGCTCGGCCGCCGGCCTCGCCGCCCAGGCCGCCGCCGCCGCGGCGGCCCGATCGAGGGCCGCAGCCACGTCGGCCTCGCCGGCCTCGGCGACATGGCCGACCACGTCGTCGGCATCGGCCGGGCTGGTCACCGCGAGCCGAGTGCCGATGGTCGGCGTCGGGCCGTCGGCGCGGGCGAGATAATTCCTCTGACGACTGTCGGCCAGCGCGTGGGCGATCTGCCGGCGTTCCTGCTCGCTCGCCAGGTCGAGGCCGACGGCGTTGGCACGCTCGTCGCCATAGAGCGCCCGCGGAAGCGGTATGCGCGGATGCGGGCTGCCGCCGAGTGCGGCGGCCTGCTCGACCGGATCGGCGATCAGTTCGGCGACCGGTACGCGCTCGTCCACAATGCGATTGACGAAGCTCGAATTGGCCCCGTTCTCGAGCAGCCGGCGCACCAGGTAGGCGAGCAGGGTCTGGTGGCTGCCGACCGGCGCGTAGATGCGCACCAGGCGATGGTGCTCGGGGTGGCCGACGATCTGGTCGTAGAGACCCTCGCCCATGCCGTGCAGGCACTGGAACTCGTAGTCGCCGGGCCGCCAGTCGACGCCGGCCATCGTCATTACCGCCGCCAGGGTGTGGGCGTTGTGGGTGGCGAACTGCGGATAGACCGCGTCGCGGTCGGCCAGCAGCCGGCGGGCGCAGGCGAGGTAGGCGACGTCGGTATAGACCTTGCGCGTGTACACCGGATAGCCGTCCAGCCCGTCCTGCTGCGCGCGCTTGATCTCGGCGTCCCAGTAGGCGCCCTT
>JAGRFZ010000156.1 GCA_020445785.1 Rhodocyclaceae bacterium
TGATGGCCGGCCTCGACGGCATCCAGAACAAGATCCATCCGGGCGATCCGGCCGACAAGAACCTCTACGACCTGCCGCCGGAAGAGGATGCCAAGATCCCGACCGTGTGCCACAGCCTCGACCAGGCGCTGGAGTGCCTCGATGCCGATCGCGAGTTCCTGACCCGTGGCGGCGTGTTCTCGAACGACTTCATCGACGCCTACATCGAACTGCGCATGGAAGAGGTCACCCGCCTGCGCATGACCACCCACCCGGTCGAATTCGACATGTACTACAGCAGCTGATCGGTCTTCCGACCGGCGCAGCCAAGGACGGGCCACGGCCCGTCCTTTTTTTGTGGGTGTTTGCAATTGCCCGGCGGCCTTTCTACACTCGGAAGCCCCACCCTCCGGGAGTCTCCGACCGATGCGTACAATCGTGCTTTTCGGATTGGCACTGGCCATCCACAGCGGCGGGGTATCAGCCGGAATCTTCAAGTGCGTCGATTCGCAGGGGCGCATCACGTACACCAACGATGCCGGCAACGCGCGAGGGTGTGCCCAGCTCGACGAAGATCTGCCGGTATCGTCGGTTCCCTCGCTGAAGTCGCCGTCGCGGCGGGCGCCGAAGGCAGCCGGCACCGCCGAGCAGGATTTTCCGCGGGTCAGTCCGGAAGAGCAGGAGTCGCGGGACGACAGCCGGCGCTCGATTCTCGGTGCCGAGCTTGAGGCCGAGCAAAAGGCGCTGAACGAGGCGGAGCAGGCCCTGGCCGAGCAGGATTCCATCCGCTTCGGCAACGAGCGCAATTATCAGAAGAAGCTGGACCGGCTCGAGCCGTTCAAACAGCAGGTCGAACTGCATCGGCGCAACATCGAGGCGCTGAAGAAGGAAATCGCCAACCTGCGTTGATCCCGGTTCCGATCTGTGGCGCATTTTTTGCTCGTCGGTCGGCAATGTCAGACGAATTCGTTTCCCCCGAGCGTATCGCCGGCTTGTGTGCCGGTCTGGAACTGCTCGCCTCCGCCGTCGTGCTGCTCGACGAGAGCTGCCGCATCCGCTACATGAACCCGGGTGCGGAGAATCTGTTCGAGGTCAGTCAGCGTAAGCTCGTCGGATTCCCGCTCAGCGAGTTGCTGGGGCATTCGCTGGAACTCGCTGCCTCGATCGAGAACGCGCTCGCCGACAACTGGAGCTACACTGGCCACGACCTGCACTTCGAGCGCTCGGGCGAGGTGCTGCGGCTGGATTGCACGGTGACGCCGGTCGATACCGCAGGCCTGCGCCTGCTGCTGGAGTTCCGGCCGATCGACGCCCAGTTGCGGGTGGCCCGCGAAGAACAGCTGATCCAGCAGCAGAAGGCCAATCGCGAGCTCATGCGCAATCTCGCCCACGAGATCAAGAACCCGCTCGGTGGCATCCGCGGTTCGGCCCAGTTGCTGGCGCGGGAGTTGTCGGACCCGGCCCTGCGCGAGTACACCGAAGTCATCATTGCCGAGGCCGACCGGCTGCAGGATCTGATGAATCGCCTGCTCTCGGCGCGGGCCATGACGCGTCCCGCCTCGATCAACGTGCACGACGTGCTGGAGCGGGTGCGGCGCCTGGTGCGCGCGGAATTTCCGGCGATTCAGGTCCGCCGCGACTACGACACCAGTCTGCCCGACTTGATGGGGGACAGGGAACAGCTGATCCAGGCAATTCTCAACATCGCCCGTAACGCTGCCCAAGCCCTCGATGGTCAAGGCGAAATCTGCCTGCGCACCCGCGCCGCCCGCCAGATCACCTTCGCCAAGCGGCGCCACAGGCTGGCACTGGAATTGCAAGTCATCGACAACGGTCCCGGCATTCCGGAGCCCATTCGTCATACGCTGTTCTATCCGCTGGTGTCCGGGCGGGAAGGCGGAAGCGGACTGGGTCTGTCGATCGCGCAGACCT
The DNA here is from genome assembly GCA_020445785.1 of Rhodocyclaceae bacterium. Classification (GTDB taxonomy): domain Bacteria; phylum Pseudomonadota; class Gammaproteobacteria; order Burkholderiales; family Rhodocyclaceae; genus Cognatazoarcus. The sequence goes on from JAGRFZ010000156.1 coordinate 1,912, forward strand.
TCGTCGAACAGCATCAGGGAATGATCGATGTGGCGAGCCGCCCCGGGCGCACCTTCTTCACGGTGTTGCTGCCGGTGACCACGCCCGAGCATTGATGCACCATAACGGTGCAATTGCTCTCAACCCGTGGGCCTTCGCCGCTCGGCGCCGACCCGCCAACGGTGGACGACGACACATGAACAATGCCGTATGGATCGTCGATGACGATCGCTCCATCCGCTGGGTGCTCGAAAAGGCGCTCGCCCGCGAGGGCATCGAACATCGCAGCTTCTCGAGCGCGCGCGAGGTGCTCGACGCCATCGAACGTTCGGGCGATTCGCCGCGGGCACTGGTGTCGGACATCCGCATGCCGGGAGAGTCCGGACTCGACCTGCTGCACGAGGTCAAGCAGTGCCATCCGCAACTGCCGGTCATCATCATGACCGCCTATTCCGACCTCGACAGTGCGGTGGCGGCGTTTCAGGGCGGTGCCTTCGAATACCTGCCGAAGCCGTTCGACGTCGATCAGGCGGTCAGTCTGGTGCGCCGCGCGCTGGAGCAGGGCGCGCAGCAGGCCGGAACCAAGGACGAGGAGCTGCTGGCACCCGAGATTCTCGGCCAGGCGCCGGCCATGCAGGAAGTCTTCCGCGCGATCGGGCGGCTCTCCCAGTCCCACGCCACGGTGTTGATCACCGGCGAGTCGGGCAGCGGCAAGGAGCTCGTGGCGCGCGCCCTGCACCGCCACAGCCCGCGCCGCGATGCGCCCTTCGTGGCCATCAACACCGCCGCCATTCCCCGCGATCTGCTCGAGTCGGAACTCTTCGGCCACGAGCGCGGCGCGTTCACCGGTGCCACCGCCCAGCGCCGCGGTCGTTTCGAGCAGGCCGAAGGCGGCACTCTGTTCCTCGACGAGATCGGCGACATGCCGGCCGAGCTGCAGACCCGGCTGCTGCGGGTGTTGTCCGACGGCCACTACTACCGGGTCGGCGGCCACCAGCCGATCCGCGCCAGCGTCCGCGTCATCGCGGCGACACACCAGAATCTCGACGAACGGGTCAAGGAGGGTCTGTTCCGGGAAGACCTGTTCCATCGCCTCAACGTGATCCGCCTGCGCCTGCCGCCGTTGCGCGAGCGCCGCGAGGACATTCCGCTGCTGGCCCGCCACTTCCTGCAAAAGAGCGCACGAGAACTCGGCGGCGAGCCCAAACGGCTGACGGAAGCGGCGCTGCAGCACATCCAGGGCCAGACCTTTCCCGGCAACGTGCGCCAACTCGAGAACGTATGCCATTGGCTCACCGTGATGGCGCCGGGCCAGAGTGTGGACGTGGTGGATCTGCCGAGCGAACTGCGCGATTCGAGCCCGCTGCCGCCGGCCGGCGGCGATTGGCGCGAGGTGCTCGCGGACGAAGCCGACCGCTTGCTGGCCGAGGCGCCGGGCCAGGTCCATGAGCGCTTGCAGAAGGATTTCGAGCGGGTGCTGATCCGGCGCGCCCTCCATGCCACCGGAGACCGCCGGGTAGAGGCCGCGCAATTGCTGGGGCTCGGGCGCAACACCATCACCCGCAAGATCCAGGAGCTGGGTCTCGACGAGGATCGTGCACCGGCCGGCGACGCCGGCTGATCCCGCGGCCGCCGCGGGGGTACGACGCCGCGCAGGCGGCGCGGTCGGGTTCAGCGGGGGACGCCGTGCATCCGACCTCCGGCCGTCGCTTCCGGGATAATGGGAGGCACTTGTCCGGTCAGGCCGTTGCCGATGCCCATCCTGTCGACCTCTCCCCTCGACCCCGCTGCGATTTCAGCCGCCCTCGGCGACTGCGCGCAGGGGTTCTCGATCCGCGCGCTCGACCAGTGCGACTCGACCAACAGCCGCCTGATGCGTGAAGTACCGCGGGACGACGGCCGGGTGCATGTGCTGGTCTGTGAGCGGCAAACCGCCGGGCGGGGGCGGCGTGGTCGCCAGTGGCTGTCGTCGCCGGGGGCGAGCCTGACCTTCTCGATGCGCTGGCGCCTTGCCCCGGGTTCGCCGGCGCCCGCCGGACTCTCGTTGGTGGCGGGCCTCGCGGTGGCTCGTACGCTGGAAGCACTGGGGGTCGCCGCGGTGGGGCTGAAATGGCCCAACGACGTGCTGGTGCCGGGGGGCAAGCTCGCCGGCATCCTGGTCGAACTGGCGTCCTCCGGCGGTACGGCGACCCACGCGGTGATCGGTATCGGTGTGAACCTCGCGCGACCGCAGGATGCTGTCCTGCCGGAAGGGCAGCCGATCGCCGCGCTCGACCAGCTCCTGACTTCCCCGCCGTCGCGCGAGCACCTGCTGGCGGCGCTGCTGCTGCAGTTCGACGCATTGCTGGAGACTTACGCGGCCGCCGGCTTCGCCGCCTTTCGTGGTGCCTGGGAACAGCGCAACGCCCATGCCGGGCTGCCGGTCCGGGTCGGCGACGAGGCCTCGTCGTTCGAAGGCGTCTGCTTGGGCGTGGCCGACGACGGCGCCCTGCGACTGCAGACCGAGGCCGGTGAGCGCCGGGTGGTCGCAGGGGATGTCTCGCTGAGGCCGCTGCCTTGAAGCTGTTGCTGGATCTCGGCAACACGCGACTCAAGTGGGGCGTGCATGGGGACGGTCGCTGGCTCGCCCAGGGGGCGCTCGAATACGACCATCTGGAGCGTCTGGCGCCGGAGATTCTCGGCGCTGGGCGGCCGCATGTCGCGGTCGGTGCCAATGTCGCCGGTGCGCGCCGCGCCGCCGAGGTCGAGATGGCGCTGCCGGCCGGGCTCGAGGTGCGCTGGAACCTGGCGCGCGAGCGGCAGTGCGGGGTGGTGAACCGCTACCTGCGGGCGAACCAACTCGGCGCCGATCGCTGGGCCGCGTTGATCGGCGCCCGGCATCTGCATCGGGGCGCCGCCCTGGTGGTGATGGCAGGTACCGCGACGACGGTGGACCTGCTCGATGCCGACGGTGGTTTCGACGGTGGCTTGATCCTGCCCGGCCTGGCGCTGATGCGGCGATCGCTCGCCCGCGATACGTCGGATCTGCCGTTCGCCGATGGCCGTCACGTGCCGCGACCGCGTCGCACCGAGGACGCGATCGTCAGCGGCTGCCTCGAGGCCCAGGTCGGCGCGATCGAGCGCATGTTCGCCCGCTGCGCGCCTGCGCAGGATCCCATCTGCCTGCTCAGCGGCGGGGCCGCCGGGGTGATCGCGCCGGCGCTCGAGGTGCCGTGCCGGCAGATCGGCAATCTGGTGCTCGAAGGTCTGGCGCGCATTGCGGAGGATCGGGCTAACATCACGCTCTGAACGCGAATGACGGCGGCCTGGAAGGCGCAGCCCGAGCCCAGGAGATCGCAATGACCGACGATACCCGCGTCGTGCTCGAGACGCACGAAATGCCGACCCACTGGTACAACGTGGTGGCGGACATGCCCCATCCGCCGGCCCCGCCGCTGGGGCCGGACGGCGAGCCGGCGACACCCGAACAGATGGGTGCGATCTTTCCCGGCCCCATCCTCGAACAGGAGATGAGCGCCGAGCGCTGGATTCCCATTCCGGAGGCGGTCCGCGAGGTCTACAAGATCTGGCGTCCCAGTCCCTTGATGCGTGCGGTGCGACTGGAGCGTGCACTGCAGACGCCGGCCCGCATCTACTACAAGTACGAGGGCGTGTCGCCGGCCGGCTCCCACAAGCCCAACTCGGCAGTACCTCAGGCCTTCTACAATCGCGAGGCCGGCATCCGCCGGCTGACCACCGAGACCGGCGCCGGCCAGTGGGGCTCTTCGATCAGCTTCGCCGGCCAGATGTTCGGTCTCGAGGTTCGGGTCTACATGGTCAAGGTCAGCTACGGCCAAAAGCCCTATCGCCGCATGATGATGCAGACCTGGGGCGCCGAGGTGTTCGCCAGCCCGTCGCAGCTGACCGAAACCGGGCGGCGCATCCTGGCACAGGATGCGGACAATCCCGGTTCGCTCGGAATCGCCATCTCCGAGGCCGTCGAGGAGGCCGCCGGCCGAGCCGACACCAATTACACGCTCGGTTCGGTGCTCAATCACGTGCTGCTCCACCAGACCGTGATCGGTCTCGAGGCCAAGCGCCAGTGCGACAAGATCGGCATCTATCCGGATGTGATCTTCGGTCCCTGCGGCGGTGGCTCCAGCTTCGGCGGCATCGCCTTCCCGTTTCTGGCGGACAAGGCGGCCGGCGACCCCCGGGCGCGCGACCTGCGCTGCGTCGCGGTCGAACCGAGCTCCTGCCCGACCCTGACCCGCGGTGCCTATGCCTACGATTTCGGCGACGCGTCCGGTTTTACGCCGCTGATGAAGATGTACACCCTCGGCCACGACTTCGTGCCGCCGGGCATCCATGCCGGCGGACTCCGTTATCACGGCGATTCTCCGTTGGTCTCGCAACTCGTTCATGAGGGCCTGCTGGAGGCGGTGGCGGTGCCCCAGGTCGAGACCTTCGAGGCCGGCCTGCTGTTCGCGCGTAATGAAGGCATCATCCCGGCGCCCGAATCCTGCCACGGCATCCGTGCGGCGATCGACGAGGCGATCCGCTGCCGCGACAGCGGTGCGCCGAGGACCATCCTGTTCAACCTGACCGGGCACGGCCACTTCGACATGAGTGCCTACGAACGCATGCTCGGCGGTGAGCTCGAGAATTTCGACTACCCGGCGGAGGCGATCGCGCAGTCGCTGTCCCACCTGCCGAAGGTCGGCTGAGGGCGGGTGGAGCCATGGCGCGAGTGATCTTCTTCGTCCTGCTGCTGCTCAGCCTGCTGGCGGCGGCCGGCCTGGCCGGGCTGCTCGGCGGCAGCGACGGCAGGGGCGAGCCGGAACGGCTGACCAACCAACTGCGGCCCGACGCGATCCGGCTCGTGGCGCTCGACCAGTTGCCGCCGGAAGTCCCGGTGGCCGAGCCCGCAATCGAGGTCGAGCCGACGGAAGTTTCGGCGCCGGCGCCGCAACCGTCGCCGCCGATCGTGGCGGTGCCGGTCGAGCCGGCACCGGATCCCGTCGAATCGGTCGCGGTGCCGCGTGCCTGCATCCGCTTCATCGAGTTGACCGACGAACTGAGCGAGGAACTGGCGGCGATGGCGCAGGATCTCGAAGCCTCCGTCACGCTGGCGGACGATGCCACGCTGCGTCCGACCTCGTACTGGGTGCACGTGCCGCCGCTGGCAGGGCGCCGGGAAGCCGAGCGGAAGGTTCAGGAGATCCGCAGCCAGGGCGTGCGTGACCTCTTCATCCTGCAGGAGGAAGGCCCGTTTCAATACGCGATCTCGCTCGGGCTGTTCAAGACCGAGAGTTCGGCCAAGCTGCACCTGCGACGACTCGAAGCCCGCGGCGTGACCGGCGGCACCATCACCGCCCGCGGCAACATGGTGCATCGCCTGGAAGTGCGTGGGCCGGTGGATGTGCTGGCAACGCTGGCAAGCGACAGCGCCGCCCGTTTCGAGGATCTGGAGCGCGAGCCTTGCGAGCGGTAAGCGCATGCCGGTGGCGGGGGCAGGGCGAGTGAGCACTGCCGGAACCGCGCCGGTCATCGGCCTCACCGGCGGCATCGGCTCGGGCAAGAGCGCGGCCGCCGATCGGTTCGGCGAACTGGGCGCCGCCGTCGTCGACACCGACGTCATCGCCCATCGCCTGACCGCCGTGGGCGGAGAGGCGATGACTGCGATCGTCGATGCCTTCGGCGAGCGGGTGCGGCGCGCCGATGGTGCCCTCGACCGCGATGCGATGCGTACGCTGGCATTCGACGATCCGGCGGCGAGGTCTCGCTTGGAAGGCATCCTCCATCCCCTCATCCGGGCCCAGTCCGAACGGCAGATCGCCGCCAGCGAGGCGCCGTACGTGATCCTGGTGGTGCCGCTGCTGGTGGAGGCGGGAGGCTACCGCGAACGGGTGGACCGCATCTGTGTGGTGGATGTGCCGGAATCGATCCAGATTGCCCGGGTGATGGCGCGCAACGGCTTCGACGAGGACCGTGTGCGCGCGATCATGGCGGCCCAGGCGACTCGCGAGCAGCGGCTCGCGGTGGCCGACGATGTCATCGACAATGGCGGCACGCTGGCCGAATTGCGGGCGCAGGTGGCGGTGCTGCATCGTCGTTATCGCGCGCTGCGCTGACCGGCACCGGCCATCCGCTGCGGTGCGGGCCGGGTGGGGTCCTGCCAGCGGGTGCATCGGACCCCTGTGCTATGATCCTAGGAATCGCTACCGACCATAGGTGCCGATTCATAAGGCCATGAATGCACGAAAAGTTTTTGTCTCGGCGAGGTTTGCCCAACGGGTCGGGGCAATGCGTGAACGACCACGCATGCGTCACTGGGCCGGCCAGTCTCGCATGGGTTCACCCGGGGGTGGTCCACGGCGACATGGCGCCGTGTCGGCAAGTCCCGCGAAAGCCGGTTCGCATGCGTCCCATTGCGGTAATTAGGATGATCGGGCGCAGCACAAGCGAGATTCAGACCTCGGGCCCAAGCTGGTGATCAACTACGAATATCCCCTGAACGAGCGCATTCGCACGCTGCTTCGGCTGGAGGATCTGTTCGCTCGGGTCGGACACTTCGCGGCCAGTGCCACCACCTTCGACCACCACAGCGCGCTGATCTCGATGTTCGAGGTGCTCGAAGTCGCGAGCCGGGCCGACCTCAAGGTGGATCTGGTGCAGGAACTCGAGCGCCAGCGCCAGA